>NZ_JARESR010000002.1:0-431595 GCF_046028015.1 Paraburkholderia sp. RL17-383-BIF-A | reverse complement strand
GATGGCGATCGCGATCCTCACCACCATCGCGCTGATCGTCAAGCAGGCGAACGGGCTCGGCTCGAACCTCGGGTTGGGTCTCGGTTTGCTGCTGGTCGCGCTGGTGATCGGCGGCGCGGTTGGTGCGTTCGTCGCCGCGCGCGTCGAGATGACCAAGATGCCGGAACTGGTCGCGGCGATGCACTCGCTGATCGGTCTCGCCGCCGTGTGTATCGCGTATGCGGTGGTGTCGGAGCCGTCCGCGTTCGGTCTGGTCGATCCGGAGAACACCGCGCCGGGCTTCCTGCCGTATGGCAATCGCGTCGAACTGTTCATCGGCACGTTCGTCGGCGCGATCACGTTCTCGGGTTCGGTGATCGCGTTCGGCAAGCTGTCGGGCAAGTACAGGTTCCGGCTGTTCCAGGGCGCGCCGGTCGTGTATGCCGGTCAGCATCTGATCAACCTGCTGCTCGCGCTCGCGATGCTCGGCTTCGGCGTGATCTTCTTTCTCACGCAGTCGTGGCTGCCGTTCATCATCATGACGCTGATCGCCTTCGTGCTCGGCGTGCTGATCATCATTCCGATTGGCGGCGCGGATATGCCAGTGGTCGTGTCGATGCTGAACTCGTATTCGGGTTGGGCGGCGGCGGGCATCGGCTTCTCGCTGAACAATCCGATGCTGATCATTGCGGGCTCGCTGGTCGGCTCGTCCGGTGCGATTCTGTCGTACATCATGTGCCGGGCGATGAACCGCTCGTTCTTCAACGTGATTCTCGGCGGCTTCGGCAACGAACCGGGCGCGGCTGCAGCGGGTGGGTCGGCTGAGCAGCGTCCGGTGAAATCCGGTTCGGCCGATGATGCAGCGTTCATGCTCGGCAATGCCGAAACCGTGGTGATCGTGCCGGGTTATGGCCTCGCCGTCGCACGTGCGCAGCATGCGTTGAAGGAACTGACCGACAAGCTGGTCGAGAAAGGCATCGAGGTGAAGTACGCGATTCACCCGGTGGCCGGCCGCATGCCTGGGCACATGAACGTGCTGCTCGCCGAAGCCGAAGTCGCCTACGACATGGTCTACGAAATGGACGACATCAACGGTGAGTTCGGGCAGGTCGACGTGGTGCTGGTGCTCGGCGCGAACGACGTGGTGAACCCGGCGGCGAAGAACGATCCGAAGTCGCCGATCGCGGGCATGCCGATTATCGAGGCGTACAAGGCGCGCACGGTGATCGTCAACAAGCGGTCGATGGCAGCAGGCTACGCCGGTCTCGACAACGACCTGTTCTACATGGACAAGACGATGATGGTGTTCGGCGACGCGAAGAAGGTGATTGAGGATATGGTGAAAGCGGTCGAGTGAGCGATGAGAACGTCTACGCTCACAAATGAAACGCGAGCGTTGGCAGTTCTGCTCGAAAACGGACCCACCGCAATACCGACTGGCCGGCAGACCCGCACGGAGATAGTCGGCCAGATCAGAGCGTCGAAGATAGGTAACTTTTAACCGAGAAGGTTGCCACGAATTTAGTTCTTATCCACCTGCCACTTATTTTTATTTCGTATTACCAACTTTAATTTTTATCCTTAAGCGTCATCTTTCGTAGATTTTTTCTCTAACGGAGCTTCAATATGTCAGCCACCCTTTATCGACTTTCGTTGGCACTCGTCGCGACCATCATCACGACGACTGCTTTTGCTCAAGGAGGCCAGGGAATCGGCCGATCGGGCAGCTATGAAGGCCCTCCCAACTATGGACCGGGCGTCAAGACTCGCGCGGAAGTTCGCGCAGAGCTTGAGTCTTCACGTACCGTGACACCCGCCGCTCAGGAAGAACACAATCGCGAAATCGTGCGTTCCGTTACCGGTGTCGTCAACGACTCCTCGAAGACAACTGTCAGGTAAAAAGGATCTTGAAGACCAGGACGAATTCGTCGGTAACAACTCTTCGTATTTCGACGGCTACCCGGCCGTTTGAGTGAATAGAATGCGCCGGGGCCGGACCAAACTCTCAGAGCGGGTATTCGAGCGCCGACGATGTCAGTCGTGTCATCGGCAGAGACGCGTCATCACCACCAGGTGGATCCCGGCAAGCCCACTCAAAACCCTTGATTACGCTCACAGCCGATCGCGCAAGCGATCGTACCTATCGCTGCGATCGTTCCCACCCCGATGCCCAACCCAACCCCTAATCCAAGGGTCTCCAGCGTAGTCGAGCAACCTTGCAATCCGCCTATTCCCGCCAGCAATGTGGTCAAAAGAAGCCGCCGCACATTCGCTCCTGACAAAAGCACCTGGCATACGCGAGGATTCATGAATGGGCCTGCTTTCATGCTCCACTCGTGTTTTAAAATGACCAAGCAGTCTCGCCGCCTATGTTACAGATCAGGTCCCCGCTGATAAGACGCGATTAGATAGCCTTCTGGCGCAGCGCTTACGAAAGTTTTTCGGTCGGACCGATATCCGCCGCACGCCGCAGGCTGATGTGACCTTCTGATTGCGCACAACATCCTGACGCTGGTCTCTCGACCGATAGCGCCGCAGGCAGCAACCGCGCAGCCTCTGCGCGGCTCAGGCCCGCAGCCTTGCGACTCGCTCAGAACGACGTGCCGATCTGAAACTGGAACTTCTGATATTTGTCAGTCGCGTGTTTGACGATCGGGAAGCCGAGCGAAAGCTTGAGCGGACCAATCGGTGAAATCCATTCGAGACCCGCACCATAGCTGTAACGCAATCCGTTGGCGCCGGTACTGTTGCCTTCGTCGCCCCAGACATTGCCGGCATCGAGGAAAGTGAATACGCGTAGCGTCCGGTCCCAACCACTGCCTGGCAGCGGGAACGTCATCTCGACGTTGGCCACTACCATGCGCGAGCCGCCGATCGGGTCGCCGGTCGTCTTGTCGGTCGGACCGAGCGAACCGGACTCGTAGCCGCGCACCGAGCCGATCCCGCCCGCATAGTAGTTCTTGAAGATCGGATAGGCCTTACCCGCAAATCCATTGCCATAACCGCCCTGCAGATTCAGGCCGAGAATGAAGCCGCGCGAGAACGAGTAGTAATACTGCGCCTGCACGTCCGCCTTGTAGTATTCGGTGCCGCCGGCCGGCGTGCCGACTTCGCCGTTACCCTGAATGAAGTAGCCGCGACTCGGCACCAGTGCGCTGTCTCGATTGTCGCGAGCCCACCCCGCCGTGAGGGGCACATTGTTGACCACGTGGCCGAATTCGGCGACGTAGTCCTTGTAACTTTGCGGCGTGGACGAATCCGTCGACAGGCGGTTCTGTTCAAGTCCAACACCGAAATAGACGGTATCCGCCTCGGAAAACGGAATGCCGAATTTCAGATCCGCGCCCACCGTAATGATGCGAAAGCTCGTGTCCGTATAGTAGTAGAGCGGGTAGTTGGTGCGGTAGTACACGTCGGTGATCCGCTTGATGCCGTCCACGGTGAAATAGGGATCGGTCTGCGTCACGGTCAGTGTGCGGTAGGTCTTCGCGGTGTTCACGTTCACGGCGAGGCTCGTGCCCGAACCGAACACGTTGTCTTGCGAGATGCCGGCCGAGAGCACGACCTTGTCCGTCGACGAAAAGCCCGCGCCGAGCGTAATCGCGCCAGTGGGTTTCTCGCTGACCTTGACGTCCACGTCGACCTGATCGGGCGAGCCTTCCACCGGCACCGTGGTGACATCCACATCGGTGAAGTAGCCGAGCCGGTTGACCCGGTCTTTCGACAGCGTGAGACGGTTCGAATCGAACCACGAGCTTTCGAGCTGACGCATTTCACGGCGCACCACTTCGTCACGCGTACGTGTGTTGCCTATCACGTTGATGTGGCGCACATACACGCGGCGGCTCGGGTCCACCTGTAATGTCAGATCGACCGTATGGTGTTCCTGATCGATCTTCGGCACCGCATTGACGGTGGCGAACGCATAGCCATACTCCCCCAGCCTGTCGACAATGGCCTTGGTGGTGGCCTGCAGCTTCTCGGCCGAGAAACGCTCACCGGCTTTTATATGGACGAGCTTTCTCAATTCCGCTTCGCGATCGAGCAGATTGCCCGCGAGACCGATCGACGTAATCGTATACGGCTCGCCCTCGTGCAGCGTGACGGTGAGGTACATCTCCTTCTTGTCGGGTGTCAGCGATACCTGAGTCGACTCGATGTTGAACTCCAGATAGCCGCGATTCAGGTAATACGCGCGTACGTGTTCCAGATCGCCGGTGAGTTTGTCCTTCGCGTACAGGTCGTTCTTCGTGTACCACGAGAACCAGTTCGGCGTGGACAGTTGCATCTCGTCGCGCAACGTATCGGTACTGAATGCCTGGTTGCCAATGAAGTTGATCTGGCGGATCTTCGCGCTCGGCCCCTCGGCGACCGAGAACAGCACGGCCACCCGATTGCGGTCGATCGGCGTGATCGTGGTGACGACTTCGGCGGCGTAATAGCCGCGGGTCAGGTACTGGCGCTTGAGTTCCTGTTCGGCTTTGTCGACCAGCGCCTTGTCGTAATAGCGGCCCTGCGACAGTCCGACCGAACCGAGTGCCTTGGTGAGGTTTTCCTTGTCGAATTCATGAATGCCCGCGAAGTCGATCGTACCGACGGCCGGACGTTCCTGCACGTACACGATGACGATATTGCCCTCGGTCGAGATCCGCACCTCGTTGAAGAAGCCGGTGGCATAGAGCGCGCGGATCGCTTCGGAAGCCTTATCGTCGCTGAACAGGCTACCCTGCTTAATCGGCAGATAGGCGAACAGCGTGCCGGCCTCGACACGTTTCAATCCCTCGATGCGGATGTCTTGCACCACGAAAGGCTGCGCGGCCTGGGCGGACCCGCTTGTCAGCGTAATGCCGGCGAGCGAGAGCGCGCCGCCTAAACGGCTCGTTAATACTTGAAGTTTCATCTTGGGTTTCAGTCCTGATGCATCGCGCGACAACGAGAAAGCGTGCGGGCGCTGCATTCGAAACGACGTGCCTTGGCTCTGGAAAGCGCGAAGTATAGGGACGTGATTGCCCTGGATCGTTACTGAAAACTTTCCGTACATTAGGGTTGCTAACCTGCGTAGCCTGCTCGTTGGGCAGGCGCATTCGCTTTGCAGACCGTGCGTCGAAATAAAGCGTTACAGAACCCAAGGAAGCGTAGGGCGCGTGTAACCCGGCGGCCGGCGTGCGCTGCTATCGTCAAATTGTCGATTCCGCTACCTGCGAAACGCGATTTGGAGAAGCGATCATGATTGAATATCTTTCACCCACCGTTCTGGCGGCGGTCCTGCGTGCCAGTTCAACGCCGATCTTCTCGATCCATCTGGCTCTGGCGTCGCTGCTCACTCCACGCGAGGCGTCCGGCAGCGCGGCGAACATCGCGAACACGGCGGATCGCCAAGCCGCGAGCCGGACAACGCCAGGACTGGAGGAACCGAACCGTGTCTGATGCGTCGACCTTCATGCTCAATTCCATTACCGACATGCAGTTGACGGCGGATGGTCAATACCTGCTCATTCACGGCAATCAGCCCACCGCTGCGTTGCATCGCTCGGTACTCAACGACTTGCTGGTCGCCCTGCCGAATGCCATCGAGCACGCCGACCGCGTGATTCATAACGATCAGGACATGGGCTTCGCGTTGCACTGCCAGGGCTGGGAAGTCGGTCGGCTCAACGGTATGGAGATGGTGGTGATCCGCTTCCGGCTATCCGGCAGCGCGGGGTTGTCGTTTTCGTTGCCGGCCGGGCAGATTCCCTATCTGCTGCAGGCGCTCGGCGGCGCAGCGGGTGTAAGCGAGCTCCGCTCGAACGACATGACGCTTCAGTAAAGCCCGGTCTATCCACCCGCGCATGACGCTGTTCGACCGGGCGCATGCCCGGGCTCCTCTTCACGACGCCGAATCGCAGCGTCCCTCCTCCTTTCCGGGCATTACCTGTCTTGATACTACGCCGTGTATTTCAGCGTCTACGTTTGCGGCCGCTCGTTCCTCTCGTGCTATGCGCGGCAGGATGCGCGCCACTTGCCGGTTACGCGCAATTGGCCGGCAACGCAGCGGTGCCCGAATCGCTCGACGGCATCTGGGGCCTGCGCCTCGCGCCGCAATTGAGCGAACATCCCCTGCGGCCGGGCGACAAACCCGTCACCTCGGCGATAGCCGATTCGATGACCACCACGACCGGCACCGACGTCTCATTGAAAGGACACGCGCAGTTGCGGCGCCCGGCGTCGATCGTCGAGGCAGACGCGCTGCATTACGACGTCGACCGCGACAAGGTCGACGCCTACGGCCATGTGCGCCTCGCCGACAACGGCAACGTGTTCCACGGGCCGGATGCGCATTTTTATGTGGATGCGAACCACGGCTATATCAGCGTGCCGAAGTACAGGTTCAATCTCAGCGGCGGATGGGGCAGCGCCGAGCGCGCGGATGTGGTCGATAACGAACGTACCATCGTTTATCGCGGCACATACAGCACCTGCCAATGCGAGTCCGCGCCGGCGTGGTATCTGAAGGCATCCGAATTCGATATCGACAATGGCAACGACGAAGGCATCGCGCACTACGGCGTGCTGTTTTTTCAGGGCGTGCCACTGCTGGCGAGCCCATGGCTGTCGTTTCCATTGTCCGGCGCCCGCCGCAGCGGCTTCCTGCCGCCGACGTTCTCGGTCAGTTCCACCAACGGCGTCGACGTCGCATTGCCGTACTACTTCAATCTCGCGCCGAATTACGACCTCACGCTCACGCCGCGCATCATGTCGCGTCGAGGCGAGATGCTGACCGCCGACTACCGTTATATGCAGCCGGGCGATTCGGGCACGATATCTCTCGCATGGCTGCCGCACGATGCGATTACCGGCACACAACGCTACTCGATTGCGTTGAATCAGAACTGGAATCTCGGTTCCGGTCTGAACGCCTACGTGAACTACAACCGCGTGTCGGACTCGACGGTGTCGACCGATCTGGCCTCGGGCGTGGCGTTTCCAACCGGCTCCACCACGCTCTACCAACAGGAGGCGGGCCTCACCTACAGCAACGGTCCGTGGAGCGTGCTGGCCCGCGAACAGCGCTGGCAGACTTTCTCGAGCGACTCGACCTATAACCGCGAACCGCAGGTGAACGTGCACTATGCACGCTACGACGTGGGCGGATTCGACTTCGGCGCGGAAGCGGATGCGACACGTTTCACGATCTCATCGTCGGATATGACGCAGGGCAACCGCTTCGTGTTCAATCCTTACGTCAGCTATCCGATCGAGCGCCCAGGCTGGTTCATCACGCCGAAGCTCGCGTGGCATTTCGCAGCCTACGACCTGACCTCGATCGGTACCGACGTGCCCGCCGGGGAGCCGAAGTCGTTCAGTGTGAACGTACCCACCTTCAGCCTCGACTCGGGCATGCGGTTCGAGCGCAGCGTGCGGCTTTTCGGGCAATCGTACATACAGACCCTCGAACCGCGGCTTTTCTATGTCTACACGCCGTATCGCGACCAATCGTTCGCGCCGCTGTTCGATACGGCAACGGCCGATTTCGGGCTCACGGAATTGTTCATGCCCAACAGCTTCGTCGGCAACGACCGGGTGTCCGACGCCAATCGCGTCACCGCCGCACTGACCACGCGTTTCATCGATCCCGCGAGCGGCGACGAGCGCGCCCGTTTCATCCTCGCGCAGCAGTACGACTTCCGCACCCCGCGCGTGACCCTGCAGACGGACGACGCGGCCAGTACGGTCGCTCGTACCGGCGTGATCGTGGGCGCTTCGTACAAGGTGGGGCCGGATTTCACGACCGAACAGGCGGTGGAGTACAGCCAGGCCAACCATTACCTGACCCATGCGGAGGCCGGCTTCGGCTGGGCGCCGGGGGCGCGCGAGGTGTTGAACGTCGCGTATCGCTATACGCGGGCTAACAGTACGCTCGACTATCAGCCGGTCAACCAGTTCATCGTGTCGGAGCAATGGCCACTCGCGCGCAACATGGTGAGCGTGGCCCGGGTGAATTACGACATGAGCACGCACCGCCTGATCGCAGGATTGCTGGGATTTCAGTACGACGCGGATTGCTGGTCATTGGGCGTCGCATTCGAAAAGTACACCAACGCCACCAGTTCGACCACGTCGCCGAGTACCGGTACGCGCGTGTTGATGCAACTTCAGCTCAAGGGTTTTTCGCAGGTGGATAACGGGCTGCTCGATCAGTTTCGCGCGAATGTGCCGGGTTATACACCGGCTTCGACGGTCAACGAACCCACCTCGCGCTTCAGTGACTATCCGTAAGAGAGGTACGCCCGCTCCTGCCTGGGCTGCTTCTCTGACAATTCGTCATGCTGCCCGTCGCCACGCTGCGACTACAGCGGAAACGTCATCGACACCACGAGCCCTCCGTCGGGCGCGTTATCCGCATGAAACTCGCCGCCGTTATACCGCACCAGACGCCGCACGATCGCGAGGCCCAAGCCGCAATGGGCATCGCCGCCGCGCGCTTCGTCGAGCCGCCCAAAGGGTTGCAGCGCGCGGTCGAGCTGGTTGCCAGGTATGCCGCTGCCGTGATCGCGCACCACGAGCGTGAAGCGGCCGTTTTCCCGTGACGTCGAGATTTCCACCGGCGGTTCGCCGTACGTGAGCGCGTTCTCGATCAGATTCGTCAGAATCCGGTCGAGGTCGACGAGCGGCAACTCGAAGCCGTCACCGGCGCGCAGATTCAGACGCACGAGTGCATCGTCAGCGAGACTGTCGCCGTAGTGGCGGCGGCAATGCGCATCGACGTGGGTGCGCGGTGAAGCGTCGGCCGTCTCACGCGCAAAGTCCAGAAACTGCGTGACGATCCGCGACAACGACTCCGCATCGCGCAAGAAGCCGCGACGGTTCGCTTCGTCGGGCAGCAGATCCGCGCGCACCTGCATGCGCGTAATCGGCGCGCGCAGATCGTGCGCCACGCCGGCCAGCATCACCGCGCGCTCCTGCTCGGCTTGCGCGAGTTCGTGCACCATCTGGTTGAAGTCGCCGATCAACTCCTTCACTTCGCGCGGACCGCTCGCCTCCACAACCGGCGCACGATGGCCCACGCGGAACTCGCGCGCCGCAAGCGCCAACCGATGCAACGGCCGCTGCAAATGCCACGCAGCAACCAACGCGACGATCACCGCAAAGATCAGCATCATCGCCGACGCACCGAGAAAGCGTCGCGCCGGCAACATCGAATTCTGCAGCTTGATCCAATCCGGATTGCCCGCGTAGTGCACCCACACCGTGCCATCGTCGGCGTTGGACACCACCTGGCTGCCAGGCGGCAACTTCGCCCGCAAGTCGCGTTCGAACGGACCCGAGGTGTTCTCGCACGGCGCGGGACAGCCTGACGCGATCGCGTCGTTCGCTTTCACATACGACACGCCGAGTATCGCCGATACGTGCGAAGCGGCCAGAGTACCGTCATGTTCTGCCTGAACTGCGAGAAGCAGAGCGCGCTGCGCATGAGCCGTGTCGATCTGGCCGCGCTCACGGTCCACGAGCAACAGGGCGGTAATGTGAACCAGCACGATCAGGCTCACCGTCATCAACGAGAGCCGGCCGAACAGCGTGTTAAAGGGATTGGTCATCGTCACTGCCGCCAGGCACGAACATGTAGCCGGTGCCACGTATCGTCTGAATCACGCGCGGATTGGCCGGATCGTCTTCGAGCAGACGGCGCAGGCGCCACACCGGCACGTCGATACCGCGCTCGGTCACTTCCGAATAGGGACCGTGCAGCAGGTCGACTAGCTTCGAGCGCGACAGCGTTTCCATCGGATGTTGGGCAAGCACCTCGAGCAACGCGTATTCGCCGCCGGTCAGCTTGAGCAACTCGTCACCTCGAAATAGCGTGCGGCTCGCGAAATCGAGCCTGAAGCGGCCGAAGCGCAGTGCTTCACGCTTTTCGACCGGCGACGCCGCTGCGAGCGCCGGTTGGGCGTGCCGGCGCAGCACCGCATGAATACGCGCGAGCAGTTCCTGTGGCATGAACGGCTTGCCGAGATAGTCGTCGGCGCCGAGTTCGAGACCGACCACGCGATCCACGCCGTCGGCGCGTGCCGTCAGCATGATCACGGGAATCGCGTCGCCATTGGCGCGCAATTGCTTGAGCGCGCTGAGTCCGTCGATGCCCGGCATCATCAGATCGAGCACGATGATCGAGGGCCGCTCGCGTTCAAGCCGGCGGCTCAAATGATTGGCGTCGTGCAGCACGGACATCTCGATGCCGCGTTGCTGAAAGAACGTTCGGAGCAGGTCGCGAAGGTCGGCGTCGTCGTCGACCAGTAAAACCTGGATGGGCGTGTCTGGCATGGCTGGGCCCTGATCGATGAAGAGAGTTGACGGACGGCATTCCCGCGCGCCAGCCACTGGTCGAAATATATCGAATCGCGCGACGCCGAGGGTTGCGGGTTCTTAGCCACGCTTACAGTTTATTACGGCGGCGCGGCCAGTTCGAGTGTCTTGCGCACGGCATCACGTTCCCATCCCATCCCCCCACCCCACAAGCCGCGCTCCGTTACAAGTCGTAATCCCTGTCTAAGCCACCGTAAGACGTTGGTCTCTATGCTGGGCTCCATCTTGCCGCTGGCGCAGCGCTGCGCGGGCTCTTTCGCGAGCGAACGGCGCGCGCCAGACGGACCTTGTTCGAAATCCAGTCGAAGGATGCTCACAGCATGCCCACTCTCACCATCGCGGTTGAACCGTCACCGCGCGCGCCGGCGTTCACGCTACTCGCGGCGGCCGTTGCCGCTGCCACATTCATGTTGTCCGGTTGCGGCGACGAAGCGTCTCATGGACCCGTGCAGACGGTCCCCGAAGTCAGCGTCCAGACCATCACGCCGCATACCGTTGTGTCGAGCACCGAATTGTCCGGACGGCTCTCGGCGATTCGCGTCGCCGAAGTCCGGCCGCAAGTCGAAGGCATCGTCAGAAAACGCCTGTTTACCGAGGGCTCGCAGGTCGCGGCCGGCGCCGTGCTGTATCAGATCGACGCGTCCAGTTATCAGGCCGCCTATGACCAGGCGGTCGGCACGCTGGCCAAAGCAGTGGCGACGGCGAGCGCCGCGCAGACCAAGGCCACGCGCTACGCCGAGCTCTCGAAGATCCAGGGCGTGAGCCGCCAGGACTACGACGACGCCGTCGCCGCGCTGGACGAGGCGAAAGCCGACGTCGTCGCCGACCGCGCCGCGTTGAAGACCGCCGCGATCAATCTCGGCTACACAAAGGTGGTGGCACCGATTGCGGGCCGCATCGGCAAATCGAGCGTGACCGAAGGCGCGCTCGTGACCGCCGAGCAGACCACCGCGCTCGCAACGGTGCAGGCGACGAGCGAGATGTATCTCGACGTCACACGCTCCTCCGCGGACTGGCTGCGTCTGCAGAAGGAATTCGCGAGCGGTCAATTGCAGCAGGCCGGCACGGACGGCGCCGTCGTTCATCTGGTGATGGAAGACGGCAGCACCTATGCGCAACCCGGCAAGCTGCTGTTCTCCGATATCACCGTCGACGCCACCACCGGGTCCGTGACCTTGCGCTGCGTATTCCCGAATCCGGACGGCGTGTTATTGCCCGGCATGTTCGTGCGCGCGCGACTCGAAGAAGGCGTGAACCAGCAGGCAATCACGGTGCCGCAACTCGCGGTCTCGCGTGCGTCGGACGGCTCCGCCAGCGTGCTCACCGTCGGCGCCGACAACAAGGTCGTGCAGAGAACCGTGACGGCCGACACCGCATCGGGCAGCGACTGGCTCGTCACGAGCGGCCTCAAAGCGGGCGATCGCGTGATCGTCGCGGGCTCGCAGAAAACGCGCACCGGCTCGCTCGTCAAGCCCGTCGAAAGCCCCGGCACATCGGGTACCTCGGCCACGCCCGCCACCGCGGACAACACGTCGGCAGCCCATAGTTAAAGCGAGACTCTCATGGCAGGATTTTTTATCAACCGACCGATCCTCGCGTGGGTCATCGCCATCGTCATCATGATGATCGGCGGTGCTTCCATCGAGACGCTTCCGGTCGAACAGTATCCGAGCGTGGCGCCGGTTTCCGTGCAAATTACGGCAACCTATCCGGGCGCCTCCGCCGAAACCATCGCCACGACCGTCACGCAGGTGATCGAACAGAAGCTGAGCGGCATCGACCATCTGCTCTATATGTCGTCCACCAGCAGTTCGTCGGGACAGGCGCGCATCACGCTCACGTTTCAGCAGGGCACCAATGCGGATATCGCGCAGGTGCAAGTGCAGAACAAGGTCGAGCAGGCCAGTTCGTCGCTGCCTGAGACGGTTCAGGAGCAAGGCGTGCAGGTCGCGAAAGCGGCCAACGCGTTCCTGATGATCGTGTCGCTGTCGTCGAGCGACGGCAGCATGAATTCCATCGATCTGGGCAATATCATCGCGACGCAGATCGAGGACCCGCTCACACAGATCAACGGCGTGGGCGACGTCACGCTGTTCGGCGCGCAACACGCCATGCGCATCTGGCTGGACCCGGTGAAGTTGCAGGCAGTCGGGCTCACCACCGCCGACGTTACTACCGCGATCACGAATCAGAACGTGCAACTCTCGGTGGGCCAGATTGGCGGCTCGCCGTCCACGAAAACGCAGGCCATCAACGCGACGATTTCCGCATCGAGCCTGCTCACCACGCCCGCGCAGTTCGGCGCGATCCTGTTGCGTGTAAATAGCGACGGCTCGAAAGTCATGCTCAAGGACGTCGCGCGCGTCGAGGTGGGCGGCGACGACTACAGCACGGACTCGCGCCTGAACGGCGCGCCGGCGGCCTCGCTCGCGGTCAAGCTCGCGAGCGGCGCGAATGCGATGAGCGTCGCGAAAGCCGTACGAGCCAAGCTCGACGAACTGAGCGGGCAATTGCCGCGCAACGTGGTGGTCGACTATCCGTACGACACCACGCCGTTCGTGAAGATCTCGATCGAAGAAGTGGTGAAGACGCTGATCGAAGCGGTCATGCTGGTCTTTGTCGTGATGTACGTGTTCTTGCAGAACCTGCGTGCGACGCTGATTCCGACCATTGTCGTGCCAGTCGCCCTGCTCGGCACGTTCGCGGTGATGTCGGTAGTCGGCTTTTCGATCAACGTACTGTCGATGTTCGGGCTGGTGTTGGCAATCGGTCTGCTGGTGGACGACGCCATCGTGGTCGTCGAAAACGTCGAGCGGTTGATCGCCGAAGAAGGACTGTCTCCGGTCGAAGCCACGCGCAAGGCGATGAAGCAGATCACGGGCGCACTGGTCGGCATCACGACGGTGCTGATCGCCGTGTTCATTCCAATGGCGTTCTTCTCGGGCTCGACGGGCGCGATTTACCGGCAGTTTTCCGTGACGATCGTCGCGGCGATGCTGCTTTCCGTGTTCCTCGCGCTGACGCTCACGCCGGCGCTGTGCGCCACTTTGCTGCGGCGTAACGACGTCGAGCATCACGCGAAACGCGGCGTGTTCGGCTGGTTCAACCGCGTGCTCGCGCGCGGCACGGATCGCTATGACTCGGCGGTCTCGCGCGTGATCGGCAATCCGATGCGCTACATGGTGATCTATGTGTTGATCGCGGGCGTGGTCGCCCTGCTCTTCATGAAGCTGCCTTCGTCTTACCTGCCCGACGAGGATCAGGGGATCATCATCACCTCGATTTCCGCGCCGGTCGGCACGCCCGCCGCGCAGACGCTGGAAACCGTGAAGAAGGTCGAAGCGTACTATCTCGGGCTTCCGCAGGTCGACAAGATCATCGCACTGACCGGGTTCAGCTTCAACGGTTCCGGACAGAACAACGCGTTGGCGTTCGTGAAGCTCAAGGACTGGAGCACCCGGCGCGGCAAGGACGGCTCGGCGGCGGCACTCATCCAGCACGCCAACATGCACTTCGCCGCCACGCGCGACGCGCAGATTTTCGCGCTCAATCCGCCGGCCATTCAGGAACTCGGCACACAGAGCGGCCTCGACTTCGAACTGGAAGACCGCGCGGGCCAAGGCCACGACAAGCTGATGGCCGCGCGCCAGCAACTGCTCGCGCTCGCGGCCAAAGACAGCGCGTTGTCCGGCATGCGTCCCGGCGGTCTCGACGACACGCCGCAGTTCCATGTCGATATCGACCGTGAGAAGGCGAGCGCGCTCGGGCTCTCCATTGCCGATGTGAACGACACGTTGCAGACGGCGTTCGGCTCTTCATATGTGAACAACTATGTCGATACGGGGCGCATTCAAAAGGTCTACGTCCAGGCCGACGCGCCATACCGGATGATGCCGTCGGACATCGGCCGATGGTATGTGCGCTCCAGCACCACGAGCAGTTCGGGCAGCACCACTTCGACGAGCACCAGCTCGACCAGCAGCTCAACTAGCAGTTCAACCACCAGCGGCTACGACGGCGAGATGGTGCCCTTCTCCGCCTTCGCCACCGGCAAATGGACCTTCGGGCCGCCGCAGATCGAGCGCTTTAATCGCACGCTGGCAATGGAAATGACCGCGCAAACCGGTGCAAATACAAGCACCGGCCAGGCGATGGACGCGGTCGATGCGCTCGTCAAGAAACTGCCCGCGGGCTACAGCATCGACTGGACCGGGCAATCGTATCAGGAGCGCATTGCCGGCTCGCAAGCGATCTATCTTTACGCGATTTCGCTGATCGTGGTGTTCCTCTGTCTTGCCGGCCTGTATGAAAGCTGGTCCATTCCGATCGCGGTGATTCTAGTGGTGCCGCTCGGCGTGCTCGGTGCGGTGTTGGGCGCGCATATCCGCGGGCTCTCCGACGACATCTATTTCAAGGTCGGCCTGCTCGCGACCATTGGCTTGTCCACCAAGAACGCAATCCTGATCGTCGAATTCGCCAAGGATCTGCAGGCGCAGGGGCGCGGGCTGATCGAGGCCACCGTCGAGGCCGCGCGGTTGCGGTTGCGGCCGATTCTGATGACCTCGCTCGCCTTCATATTCGGCGTCCTGCCGCTCGTGATCAGCACGGGCGCCGGCTCGGCGAGCCGTCATGCAATCGGCACCGGCGTGATGGGCGGGATGATCGCCGCCACGTTCCTTGCGATCTTTTTCGTGCCGGTTTTCTTCGTCGTCGTGCGACGCCTGTTCGGCGAGCACGGCGACACCAAGCAACAGGAAGGTGTTGAATGATGGGACTCAAACTCGGTGCCTGTGCAGCGGCGCTCGCGCTCGCGCTGCTCGCGGGCTGCACGCTCGATCCGCACTATGAACGGCCCGCCGCGCCGGTGGCGGTGGCGTATCCGCACGGCGATGGCTACGAAAGCACGAGCGCCGCGGCGAGTTCGACAAGCGCGAGCAGCACGGGCGTCACACCGCCGCTGGCCGCCGATACCGCATGGCAAAGCTTCTTTCGCGATGAACGTCTGCAGCGGTTGATCGGCATCGCGTTGGCGAACAATCGCGACCTGCGCGTGGCGGCGTTGAACGTCGCCGAGTACGAAGCGCAATACCGGATCACGCGCGCCGCGCTTGCGCCGTCGATCAGCGCGAGCGGCAGCCTGACTCGGGAGCGAACCCAAGGCGTGACGAGCAGTGTCAGCGATCTCAATGTCGGCACGACGTCGTGGGAAATCGATTTCTTTGGACGCTTGCGCAGCCTCAAGCGTCAGGCGCTGGAAAACTATCTCGCCACGGACGCGTCGCGCCAAAGCACGCAGATCAGTTTGATCGCGACGGTGGCGACCGACTACCTGACCTTGCTGTCCGATGAGCGCCTGCTGCAATTAACCGAAGACACGGTCAAGGCGGATCAGTCGACCTACGAGGTGACGAAGCGTGTTCAGGAGTTGGGCAACTCTTCCCTGCTCGACGTGCAACAAGCCGAGAATTCGTTGGCGAGCGCGAAGGCCAGCCTGGCGGCTTACCGTCGTGCCGTCGCGCAAGACCGCAACAATCTGGTCGCTGTGCTCGGCGCGCCGATTCCCGACGACCTGCCGCCTGCCCGCTCATTCGACGACGAGTCCATGTTCGCCGACATCGGCGCGGGCGTGCCGTCCCTGTTGCTCACCCGTCGTCCTGACATCGTGCAGGCCGAGCATGCGTTGAAAGCGGCGAACGCCAACATCGGCGCCGCGCGCGCGGCGTTCTTCCCGAAGATCGAGTTGACGGCGACGGCCGGCACGTCGAGTTCGACGCTCTCGGGTTTGTTCAAGGCCGGCACGGGAGCATGGGCATTCGCGCCGAGCGTGTCGATGCCGATCTTCGATTACGGAAGCAACAAGGCATCGCTCGATGTTGCGAAAATCGAGAAGCAGATCGAGATCGCCGACTATGAAAACACGATCCAGACGGCCTTCAAGGAAGTATCGAATGCGCTCACCGCACGCGCCACCTACATCGATCAGGTGCAGGCGGATCGCGACTACGTCACGTCCTCGCAGCGTTACTACACGCTGGCCGAAGCGCGTTACAAGGCGGGTACGGACAGCTTTCTGACCTTCCTCGATGCGCAGCGCACGCTCTACACCGCGCAGCAGCAACTCGCGACCGACACGCTGTCCCGGCAGGCCAATCTCGTGACGTTGTACAAAGTTTTGGGCGGAGGTTGGGAGCAAGCTGAAAGCATTCGGTGAGAAGTGTCTCTCCGCCGACTTGCCAGACGTTAGTGGCTCGGTCGCCTCGAACGTATACCGTCAACCGATACCGAGAGACTGGTTTGATGGTATCGAACAAGGTCGTCCCAAAAAAAATGCCGGCACCGTCACCGGTACCGGCATTTTCATCAGCCATTGCCCGGATCACAGAAGACCAAAACGGACAATAACCTCATGTTTTTTTAAATGGAAAAACATGGAAAACAGGACCTCCCCGAACGACTGGGAGCAGTCTGAATCATTCCCACTCGATCGTCGCCGGCGGCTTACCCGAGATGTCATACACCACCCGGTTGATGCCACGCACTTCATTGATGATCCGGTTGGACACATGCCCCAGCAGCTCATGCGGCAGATGCGCCCAATGCGCGGTCATGAAGTCGAGCGTCTGCACGGCGCGCAGCGCGACGACATACTCGTAAGTCCGCCCGTCGCCCATCACGCCAACGCTCTTCACCGGCAGAAACACCGCGAACGCCTGGCTCGTCAAATCGTACCAGGACTTGCCGGTTTCCTTGTCGATGAACGTGCGCAGCGTCTCGATGAAAATCGCGTCCGCGCGGCGCAGCAGGTCCGCGAAGTCGCGCTTTACTTCGCCGAGAATCCGCACGCCCAGACCCGGGCCCGGGAACGGATGGCGGTACACCATGGCCGGCGGCAAACCGAGCTTGACGCCAAGTTCGCGCACTTCGTCCTTGAACAGTTCGCGCAGCGGCTCGAGCAGCTTCAGATTCAGCGTCTCAGGCAGGCCGCCCACGTTGTGGTGGCTCTTGATCGTCTGGGTGGCTTTCTTGCCCTTGCCGGCCGATTCGATCACGTCCGGATAGATCGTGCCTTGCGCCAGCCACTTCGCATCGGTCAGCTTGCCGGCTTCCGTCTGGAACACTTCGACGAATTCCGCGCCGATGATCTTGCGCTTCGCTTCCGGATCGGTCACACCGGCGAGCTTGCGCAGGAACACTTCGCTCGCGTCGACGTGAATCACCTTCACGCCCAGGTGGTCCGCGAAGGTCGCCATCACCTGCTCGGCTTCGTTCAGGCGCAACAGGCCATGATCGACGAACACGCAGGTCAGCTGATCGCCGATCGCGCGATGCAGCAGCGCCGCCGCCACCGACGAATCCACGCCGCCCGACAGACCCAGAATCACGTGCTCACTACCGACCTGCTCGCGAATTTTGGCGACGGCTTCGTCGATATAGTGGCCCATTTCCCAATCGGGCTGCGCGCCGCAAATCTGCAGCACGAAGCGTTCGAGCATGGCGCGGCCCTGCACGGTGTGCGTGACTTCCGGGTGCCATTGCAGACCGTAGAAGCGGCGCTTTTCGTCGGCCATTGCCGCGATCGGGCACGATTCCGTCGACGCCATCAGCGCGAAGCCCGGCGGCATTTCCAGCACCTTGTCGCCGTGGCTCATCCACACCTTCAGCATGCCGTGACCTTCCGGCGTGGTGAAGTCGCTGATGCCTTCGAGCAGGCTCGTGTGATTGCGCGCGCGCACTTCGGCATAACCGAACTCACGCAGGTGGCCGATGTCGACCTTGCCGCCCAGCTGCTCGGCCATAGCCTGCATGCCGTAGCAGATGCCCAGCACCGGCACGCCGAGTTCGAACACGGCCTGCGGCACGCGCGGCGTGTCCGATTCGGTGACCGAGCTCGGGCCGCCGGAAAGGATCACGCCCTTCGGCGCGAAGTCGCGAATGAACGACGCATCGACGTCGTACGGATGAATTTCCGAATACACGTTGGCTTCGCGAACGCGACGTGCAATCAGTTGGGTGACTTGCGAACCGAAGTCGAGGATCAGAATCTTGTCGTGCATGGCAGCGGACGGAGTCAAAGAGTAAGCGGATACGGAATGCCGCGCACAGCGCGCGGCGTTGAATTCAAAGCGGTCCACGTGGGGACGATCGAGCATGAAGCGTAACGATGCAGCGGTCTGGCGCGTGCGGCGCCACAGCCAGTTGCCTGCGGCGAGCGCGAACGAAATCCGGTCACTGCGGCGGATGGCGTGGCGCGCGACGCCTCAGCCATGAAACGGCGGCCGGGGCGCGTTGGCGGCGCCGTCGCGGGCTTCGTCACGCGCGGCAGCGGCTTCTGCCCGCGCTGCGCGTTCGGAGGCTGTCAGGCCGGCTTCGTCAGCCACCGGATGAAGCGGCGCTGCTGCGACAGGACTGGCGGGATTGACTGGACGCGTAACCGGCACCACGGGCTCGACGACCGGCTCGGCGTGATACACCGGAAAACCGGCTGTCACGCGACCCGGCTCGCGCCGGTTGGCTGCGTCTTTCGCCGCGTCTTTGGCCGCCTGCTTTTCGGCACGCTCAGCAGCGGCGGCCTCGACCAGCCGCACTTTCTCGCGCCGCCGCACCGCGCCCGACAAGCGCACGCCGCCCAGACCGATCACCAGCAGCACCACACCCGTCAGCACCGCGACGATCTGACCGAAACCGGTCAGCGCCGGCGTATGCAGACCGAGCAGCCAGACCAGCATCAGCACGCCGGTCAGCCAGTTCACATGGCCGACCGTCCGGGCGACCGATGACGTCAGCGCGCCGTCGATCGACGCGTGCAAGGCCAGCCACGCAAGCCCGATCAGCGCCACGCCAAACCCCTGGCCGACCAGAGCCGGCTGGGTTTGCACCAGAAGCAGCGCGTTGTACAGCGAAGTCCACGGCGTCAGCAGAAACAGCAGGCCGAACGCAAGCAACAGCAAGGCATCGAGGATGAGTACACCGCGCAGCAATGGCTTCATTGGCGTTTAGTCCACGTGGTAGTTGGGTGCTTCCTTGGTGATTTGCACGTCATGCACATGCGACTCGCGCAAGCCCGCGCCCGTGATCTGCACGAACTCGGCCTTGTCGTTCATCTCGGCGATGGTGCGGCAGCCGCAGTAGCCCATGCTGGCGCGCACGCCGCCGATCAGCTGGTAAAGGATCGCGTTGACCGAGCCCTTGTAGGCGACGCGGCCTTCGATACCTTCCGGCACCAGCTTGTCGATGTTCGCGGAGTTGTCCTGGAAGTAGCGGTCAGCCGCGCCGTCTTTCATGGCGCCGACCGAGCCCATGCCACGGTACGACTTGTACTGACGGCCCTGGAACAGGAACACGTCGCCCGGCGCTTCTTCCGTGCCGGCGAACATGCTGCCCATCATCACGGCGTTCGCGCCGGCGGCCAGCGCCTTGCTGACGTCGCCGGAGAATCGCACGCCGCCGTCGGCGATGACCGGCACGCCCGTGCCCTTCAGCGCTTCGGAAACGTTCGAGATCGCCGTGACCTGCGGCACGCCCACGCCCGCAACGATCCGCGTCGTGCAGATCGAGCCCGGGCCGATACCGACCTTCACGCCGTCCGCGCCATATTCGACGAGCGCCTTGGCAGCCGCCGCGGTGGCGATGTTGCCGCCGATCACTTCAACCTGCGGGAAGTTCTGCTTGACCCATTTGACGCGCTCAAGCACGCCTTTGCTGTGGCCGTGCGCCGTGTCCACCACGATCACGTCCACACCGGCCTGCACCAGCAGTTCCACGCGCTCTTCGTTGTCTTCGCCCACGCCGACTGCCGCGCCCGCGCGCAGCTTGCCGTGTTCGTCTTTACACGCGTCCGGGTGCTCGGTCTGCTTGGTGATGTCCTTGACGGTCATCAGGCCGCGCAGTTCGAATGCGTCGTTGATCACCAGCACGCGCTCGAGGCGGTGGCTATGCATCAGCGCCTTGGCTTCGGCAAGCGGCGTGCCTTCCTTGACGGTGACGAGGCGCTCGCGCGGCGTCATGATGTTGCGCACCGGCTCGTCCAGACGCTCTTCGAAGCGCAGGTCGCGATTGGTGACGATACCCACCAGCTGCGCGCCTTCGACGACCGGAAAGCCCGAAATGCCATGCTGACGCGACAGCGCGATCACGTCGCGCACCTTCATTTGCGGCGGTACGGTGATCGGATCGCGGACCACACCCGATTCGAAGCGCTTCACCTTGGCGACTTCACGCGCCTGTTCGGCAGCCGTGAGGTTCTTGTGGATGATGCCCACGCCACCCATTTGCGCCATGGCAATGGCGAGGCGGGCTTCGGTGACCGTGTCCATGGCGGCGGACACGAGCGGCATATTCAGGGAGATGTTGCGGGTCAGCCGGGTCTTGAGGCTGGTGTCGCGCGGCAGAACATCGGAGAAAGCCGGGACGAGGAGCACGTCATCGAACGTGAGTGCTGTTTGGATCAGACGCATGGCAAATCCTATAGGCGCAAAAGCGAATTATACGCGATACCTCCCTGGTTTTCACTGCACTAACAGCAGCTTAGCGAATTTCGGGCAGTTTTTTCGCATCATCGGGCCGCCGGGATTTCGCTTGTCTGTTCGCCTCGGGTTCGATCCGGTTTCGTTTGCGCGTTCGGGCGCAATGGGGCGCAAACGGGTGCCACCGCGTCCGAATGCAGAATCGAACAAGACACCGAAGCCGCCGACCGGCTATTCTGCCGACCATTCCAGTTTTTTCTTGCAGGAGCAGTCGATGCAGCGCGGTGTGGTTTATGGAGTCCTGGCCGGAGCCCTATGGGGCATGGTTTTTCTGGTGCCGCGCGTGCTGCCCGATTTTTCGCCGCTGCTGCTGAGCGCCGGCCGCTACACCATGTACGGCGTGGTCTCGCTGGCCGCCGCGCTGCCCATGGGGCGCTCGCTCTTCAAACGACTGACCCGCGAGGATCTCGGCGCGCTGGTGAAGCTGGCGCTGGCCGGCAACCTGCTCTATTACCTTCTGCTGACGGCGGCCGTCCACCTGATCGGCATCGCGCCGGCGTCGCTGATCGTCGGCGTGCTGCCCGTCACGGTGACGCTGCTCGGCCGGCGCGATCATGGCGCGGTGCCGCTCGCCCGCCTCGCCTGGCCGCTCACGATGGTGATGGCGGGCATCGTCTGCATCAACATCGACGTGTTTACGGTCGCCGACAGCACGCCGGTAAGCGTCGCCACCAAGCTGCTCGGCCTCGCCTGCGCGGTCGGCGCGCTCGGCTGCTGGACGTGGTTCGCGGTCGAAAACGCCCGCTACCTGCAGCGTCAGACGCATTTCAGCGGCAATGAGTGGTCGGTTCTGTGGGGCGTGGTGACCGGCGCGCTCGGCGCGGCGCTGTGGCTCGTGGTTGCCGTGCTGCCGTCGGGCGGCCCGCAAGGCGAGCTGGCCGACGGTCGCTGGCACAGCTTCTGGATGCTCAATCTGGGCCTCGCGATCGGCGCGTCGTGGCTCGGCAACGGGCTGTGGAATGCCGCATCGAAACGGCTGCCGCTGACGCTCTCCGGCCAGATGATCGTGTTCGAGACGTTGTTCGCGCTGCTTTATGCGTTCATTTATGACGAGCGCCTGCCGCGCCCGCTAGAACTGGCGGCGATTCTGCTGCTGGTGGCCGGCGTGTGCTGGTCGGTGCGCCAGCATGCGGACGACGATACGCCCGACGTGACACGAATCAAGGACAAGCCGCAAGTGACGGCGCCTTGAGGCGCCTCAGGGTGCGGCGAGGCGAGGCGCTGTGCGGAGCCGCGAGGCGAGGCACAGGAGGCGCGAGGCGAGGCACAGTGGGGCGCGGCGCCTTGCGGCGCAGTGAGGTGAGTCGCGGTCAGCCGCGATGCGGCGCCGCGCGTTGAGCCGCCGTGACGTGCCCGGAGTTGCCTGACAGCGGCTTACCGCCTCGCACCGCGGCGGCCGCAGCGGATCGAGGCGGCTTTCCACCCCACCCGATCCAATCCACTTACCGCGAATCCTTGTTCTGCCAGCGGCGCCCTTCGATCGAGCCCGCCTTGCGGGTTTTCTCGACGCGGCGCTGACGCGACACCTTGGGATCGACCAGCAGCGGCCGGTAAATCTCCACCCGATCGTGGTCGGCCAGCACCGCGTCGAGCGGCTTGAGCTTGCCGAATATGCCCACCCTCTGCGTGGCGAGGTCGATCTGCGGGAAGCGCCGCAAGATGCCGCTCGCATCCAACGCCTGCTGCAGCGTGGCGCCTTCCGGCAGTTCCACGCCAATCAGCGCCTGCTCACCGGCTAACGCGTAGCAGACTTCGATCGACAAGCGCGCGCTCATGCCTTACCGTAGCGCTGATCGGCGCGCTTCACGAACGATTCGACGAACGTATTGGCGATGTGATTGAACACCGGCCCAATGATCTTCTCGAGAATGATGTTGGTGAATTCGTAGTGCAGCGCGAATTCGATCTTGCAGGCATCGGCCCGCAACGGCGTGAAGCGCCAGAAGCCGGTGAACTTGCGAAACGGGCCGTCCGCGAATTCCATGTCGATGCGCGTGGGCCGCTCCATGCTGTTGCGCGTGGCGAAGTGCTGCTTGATGCCCTTGAAGTTGATATCGATCCTCGCCTCCATGCCGGTTTCGTCCCGGCGGCGGATTTCGACTCCCCCGCACCAAGGCAGGAAGTTGGGGTAATCGGCGACGTCGGTGACGAGGTCGAACATCTGTTCCGCCGAATGGCGGATCAACACGGTTTTCTGGACATCTGCCATAAATTGAACAGCGCGTGGCAAGGGTGGACAAGCGCGGCGGGCTTTCCTTGCCCCGCTTTGCTAAAATCGTGATTTTAAACGAGTTGGGCACTTTCCATTCATGAGCATCATCGACAACAGAAAAGCCTTCTACGACTACTCGGTCGAAGAACGCTACGAAGCAGGGCTCGTGCTCGAAGGATGGGAGGTCAAGGCGCTGCGCGCCGGGCGCGGCCAGATCAAGGAAGGTTACGTGGTCATCAAGAATAACGAACTGTTCCTGATCGGCACGCACATCAGCCCGTTGCCCGAAGCCTCGACCCATATCAACCCCGACCCGGTGCGCACGCGCAAGCTGCTGCTCCATAGCGAAGAAATCAGCAAACTGATCGGCAAGGTCGAGCAGCGCGGTTACACGCTCGTGCCGCTGAACTTCCACTACAAGGGCGGCCGCGTCAAATGCGAGATCGGTCTGGCCAAGGGCAAGAAGCAGCACGACAAACGTGAGACCGAGAAGAAGCGCGATTGGGAACGTGAGAAAGCGCGTTTGATGCGCTCGCCGAGCTGACCGGCGGTTCGAGCGGACGCTGCGCGGATATGCCGCGCTTCGTTCGCCGCCAGCGCGCGGCAACGAACCTGCAAGCACTCAAATGAAACTGGCCCGCACAGTCTGCGGGCCATTTCTTTTTTCAGCAGCTAAAGCACGCTCAGCGCATCTCCGTCGTGCCCTTCCCTTTGTTCACGATCGTGAGCGCCGAGGCGATCATCGAACTCATGTCGGCCAGGTTGCCCGGCACGATCAGCGTAGTGCCCTGCTTCGCCAGATTGCCGAACGCGTTCACGTATTGTTCGGCCACCTTGAGATTGACCGCTTCCATCCCGCCGTTCGACTGAATGGCCGCGGCAATCTTCTGAATCGCCTGCGAGTTCGCTTCAGCCACGGCCAGAATCGCCGACGCCTGACCCTGCGCCTGATTGATCGCCGCCTGGCGTTCACCTTCCGACTTCTGAATCGCCGCCTCACGCCCGCCGGAAGCAATGTTGATCTGCTCCTGCTTGCGCCCTTCCGACGCGGCAATCAGCGCGCGCTTTTCGCGCTCGGCGGTAATCTGCGCCTGCATGGCGTGGAGGATCTCCTTGGGCGGCGTCAGGTCCTTGATCTCGTAGCGCAACACCTTCACGCCCCAGTTCGAGGCCGCTTCGTCGAGCGACGAAACAATGCTGTGATTGATGAAGTCGCGCTCCTCGAAGGTCTTGTCGAGTTCGAGCTTGCCGATCACCGAGCGCAGCGTGGTTTGCGACAACTGTGTGATCGCGAACACGAAGTTGCTCGACCCGTACGACGCCTTCATCGGATCGGTGACCTGAAAGTACAGCACGCCGTCCACCTGCAACTGCGTATTGTCGCGCGTGATACAGACCTGGCTTGGCACCTCTAGCGGAATTTCCTTGAGGATGTGCTTATAAGCGATCCGATCGACAAACGGAAACGCGAAACTCAAACCCGGTGTCAGCGTGCGGTGATAGCGGCCAAGGCGCTCCAGCACCCACGCATGCTGTTGCGGCACGATCTTGATAGTCTGCGCCGCCAGTACGATCACGATGATCAGAAGCACCGCCCCGACGATGGTCGAATCCATGACTGCCCTCCGGTCCCTGGTTGGAATAGTTGTGTGTGCGGCGAGAAAACTCAGGCCGTGGTGGCCCGTTTGGCTGAATGGCGGGCCGCCACGACGAGGAGGCAACTGCCACGCATTTCCGTGATTTCGTAAAGCTGCGCGTCTTCAGGTTCACCCGCGGCCAGTTCGACATCCCATGCCGCGCCGCGGTAATTGGCGCGCGCCCGGCGCTCGTGCCAGGCAGGCACGGTCAGCGTTTGACCGATGTCGAGATTGACGTCGGGGTTGCGCGACGCCTCCTTGCGCGTTTTGCGGCCAAACCGCGAACGCCTGAGCAGCAGCACCGCCGCCAGTGCGACCACGGCCGCGGCGGCGAACTGCACGTCGGCGGCGGCGCCCGCGAGGTGCGCGATGGCGGCCGCCACACAACCCAACGCGATCATCAGCAGATAGAACGTGCCGCTGAGCAACTCGAGCACGACCAGCACGCCCGCCCCGATCCACCAGAACAATCCACCTGGCGCCACGTCGACCTCCACAAAGCAAAACACCCCGGATCTACCGGGGTGTTTATAGCACGAAGCGAACCCATTTTAACGAGCGGTGCAGTACGGTTTAACGTGCAATGAGCGCACGTTTGAAATACCGCGTCGAGCGTTATGCATGCCGTTATGCATGCCGCCTAGAAAGCGGCATGCTGCTCGCTTCACTTCGCCGACTTTGCCAGTTGCTGCCACGTCTCGACGATCGTATCCGGGTTCAGCGAGATCGACTTGATGCCTTCATCGGTCAGCCACTGCGCAAAGTCCGGATGATCCGACGGGCCCTGGCCGCAAATACCGACGTACTTGTCGAGTCGCAGGCAGGTGTCGATCGCGCGCTTCAGCAGGAACTTGACCGCCGGATCGCGTTCGTCGAAATCCACAGCCAGCAGTTCCATGCCGGAGTCGCGATCGAGGCCGAGCGTGAGCTGCGTCAGGTCGTTCGAACCGATCGAGAAACCGTCGAAGAATTGCAGGAATTCTTCGGCAAGGATCGCGTTCGACGGCACTTCGCACATCATGATCAGGCGCAGACCCTTCTCGCCGCGCTTCAGGCCGTACTTGGCCAGCAGCCCGACCACGCGCTCCGCCTGCTTCAGCGTACGCACGAACGGCACCATGATCTCGACGTTGTCGAGGCCCATCTCTTCACGCACCTTCTTCAGCGCGATGCATTCCATCTGGAACGCTTCGGCGAAGTCTTCGGCGATGTAGCGCGACGCGCCACGGAAACCCAGCATCGGGTTTTCTTCGTCCGGCTCGTAGCGCGAACCGCCGATCAGCTTCTTGTACTCGTTCGACTTGAAGTCCGACAGACGCACGATCACGGGCTTCGGATAGAACGCCGCCGCGATCGTGGCGATGCCTTCGGTCAACTTGTCGACGTAGAACGCGCGCGGCGATGCGTGACCGCGAGCAACGCTTTCCACCGCCTTCTTCAGGTCCTGATCGATATTCGGGTACTCGAGAATCGCCTTCGGGTGAACGCCGATGTTGTTGTTGATGATGAACTCGAGCCGCGCGAGACCCACGCCTGCGTTCGGCAGTTGCGAGAAGTCGAAAGCCAGTTGCGGGTTGCCGACGTTCATCATGATCTTCACCGGAATCGGCGGCAGTTCGCCGCGCTGCACTTCGGTGATTTCGGTTTCGAGCAGACCGTCGTAAATCTTGCCTTCGTCGCCTTCCGCGCACGACACCGTGACCAGCGCGCCTTCCTTCAGCACGTCGGTCGCGTCGCCGCAGCCGACCACGGCCGGCACGCCCAGCTCACGCGCGATGATCGCCGCGTGGCAGGTCCGTCCGCCACGGTTCGTGACGATCGCCGAAGCACGCTTCATGACCGGTTCCCAGTTCGGGTCGGTCATATCGGCGACCAGCACGTCGCCCGGCTGCACACGGTCCATTTCCGACGGATCGTGAATCACGCGCACCGGACCCGCGCCGATCTTCTGACCGATCGCGCGACCCGTAGCGAGTACGTTCGATTGACCCTTCAGCTTGAAGCGCTGTTCGGCCTTGCCCACCGCCTGGCTCTTCACCGTTTCCGGGCGCGCCTGCAGAATGAAGATCTTGCCGTCGCGGCCGTCTTTGCCCCACTCAATGTCCATCGGACGCTCGTAGTGCTTTTCGATGATGACCGCGTATTTAGCCAGTTCGATCACGTCTTCGTCCGTGATCGAGAAGCGGTTGCGCTGCTCGTGCGAGACGTCGACGGTTTTCACGCGGCCTTCTTCGCCCGCCTTGGTGAATTCCATTCTGATCAGCTTCGAGCCGATCGAGCGGCGGATGATCGGGTACTTGCCTTGGGCGAGCGTGGTCTTGTAGACGTAGAACTCGTCCGGATTCACCGCGCCTTGCACCACGGTTTCGCCGAGACCATAGCTCGACGTGATGAAGACGGCGTCCTTGAAGCCCGACTCGGTGTCGAGCGTGAACATCACGCCGGCCGCGCCGACGTCCGAGCGCACCATGCGCTGCACGCCAGCCGACAACGCGACTTCAGCGTGGGTGAAGCCCTTGTGGACGCGATACGAGATAGCGCGGTCGTTGTACAGCGACGCGAACACGTGCTTCATGCGATCGAGCACGTCGTCGATACCGACCACGTTGAGGTAGCTTTCCTGCTGGCCCGCGAACGATGCGTCCGGCAGGTCTTCCGCCGTTGCCGAAGAACGCACGGCGAACGACAGCTCTTCAGGCGAGCTGTTTTGCAGGGTTTCGAAGCCCGCGCGGATATCAGCCTCGAGTTGCGGCTGCAGCGGCGCGTCGACGATCCATTGACGGATCTCCTTGCCCGCTTCGGCAAGCGACTTCACGTCGTCGACGTCGAGCGTTTCGAGACGTTTGGCGATGCGTTCGGTCAGATTGTTGTGCTGCAAGAAGTCGCGGAAAGCCAGCGCCGTGGTGGCGAAACCGGTCGGCACGCGCACGCCGGCTTCGGCGAGCTGACTGATCATCTCGCCAAGCGACGCGTTCTTGCCACCGACAATCTCCACATCGGTCATCCGCAACTGCTCGAACGGAACTACATACGCCTTATCCTTTGCGACGGTAACTGCGTTAGTCATACAAGCCCCTAAGTGTGAAAGAAATTCACGGCTGTGCAAGTGGGCTCGAACGCGAGACGCCCATTGGAAGGGTGACCTCGCGTCTTGCACAACCTGTTGGAGAAGCAATCGCTGCACATTGCCCGGAGCACCGGATGTGCGACGAAGAAGGCGAATGGACGAATTTACCGATCGATCCACCACGTTCGCCGCAACTTGGCGACTAAAATACCGGTTAAAAGCGAGGCGTTGAACGACCGTTCACGGTGAGTTAGACGCCAATCGCCTGCAATTGCTTATCCAACAGGTTGCCGCTATTCTACCGTGCCGACTTTGAAAATGTGACTGTCGGACGAGAATTGCGCCTCGAAACGCGCCCCGGACCGGCCAGCGGGCTTTTGCGAGGCCCCGCCACCATCCGGGCGCAGTTGCGGTGCCCACGGCGCGCTGGTTGAACGCCGCTGCAGCCTCCGGTTAGCCACCGGGCAGCGGCGTCGACACAGCGATGTTTCATTCGAGCGATTTTCCCCGCTCACGTTCCCCAGCCCCACTGATGCCGCCCACCGTATTCATCGTCTCCGACGGTACCGGGATCACTGCCGAAACCTTCGCGCATTCGATCCTCTCCCAGTTCGACCAGAAATTCCGCCTGGTTCGCGTGCCTTTCGTCGACTCGACGGAAAAGGCCTATGCCACGCTCGAAAAGATCAACGAAGCGATCCAGCAGGACGGCCGCCGCCCCATCGTGTTCACGACGCTGGTGGACAGCGCGTCGAATCAGATCGTCAAAGGCTCGAACGCGCTTGTGCTGGACATGTTTCAGACGTTCGTGGAACCGCTCGAACAGGAACTGGAACTGAAGTCGAGCCACGCGATGGGCCGCGGCCACCAGAACGCGGACACCGAGGAGTACAAGAACCGGATCGAGGCGATCAATTTCTCGCTCGCTCACGACGACGGCCAATCGAACCGCAATCTGGCCGACGCCGACGTGATTCTGGTCGGCGTATCGCGCAGCGGCAAAACGCCGACGAGCCTCTATCTGGCCATGCAGTATGGCGTGAAAGCGGCCAACTATCCGCTGATTCCGGAAGATTTCGAGCGCGGCAAATTGCCTACGCCGCTACTCGCGCATCGGCAGAAAATGTTCGGATTGTCGATCGATCCACAGCGGCTTTCGGAGATTCGCAACGAGCGTCGTCCCGGCAGCAAGTACGCGGCGCCGGAGAATTGCCGCTATGAGATCAACGAGGCCGAAACGATGATGCGGCGGGAAGGGATCAAGTGGCTGTCGTCGACGCACAAGTCGATCGAAGAGATTGCAACAACCATCCTGCAGGAAATCAAGCTGGACCGGCCGGCTTATTGAACCGCCGCGTCAGCCCGGCAGCCTGAAGAGGAGACACGCGCGGCAGCGCGCGCGTGTGTCAAAACGGCGTCAAACGCAAGGCGTCGAGCGAACGGCGTCAAGCGCGCCCGCGCTGCTGGCGGCACTGCTCGAACACGCATACAGCCGCCGCAGCCGCCACATTCAACGACTCCATGCCGCCCGGCTGGGGAATCGTCACCCGCAACGAGACCGCGTCGCGCCAGAGCTGCGAAACGCCCGCCCCTTCGTTGCCGAACACCCACGCGAGCGCTCCGCTCAGATCGCAGTCGTAGATCGCCTCGGCGCCGTGCGAATCCGTAATGACGATCGGCACCGCGAGGCGCTCGATCAGCGCCTGCGCTTCCACGTCCTCGTGAATCTGCAGGAGGAAATGCGCGCCCATGCCGGAGCGCAAGACCTTCGAGGACCACGCGTACGCCGTCCCCGGCGCGCAGAACACCTGCTGAATGCCGGCGGCCGCCGCGCTGCGCAGAATCGAGCCGACGTTGCCCGCGTCCTGCACGCCGTCGAGTACGAGGCAGGTTTGCGCGACGTTGTCTGGCAGCGGCGTGTCGAGCTTTTCGACCAGCAGCAGTATGCCCACACCGTGCACGACATTCGACAACTGCCCGAATAAAGCGTCCGGCAGCGTCACGACACGGTGATCTTCGATGCGTGAAACGATCGCCTGCGCTTCGTCATGGCGCAGCGCGCCGTCGGTGACGATGCACATTTCCGGCTGCCCGGCGACGTCGAGATACGCGCTCGCGAGATGAAACCCTTCGAGCAGCGCGTGGCCGCTCTTGCGCTGTTGATGCGTCGAGCCGGCCAATGCCTTCAGGCGTTTATAGAGCGGATTGTCCCGCGAGGTGATGGCTTTCACAGGCAGCGAAGACAGTGAGAATGAGGAAAGGGTTGTGACACGCGCCGCTAATGAAGCGCTCGCGCGACGTTCGCGTCAAGCTCAGACGGCGCTGCTGCGTTCGCCGAAGGCGTCGTCGTCGAACATCACTTCGGATACGACGATCACGTCGCGGGCCGGCAGCGGCACGCCGGTACGCAACCGCAGATGCGCCTCACGCACCGGCGCGAACGAACGCCGATGATGCTCGCAAGGTCCATGTTCGCGCAACGCCGCGAGATGCTGCGGCGTGCCGTAACCGGCATGCGCATTGAAGCCGTAGACGGGATACGTCTGGTGCAATTCGAGCAGCATGCGGTCACGCGTGACCTTGGCAAGAATCGACGCCGCGGAGATGCTCTTCACGAGCGCGTCGCCGCCGATCACCGCTTCACTGCGAACGCTCAGTGTCGGACAGCGATTGCCGTCGACTTTCACGAGCGTCGGCACGACGGACAGGCCCTCCACGGCGCGCTTCATTGCCAGCATGGTGGCGTGCAGAATATTAAGCGAATCGATTTCTTCGACCGATGCCGAAGCGATGCAGTAAGCGAGCGCACGGTCGACGATCTTGTCATACAGCTCGTCGCGCTTCTTCGCGGTCAGCGCTTTGGAATCGTCGAGGCCGCGAATCATCGGCTTGGCCGGATCGAAAATCACCGCCGCTGCCACCACCGGGCCGGCTAGCGGTCCGCGCCCCGCTTCGTCCACGCCGCAGACAATGTCCTCCGGCGTCTCGAAGTTCAGGCCGACCTGCTGGGCCGCCGCTCCGGCAACGGTTTTGCGGCGCGGTGCGCGTGCGCCGGTCACGGCCGCCCCTTGCGCTTTTCGATGACGCTCGCCACGACTTCCGCCGCGCGCTGCGCGGTGTTCTGCTTCAGCACGTGATGCATCTCCGTGAAGATTTCCGTCAGCGTGCGCCGGTTGGTCTCGTCGCGCAACTGTTTCAGCGTGGCTTCGGCCAGCGCCTGCGGCGTGGCGAAGTGCTGCAGGATCTCCGGCACCACGAACCGCCCCGCCAGGATGTTCGGCAGACCGACATAGGGCAGATACCCTTGACGGCGCATGATCTGGCCGGTCAGCCAAGGCACCTTGTACGAGATCACCATCGGCTTTTTCAGCAGCGCGGCTTCCAGCGTCACGGTGCCGCTCTTCACCAGGATCGCGTCGGCCGCGGTCATGGCGAGCTGCGACTGACCGTCGGTAATCGTCAGCGCGAGACCGGGGTGCGAATCCACCAGCGGCCGCAGCATCTCGCGCAGCGCCGGCGTGGCCGCCGGCATGACGAAGCGCAGACCGGGCTCCTGGTGCTGCATCATCTCCATCGCGGCGAAGAACGTCGGGCCGATCAGATCGATCTCCGAGCGCCGGCTACCCGGCAGCACCGCGATGATCGGGCCCTCTTCGGCCAGACCTAGCGCCCGCCGTGCACCGAGCGTGTCCGGTACGAGCGGAATCTCGTCGGCAAGCGGATGGCCGACGTACGATGCCGCGACGCCCGCCTTTTCCAGCAGCGCCGTTTCGAACGGGAACACGCACAGCATGTGGTCGACCGCCTTGGCGATCTTCTTGATGCGGCCACCGCGCCACGCCCAGATGGACGGACACACGAAGTGAACGGTCGGAATGCCGGCGTCGCGCAACGGATGCTCGAGCCCGAAGTTGAAATCGGGCGCATCCACGCCGACGAACACCGAGGGCGGCTCGGCCAGCAACTGGCGCTTCAGTTCGTTGCGGATGCCGAGAATGCCGGGAATGTGCTTCAGTGCCTCGACATAGCCGCGCACCGACAGCTTTTCCATCGGAAAATGGGCGTCGAAGCCCGTGGCGATCATGCGTGGGCCGCCGATTCCGTAGTACTGGGTACCGGCCGGCAAACGGCTCGCGAGACCGTCGAGCAGCGACGCCGCCAGCAGGTCGCCGGACGGTTCGCCGGCCACCATCGCCACGCGCAGTGGACTGGGTTGCAATGCCATCGGTTAGCGGATGATGCCGCGTTGCGACGCTTCGACGAACGCGAGCAGCGTCTGCACCGGTTCGTCACCGTCGCCGCCCGCGGACGCGAGTTCGCGCAGTTGCACCTTCGCCTCTTCCAGCGACAGGCCGTTCTTGTACAGCACGCGATAAGCCGCGCGCAGCGCCGAGATGGCGTCCGGCGAAAAACCGCGGCGGCGCAGGCCTTCGACGTTGATGCCGTGCGGCTCCGCCTTGTTGCCGGCGGCGATTACGAACGGCGGAATGTCCTGAACCAGCGCCGAGGCGCCGCCCAGCATGGAATGCGCGCCGATGCGCACGAACTGATGCACGCCCGACATGCCGCCGACGATCGCGTGGTCGCCAATCGTAACGTGGCCGGCCATCTGCGCATTGCTCGACAGAATGACGTTGCTGCCCACATGGCAATCGTGCCCGATGTGCACGTACGCCATGATCCAGTTGTCGTCACCGAGCGTGGTGACGCCCGCGTCCTGCACCGTGCCGGTGTGGATCGTGGTGAACTCGCGGATCGTGTTGCGGTTGCCGATAACGAGCCGGGTCGGCTCGTTGTTGTACTTCATGTCCTGCGGACGGCCGCCGACCGATGCGTAGTGGCCGATCCGGTTGTCTTCGCCGAGCGTGGTGTGACCTTCGATCACGCTGTGCGAACCGATCGTGGTCCGCGCACCGATCGTCACATGTGCGCCGATGACGGCATACGGTCCGACTTCGACGGATTCGTCGAGTTGTGCGCCCGGTTCGACGATCGCAGTGGGATGAATCCTGCTCATGCGTCCTCGCTTCTGATTCTGTTGCGTTGTCTGGATGGGCATCTGGCGGAGCGGCCAGCGTGTATGTCACGTCGCCGACCGCCCGGACACTGGCTAGCGCATCAAGCGTCCTTGTCCGTGTGCCGCACCGCGCACATCAGGTCCGCTTCCGCCGCTACCACGCCATCCACTTCGGCGCGCGCCTTGAACTTCCAGATGCCGCGCATATGACGCTCGAACGTGCAGTTCAGGATCAGCTGATCGCCCGGTTCCACCACGCGCTTGAAGCGCGCGTTGTCGATGCCGACGAACAGGTACAGCGTGTTCGACGGGTCGCTCGGCTCTTCAGAAAACGTCAGCAGAGCCGCCGTTTGCGCGAGCGCTTCGAGAATCAGCACACCCGGCATCACCGGACGCGTCGGGAAGTGACCCTGGAAATACGGTTCGTTGATCGACACGTTCTTCAACGCTTTGATGCTCTTGTGCGGCTCAAGTTCGAGCACCCGGTCGACCAGCAGGATCGGGTAACGATGTGGCAGCAGCGTGAGAATCTTATGAATGTCGAGATTGATTTTTTCGGTGCTCATGGTGTTTCTGCTCGCGCATTGACTGCGCGATGATGACTGCGGATGCTGGTGCAGGTGGGTTGATAACGCATGCTGCCGGCGCTCGCCATGACCCGGCGGCCGTGCCACCCGGTCACGGCAACCGACTTTGCTTCCTGATGCTCGCCCGCTATTTTACGCGGTGCCGGCAGGTTGCCCTGCGAAATGCATGGCGAATTGTCCCGCGAGTCGCCCTGAGAGTTACCCTGGTGCCGCTCAGGCCTGGTCGTCTGCGGAACGGCTCGCTGCATTGGCGGCCGGGCTGCCTTCTTTCTCAGCCGCGGCGTTTTCAAGCGCCTTGATACGATCACGGAGTTTGTCGATGTTACGCAGCAATGCCGCGCTCTTGTTCCAGTCTGCATGGTTCACGGCCGGGAAGGCACTGGTGTACATACCAGGCTTCAACAGCGATTTCGAAACGCCCGACTTGGCCGTGACGATCACGTAATCGGCCAGCGTGACGTGACCGGCGATCCCGACCGCGCCGCCGATCATGCAATGGCGGCCGATCGTGGTACTGCCCGCAATGCCCGCGCAGCCGGCGATCACCGTATAGGCACCGACCTTGCAGTTGTGACCGATCTGCACGAGATTGTCGATCTTCACGCACTCTTCGATGATGGTGTCGGCCATTGCGCCGCGGTCGATGGTGGTGTTCGCACCGATTTCGACGTCTGCCGCGATCGACACGCCGCCCACCTGCGGAATCTTCACCCAGCTGCCGGTGCGCGCGTCACCCTCGCCGACGAAATCCGGCGCGAAGCCGAAACCGTCCGAGCCGATCACCGCGCCCGCGTGCACGATCACGCGCTCGCCGAGCTTGCAACCGTAGTACACCGCGACATTGGGATAGAGATGTGAACCCGCGCCGATGCGCGTGCCACGGCCGATCACGACATTGGCGTCGAGCCGCACGTTTTCGCCAATCACCGCACCCGCCTCGACCGTGACGTGCGGACCGATCACCGCGCTCGCGGCAATCTGCGCCGACGGGTCGATGGTTGCGCTCGGATGCACGCCTGGCACCGCCTTGGGCGATGCGAGGTCGATGAAGGTCTGCGCGACCCGCGCAAAGTAAGCGTACGGATTCGGCGTGACGATGAAGTTACGATTCTCGCGGGAAGCGAGTTTGGCGAGGTCGTCGGCGTTGATCAACACCGCGCCCGCACGGGTCGTTTCGACCTGCGACAGGTACTTCGGATTGGCGAGGAACGCCAGCTGGTCCGGGCCTGCCTGGTCGAGCGGCGCGAGACTGCCGACGCGCTGCGAACCGTTTCCGACTACTTCACCGCCGAACCGTTGGACGATGTCCTCGAGCGTAAATGCCATGCCTATCCTGTCTCCTACCGTTCAGTCCAACTTGTCAGATCTTCTGTTGCCGGGCGACCTGCCCCACTGCAGCACTCAGTTACCCGACGCCGCCAGCGCCTTGAGCACCTGATCGGTGATGTCGATGCGCGGGCTCACGTACACCGCTTCCTGGACGATCAGGTCGTAGTGCTGGGCCTCTGCGATCTGCTTGATCACCTTGTTGGCGCGGTCGAGCACCGCCGCCAGTTCTTCGTTGCGGCGCTGGTTCAGATCCTCGCGAAACTCACGTTGCTTGCGCTGGAAATCCGTGTCCAGTTGCGACAGATCGCGCTGTTTTTGCGCGCGATCGGCGGGCGACATGGACGCGCCGTTCTTGTCGAGGGAGTCGGACATCGACTTCAGCTTCTGCGCCATGTCGGCCAAGTCCTTGTCACGCTTGGCGAACTCTGCCTCGAGCTTGACCTGCGCGGCCTTCGCAGCAGCGGATTCGCGCAGGATACGGTCGGAGTTGACCGCCGCGATCCTCGCCTCCTGCGCATGCGCCACCCCGACCCCCAAGGTCATTGCCAGCGCCAGCGCGCACGCCACACGTTTCGAAAACATACCGGTTAGCAAAGTCATCCTCTCGATACTGTAGTTTGGCCAGCCGCTTCTGGCCCAGCCGCCAGCCGCCCGATCAGAACGCCGTCCCGATCTGGAACTGGAATTTCTGATACTGGTCGCCCGTATGCTTCGTGAGCGGGAAGCCCAGGCTCAGCTTCAGCGGACCGATCGGCGAGATCCACGCCAGACCGACACCATAGCCGTAACGCAGACCGTTGGCGCCGATGCTGTTACCTTCCGTGCCCCACACGTTACCAGCGTCGAGGAACGTGAAGACACGCAGCGTGCGGTCGTAACCCGTGCCCGGCAGCGGGAACGTCAACTCGACGTTACCCACCAGCAGCTTCGAGCCGCCGATCGGGTCGTTCGTCTTGGCGTCGCGCGGACCCAGCGAGCTCGGCTCGTAGCCCCGCACCGAACCGATACCGCCCGCATAGTAGTTCTTGAAAATCGGATAAGGCTTGCCGCCGAGGCCGTTACCGTAACCGCCCTGGAAGTTGAAGCCCAGCACGAACCCGCGCGAGAACGAGTAATAGTACTGCGCGTTGATGTCGGCCTTGTAGTACTGCGTGCCACCGATCGGCGTGCCGTATTCGGCGTTCGCCTGCGTGAAGTAACCGCGGCTCGGCACCAGTGCGCTGTCACGCGCGTCGCGCGACCAGCCTACCGTGATCGGCACGTTGTTCGACACACGGCCGAATTCGTGCACGTAGTCGATATAGCTTTGCGGCGTGTTCGAGTCGATGTCGAGCTGGTTCTGCTCGAGGCCGGCGCCGAAGTAGACCGTGTCCACTTCGGAGAACGGAATACCGAACTTCAGGTCACCACCGATCGTGACGATCTTGAAGCTCGAATCCGTGGAGTAATACAGCGGCTGATACGTGCGGTAATAAACGTCGGTAATCCGCTTGATACCGTCGACCGTAAAGTACGGATCGACCTGCGTGACCGTCAACGTACGGTACGTCTTCGCGGTATTCACGTTCACCGCGAGACTCGTACCCGAGCCGAACACGTTGTCCTGCGAGACGCCTGCCGAGAGCACCACCTTGTCGGTCGACGAAAAGCCCGCACCCAGCGTGATCGCGCCAGTCGGCTTTTCCGCCACCTTGACGTCCACATCGACCTGGTCCGGCGTGCCTTCCACCGGCACCGTGGTCACGTCGACGTCCGTGAAATAGCCGAGACGGTTGATCCGGTCTTTCGACAGCGCGAGGCGGTTCGAATCGAACCACGAGCTTTCGAGCTGGCGCATTTCGCGGCGCACCACTTCGTCACGCGTGCGGGTGTTGCCCACCACGTTGATGCGGCGCACGTAGACGCGGCGGCTCGGGTCCACCTGCAGCGTCAGGTCGACCTTGTGGTTCGACTGATCGATCTGCGGCTGCGCATTGACGGTGGCGAACGCATAGCCGTATTCGCCCAGCTTGTCGACGATAGCCTTGGTGGTGGCTTGCAGCTTTTCAGCCGAGAAGCGGTCACCCGGTTTGATCTTGATGAGCTTGGCCAGCTCCGGCTCGCGGTCGAGCAGATTGCCTGCCAGCTTGATGCTCGAAATCGTGTACGGCTCGCCTTCATGCAGCGTGACCGTCAGATACATGTCCTTCTTGTCCGGCGAGATCGAGACCTGAGTCGAGTCGATGTTGAACTCGAGGTAGCCGCGATTCAGGTAATACGAGCGGACGTTTTCGAGGTCGCCGGTGAGCTTGTCTTTCGCGTACAGGTCGTTCTTCGTGTACCACGAGAACCAGTTCGGCGTGGACAGCTGCATTTCGTCGCGCAGCGTACCCGTGCTGAACGCCTTGTTGCCGATGAAGTTGATCTGGCGGATCTTCGCGCTCGGACCTTCGGCCACCGAGAACAGCACCGACACGCGGTTGCGGTCGATCGGCGTGATCGTGGTGGTGACCTCGGCGGCGTAATAACCGCGCGTGAGGTACTGACGCTTCAGTTCCTGCTCGGCCTTGTCGACGAGCGCCTTGTCGTAATAGCGGCCTTGCGACAAGCCGACCGCGCGCAGCGCCTTGGTCAGGTTTTCCTTGTCGAACTCATGAATGCCGGCGAAGTCGATCGTGCCGATAGCCGGACGCTCCAGCACCTGCACGATGACGACATTGCCTTCGGTCGCGATCTTGACGTCGTTGAAGAAGCCCGTGGCATACAGGGCGCGAATGGCCTCCGATGCCTTGTCGTCGCTGAAGGTGTCGCCCTGCTTGATGGGCAGGTAGGCGAACACGGTACCAGGTTCGACGCGTTGCAATCCCTCGATCCGGATGTCTTGCACCACGAAGGGCGTCGTTGCGTGAGCAACCAGCCCATGCGCGGCGAATGCCGCGGCTATAACCGTCTTTGGAACAAAGCGATGAGGTTTAAACAACGTGCTTCCCCAGTGTGTATAGCTGCATCAGGTCGGGCGGTCGCCATCGTGAACGCCGCCGAACACTTTAAAAATGGATTAAACGAGCCAGATCGTTGAACAGCGCGATCGCCGACAACGCGACGATGCAGGCGAGACCCGCCCTCTGAAAAACGAGTTGCCAGCGATCGGAGACAACTTTACCGGTAACAGCTTCAACCAAATAATATAACAGATGACCCCCGTCCAATACCGGAATTGGTAACAGGTTCAGTACGCCAAGACTAATACTGACAAGGGCCAGGAACGACAGGAATGCAGAAGGACCTAGACGTGCGCTCTTTCCTGCATAATCGGCGATCGTCACCGGCCCGGAAAGATTCTTGAGCGATGCTTCGCCCACGATCATCCTGCCGAACATCCGCACCGAATACACCGCGAGATCCCACGTGCGGCGCGCGCCCAGTTGCAGGCTTTCAACCGGCCCATAGTGCACGTCGATCGACGGCACCTGGGTAGCCAGTTCCGCGCCGATGCGACCGATCTGCTGGCCCGTCGCTTCGTCACGCTGCGCCTGCGGGACGATGTTCACGTCTTCGAGCTTGCCCGCCGCCTTACCTCCGCGCTCGACCTGCAACGTGACTGGTTTGCCGGCGTGCGATTTTACATAAGCGATAAAGGCCGTGGCATTTTCGGTCGGAATTCCGTCGACGGCGCGCAGACGATCGCCGGCGACGAGCCCAGCCTTTTGCGCCGCGCTGCCCGGCTGCACACCGGCCACCGTCAGCTTGCCACCACCCGGCTCGAAACCGAGATGCGACATGAAGTCGTCGTCGACGTCTTTTTCGGTGAGGCCGCGCAGATCGAGTTGAAAGTCCGACGTGCCGTGCGCGTCTTTCGCGCTCAGAACGACGCGCTTGTGATCGAATGCCGCACCCAGCAGTTTCCACCGCAGGTCCGACCATGAGCGCACCGGCTCGGATTGGCCGGCGTTCTCGGCACGCACGGCAACGATCGTCTCGCCGCCGTCGAAGCCGGCGAGCGCCGCGGGTGTATTCGGCGCGGGCGCCGCGACCACGGCCGCCGGCTCCGTCACGCCGGTGGCGAAGACGAGCGCGAACAGCACGATCGCCAGAAGGAAGTTCGCGACCGGGCCGGCCGCGACAATCGCAAAACGGCGCCACACGGACTGCCGGTTGAACGCATGCGGCAGTGCTTCTGCGGGAATCGGCTCAGCGCTGTTTTCGCGCTCGTCGAGCATCTTCACGTAGCCGCCGAGCGGCAGCGCGGCAATGGTCCATTCGGTGCCCGTCTTCGGGCTCACCCACTGGAACAGCGGCTTGCCGAAGCCGATCGAAAAGCGCAGCACCTTGACGCCGCACAGGCGTGCCACGCTGTAATGCCCATATTCGTGGACGACCACGAGTACGCCAATCGCGACCGCGAAGGCGAGCAGTTCGATCAGCAGGTTCATGAGCGCCTCACTGGACGGCGCGTTCCGTGCGACGGGCGCCGTCGGGCAGACGCGCGATGAATTCGGCAGCGGCGCGACGCGCGGCGGCATCCGCTTCGATCACGTCCTCGAGCGCGTGCGCGCTGCGGTTCGGCAGCGCGTTGAGCACCGCGTCGACCACCTGGGCAATCGCCATGAAACCGATCTGGCGTGCGAGGAACGCCTCCACCGCTATTTCGTTCGCGGCGTTCAGCGCCGCGCTCGCGAGGCCTCCCTCGGCGAGTGCCTTGACTGCAAGGGCGAGACACGGAAAGCGCGTGTAATCCGGCTTTTCGAACGACAACGACGCGACCTGTAGCAGATCGAGTTGCGCCACGCCCGAATCGACGCGATCCGGAAAGGCCAGCGCATGGGCGATCGGCGTGCGCATGTCGGGATTGCCAAGCTGCGCGAGCACCGAACCGTCGGCGTACGAGACCATCGAGTGGATCACGCTTTGCGGGTGAATCAGCACGTCGATGCGCTCGCCCGGCAGATCGAACAGCCAGTGCGCCTCGATCACTTCGAGGCCCTTGTTCATCATGGTGGCCGAGTCGACCGAAATCTTGCGACCCATGACCCAGTTCGGATGCTTACAGGCTTCTTCCGGCGTGACGTCGACGAGCGTGGCAGGTTCGCGCGTACGGAACGGGCCGCCCGAAGCGGTCAGAATGATCTTGGAGACGCCGCCGTGCAGCGCGGCTTCGCGCGGCAAGCATTGGAAAATCGCGTTGTGCTCGCTGTCCACCGGCAGCAGGACGGCGCCGTTGTCGCGCACCGCGTCCATGAAGATCGCGCCGGACATGACCAACGCTTCCTTGTTGGCGAGCAGGATGCGTTTGCCGGCGCGCGCGGCGGCAAGGCTCGGCGCGAGGCCGGCCGCGCCGACGATCGCCGCTACCACCGTATCGCAGCCGTCGCTCTTCGACACGTCGACGAGCGCCTGCGGTCCGTACGTGACCTCGGTCTTGCAACCCGCCTCGCGCAATTTCGCGGCGACGCTGGCGGCCGTGTCGGCGTCGCCAACCACCGCGACTTCGGGCTGAAAGCGCAGGCATTGCTCGACGAGCTTGTCGCCGTTGCGATGCGCGCTCAACGCATACACCGAAAAACGCTCGGGATGACGCGCGACGACGTCGAGCGTGCTGTCTCCAATCGAGCCCGTGGAACCGAGCAGTGTCAGACGTTTTTGCATATCTCTTTCTCTAGCCGAGCAGCAGCATGGCAAGCGGCAGCACCGGCAACAATGCGTCGATGCGGTCGAGCACGCCACCGTGCCCCGGCAACAGGCCGCTTGAATCTTTCACACCGGCCTGGCGTTTCATCATGGATTCGAACAGGTCGCCCACCACGCTGAAAACGACCAGCAGGGTCAGGGCGAGCAACGTGCGCACGGCGCCCCAATGCGCCAGCAACGCAGAATACAGGGTCGGCTCGAACGCATGCAAAAAGACCGCCGCCGCCGCGACGATCATCACCACCAGCCAGCCGCCGATCGCGCCCTCCCAAGTCTTACCCGGACTGATGGCAGGCGCCAGCTTGTGTTTTCCGAATGCTTTTCCCGAGAAGTATGCGCCGATATCGGCCAGCCATACCAATAGCAGCAACGACAGCACGAACGGCACGCCCTGCATGCGCGCGGCGACGAGAGCATGCCAGCACGCGACGAATACCACAATGCCGGCGAGAAACAGAAAGGAGCGCCATGCGCCTTGGGCGAGCGTGGGCTTGCGCAACAGCACGAACGGGCCGGCGATCACCCAGAAAATCGCGGCCGCCTGAAAGAGCGGCCTCGCCTGCTCGATACCGGTGCCAAGGCGCGTGCTGGCGACGAGCGCCACCGCGGCCACCAGCGCATAAATGACCGGGCCCGCGCCGCCCAGCTTGAGCAGGCGCGCCCACTCCCATGCGGCGAACACGACGACGAAGGCGATCAGCGCGCCGAACGCGCCCACCGGCGCGAACAACGTCACCGGCAGAAATACCGCCAGCAGGATGATCGCCGTGATGACACGGGTTTTTAGCATGGAAGCGAATCGACGTTTTGCGATTGCGGCTCGAGTTGAGCACTGGTGCGGCCGAAGCGGCGTTCGCGCTCCGCGTATGAAGCGATGGCGTGGCCGAGCGCGTCGGCGTCGAAATCCGGCCAGAACGTGTCGGTGAAGTAGAACTCGGTGTAAGCGAGCTGCCACAGCAGGAAGTTGCTGACACGGCGCTCGCCGCCGGTGCGGATGAACAGATCCGGCTCCGGCGCATAAGCCATGGAGAGGTGCTCGGCGAACGATTCCTCGGTCACCTCGACCGCCTTGCCCGCCAGCGCAGACTGTTCGGCGAGCTTGCGGGTGGCCTGCATGATGTCCCAGCGGCCGCCGTAGTTCGCGGCGATCGTGAGTGTAAGCCGGGTATTGCGCGCGGTCTTGGTCTCCGCGCGCTTGATCAGGTCGCGGATGCGCGTATCGAAGCGCGACAGATCGCCCACTACCCGCAAACGGATGCCGTTGGCGTGCAGTTTGCCGATCTCGCGCTCCAGCGCGGTCACGAACAGGCGCATCAGGAACGACACTTCGTCGTTGGGACGACGCCAGTTTTCCGAGCTGAAAGCGAACAGCGTCAGATATTCGACACCCTGACGGGCGCACGCCTCGACGGCCGCACGCACCGCGTCGACGCCGCGCGTATGGCCCGCCACGCGCGGCAGGCGCCGCTGGGTGGCCCAACGGCCGTTGCCGTCCATGATGATCGCGATATGTCGCGGCACCGCGGCGACATCAGGCACGCGCACGGTTGAGCTGGTATAGGTCATGGCCGTCGGGACAGTGACTGCAAATAAAGAAGTGGAAACCCTGAAAGTACCGAGTGCCCCCAAACCTGGCGCTTCACGCCAGCCGCCCGAGGGGGCAATCCCCAAAGGGGATGTCCTGCGGGGCGGAAAACCTGGGGCGGCCCGGCGTTTTTCTGAGAGGCGACCGGCCTCAGACCGTCATGATCTCGGCTTCTTTCGTCACGACGAGTTTGTCGATTTCGGCAACGAACTTGTCCGTCAGCTTCTGAACGTCGTCACCGGCACGACGCTCGTCGTCTTCCGAAATTTCTTTGTCCTTCACGAGCTTTTTCAGTTGCTCGTTGGCGTCACGGCGCAGGTTGCGCACGGCGACCTTGGCCGTTTCCGCTTCGCTCTTGACCACTTTGGTCAGTTCGCGGCGGCGCTCTTCGGTCAACGCGGGCATCGGCACGCGAATCACGTCGCCTTGCGTGGCCGGGTTCAGGCCCAGGTCCGACTCGCGGATCGCCTTTTCGACGACCTGAACCATCTTCTTTTCCCACGGCTGCACGCCAATCGTGCGGGCGTCGATCAGCGTCAGGTTCGCGACTTGTGAAATCGGCACCGGCGAACCGTAGTAATCGCACTGGATGTGATCCAGCAGGCCCGTATGCGCACGGCCCGTGCGGATCTTCGACAGGTCGTTCTTGAACGCGTCGATGGAGCGCTGCATCTTTTGTTCAGCGCCCTTTCGGATATCAGCCACAGACATTTTTAAACCTCCGAACCTTCAAAACGGTGCGAGCCGGCCAGCGCGCGCAAGATGCGGCGACCCGGGCTCGCGTCAAAGCCCACGTTATGTGAACGAGAGTTTACACGTGGACGAGAGTGCCTTCGTCCTCACCTTGTACGATGCGCTTGAGCGCGCCCGGCTTGACGATCGAAAACACCCGGATCGGCAGCTTCTGGTCGCGGCACAGTGCGAACGCCGTGGCGTCCATGACCTGCAGATTGCGGCCGATTGCCTCGTCGAAGCTGATCGTGGTGTAACGGGTCGCGCTCGGGTCTTTCTTCGGGTCGGCGGAGTAGACGCCGTCCACCTTCGTTGCTTTCAGCACGACTTCCGCGCCAATTTCCGAGCCGCGCAGCGCTGCGGCCGTGTCGGTCGTGAAGAACGGGTTGCCCGTGCCGGCCGCGAAAATCACGACTTTGCCTTCTTCGAGCTGGCGAATCGCGCGGGGCCGGATGTACGGCTCGACCACCTGGTCCATGCGCAGCGCCGATTGCACGCGCGCCTCGATACCGGCGTGGCGCATGGCGTCCTGCAGCGCCAGGGCGTTCATCATGGTGGCCAGCATGCCCATGTAGTCGGCCGTGGCGCGATCCATACCCGCCGCGCCGCCTGCGACGCCGCGGAAAATATTGCCGCCGCCGATCACCACGGCCAGCTGCGTTCCGAGACGGACCACTTCGGCCACGTCCGCCACCATTCGTTCGATGGTCGCGCGATTGATGCCAAAGGCATCGTCGCCCATCAGAGCTTCACCGGAGAGTTTGAGCAGGACGCGTTTATAAGCAGTGGGCATAGGGGTATCCAGATCGCGCAGAACAGGGCAACAACAAGGGACTAATGTAGGGGTGAAATGCTGATTCGGGCAAGCGTCGCCAAATTGACGAACCCTGGGGTTCGCCAGCGGCGGCTGCGCCACGAGGGTCAACCCGCGCGCAGCCTTGCGGCGCTGCCGACCGCGGCAAAGTCTTGCTCTGCCGCGGGTCCAACGATACAACAGTGATGCTTGGGTGAGACTTATTGTTGCTTTGCAGCAGCGACTTGAGCGGCCACTTCAGCTGCGAAGTCGTCCTGCTTCTTCTCGATGCCTTCGCCGACCACGAACAGTGCGAACTTCTGCACGCTCGCGTTGCCAGCCTTCAGCATCTGTTCGATCGTCTGCTTATCGTTCTTAACGAACGTCTGGTTCAGCAGCGACACTTCCTTCAGGTACTTCTGCACGCTGCCGTCGACCATCTTGGCGACGATTTCAGCCGGCTTGCCCGATTCGGCGGCCTTCTGTTCAGCAATGCTGCGTTCCTTGGCGATCAGATCCGCCGGCACGTCGTCCGACGACAGCGAAACCGGCTTCATTGCGGCGATGTGCATTGCCACGTCCTTGCCGATTTGCTCGTCCGCGCCCGTGTACTCGACCAGCACGCCGATACGCGTGCCGTGCAGGTACGCTGCCAGCTTGTTGGCGGTGTCGAAGCGCACGAAACGGCGGATCGACAGGTTTTCGCCGATCTTGCCGACCAGCGCGAGACGCACTGCGTCGACCGTCGAGCCGTCCAGCGGCAGTGCCGACAAAGCAGCGACGTCAGCCGGGTTTTGCGTAGCGACCAGCTCAGCGACCTTCTTCGAGAAAGCCAGGAAGTCGTCGTTCTTCGAAACGAAGTCGGTTTCGCAGTTCAGCTCGACCAGCGAACCTGCATTGCCGCCGATGAACGATGCGACCACGCCTTCAGCCGTCACGCGCGACGCTGCCTTGCTGGCCTTGTTGCCCAGCTTCACGCGCAGCAGCTCTTCAGCGCGCGCCATGTCGCCGTCGGCTTCCGTCAGTGCCTTCTTGCATTCCATCATCGGCGCGTCGGTCTTTGCGCGCAGTTCTGCAACCATGCTTGCGGTAATTGCCGCCATCATTTGCTCCTTGAGTTCCGTCTGTCACACGCCGCCCGCATTTCGATGCCGGCGGCAAGAATTCGTTTCAGCGTTGCGCGTACTTTTTTACGGACAACGCCTGGGCACCGCTCGGAAGACTGCCGGCCGCACCCTACTACAATATCGCGGCTTAAAAAAAGGGGGCCTGTAGAAAGCCCCCTTTTTTGCCGGACACGGGGCAGCTTTACGCTTCCGCGTTGACCTCGACGAACTCGTCGCCGTCGCCACCACGTGCAGCCTGCACCACTTCGTTGACCGCGTTCGCACGGCCTTCAACGATCGCGTCAGCCACGCCAGCCGTGTATAGAGCGACAGCCTTCGAGGCGTCGTCGTTACCCGGGATCACGTAGTCGATGCCTTCCGGCGAGTGGTTCGTGTCGACCACGGCGATGACCGGAATGCCGAGCTTGTTGGCTTCGGTCACGGCAATCTTGTGGTAGCCGACGTCGACCACGAAGATCGCGTCCGGAATGCCGCCCATGTCCTTCACGCCGCCGATCGACTTTTGCAGCTTGGCCATTTCGCGTTCGAACAGGAGCGCTTCCTTCTTGCTCATGCGCTCGGTTTCGCCTGCTTCCAGCGCCGCTTCCATGTCCTTCAGGCGCTTGATCGATACCTTCAGCGTCTTGAAGTTGGTCAGCATGCCGCCGAGCCAGCGAGCGTTGACGTACGGCATACCAGCGCGTTGTGCTTCTTCAGCGATGGTGTCGCGCGATTGACGCTTCGTGCCCACGAACAGGATCGTGCCGCGGTTCGCTGCCAGTTGACGCGCATACTTCAGCGCGTCGTTGTACATCGGCAGCGTCTTTTCGAGGTTGATGATGTGAATCTTGTTGCGATGACCGAAAATGAACGGGGCCATCTTCGGGTTCCAGAAGCGCGTTTGGTGACCGAAGTGGACACCGGCTTCCAGCATTTGACGCATGGTAACTGCCATGAAAATCTCCGCGAGGGTTGGGTCTTAAGCCGGCTGCCGTATCGGCCGCGCCGCCATTTCATCTATCTGGCTGAACGCGACGGACACCCTGGGTGCGCCGGCTTGCGAGTCTGCTGCCTTGTCATGCTTTACCACCTCATGGCGCAGGCAACCAGCGCCATGAGAAGCCGCTCCCGCCAAACTTTTCACTCACATGGAGACCATATGAAGCAATAAAGCAAGACAGAGATCGACTTAGCCAAAGATTATAGCACGCGACTATTGCACGACTCAACCTGCTCCGGTAGCTCCTGTCTGACGCCGCCGGTTGCACCCGCGTACTCGCCGCCCGCCCCCGATCGACCAGCCCGAGCCAGCCGACCCAACCCGCCCTGGCATGGTGCAATGCCGACTGCGGCGCGCCTTCGACACTGAGCGGCATTGCGCCACCGCGGCGAAAGCCGCCCGCTCAATGGACCACCTCTAGGGACCACCTCAAGGACTCGCGCACGAGCCCTCGACAGGCGTCACTCCCGTCGCAAAAGCCTGCGGCGGCAGGAATATGGTGCGATAATCTCGCAATAAATCGCATTTCAGGCCCGACTCATGGCTATTACGCTCAAAAACGAACACGATATCGCGCAGATGCGCGTCGCTTGCAAACTCGCGAGCGAAGTGCTCGACTACATCACGCCGTTCGTCACGGCGGGCATCACCACTGGCGAACTCGACCGCCTGTGCCACGAATACATGCTGAAGGAACAGGGCACGATTCCGGCGCCGCTGAACTATCAGCCGCCCGGCTACCCGCCCTACCCGAAAGCCACCTGCATTTCCGTCAACGACGTGATCTGCCACGGCATTCCGGGCGACAAGACCTTGAAGAACGGCGACGCGCTGAATATCGACGTCACCGTCATCAAGGAAGGCTATTTCGGCGACACCAGCCGCATGTTCATCGTCGGCGAAGGCTCGATCCTGGCCAAACGTCTGGTTCAGACCACCTTCGAATGCATGTGGCTCGGCATCGACCAGGTGCGTCCGGGCGCCCATCTCGGCGACATCGGCTATGCGATCCAGAAGCATGCGGAAGGCCAGGGCTACAGCGTGGTGCGCGAATATTGCGGTCACGGCATCGGCACGGTGTTCCACGAAGACCCGCAGATCCTGCACTACGGCCGCCCCGGTACTGGGCTCGAGCTGCAAACCGGCATGATCTTCACGATCGAGCCGATGATCAATGCCGGCCGCCGCGACATCCGCACCATGCCGGACCAGTGGACCGTCAAAACGAAAGACCGCAGCCTGTCGGCGCAGTGGGAGCATACCGTGCTCGTCACCGAAACCGGCTACGACGTGCTGACCGTTTCGGCCGGCACGCCCGCGCGTCCGCCGATCGTCGCGGCCACCGCCTGACTGACTTCCGAACCCACCGCCGCCTGCCAATGAGTAGTGTTCCAGCCCTCGCCCAATCCCCTGCCAGGTCGCTCAAGGCGGAGTACAAAGTGGCCAAAGCCCAACTGCTGGAACGCTTCAGGACGGCCACCAACGTCGAGGCGCTGATGGCCTCGCTCGCGCGCGCCACCGACGATTCCCTGCGCGCCGTCTGGAACACCTGCGACCTGCCGCCCGAGCTGGCCTTGCTGGCGGTGGGCGGCTACGGGCGCGGCGAACTGGCGCCGCATTCCGACATCGACATTCTGGTGTTGCTGCCCGACGCGCCGATCGGGCATCTGGAAGCCCGCATCGAACGCTTTATCAGTCTCGCCTGGGATTTGGGGCTCGAACTGGGCAGCAGCGTACGCAGCGTGTCGCAATGCCTCGATGAAGCCGCCAACGACGTCACGGTGCGCACCTCGCTGCTCGAAGCACGGCGCATAACCGGCAGCGCGGAGTTGTTCGACGACTTCGCGAAGCGTTACCGCGACGCGCTCGACCCCAAAGCCTTCTTCCAGGCCAAAGTGCTGGAAATGCGCCAGCGCCACGCCAAATTCCAGGACACGCCTTACTCGCTCGAACCCAACATCAAGGAGAGCCCGGGCGGCCTGCGCGATCTGCAACTGATTCTGTGGATCACCCAGGCGGCCGGTTTCGGCAGCAGCTGGCGCGAACTCGAAGCGCGCGGCCTGATCACCGAGCGCGAGGCACGCGAACTGCGCCGCAACGAGAGTTTCCTGAAAGCGCTGCGCGCGCGGTTGCATGTGATCGCCGGGCGTCGTCAGGACATCATGGTGTTCGACCTGCAAACGGCGGTGGCGGAGAGCTTCGGCTACAAGCCGACCGCCACCAAGCGCGCGAGCGAACAGCTCATGCGCCGCTACTACTGGTCTGCCAAGGCTGTCACGCAACTCGCCACGATCCTGATCCAGAACATCGAGGCGCAACTCTTTCCCAGCACGAGCGGCGTCACGCGCGTGCTGTCGGACCGCTTCGTCGAGAAGCAGGGCATGCTGGAGATCGCCAGCGACGACGTGTTCCAGCGCGAGCCGAACGCGATCCTCGAGGCTTTCCTGCTGTACGAACAGACCCCCGGCGTAAAAGGCCTGTCGGCGCGCACCCTGCGCGCGATCTACAACGCCCGCGACGTAATGGATCAGCATTGGCGGCGGGACCCGGAAAACCGGCGCCTCTTCATGGACATCCTGAAGCAGCCGGCCGGCATCACGCACGCACTGCGCCTGATGAACCAGACCAGCGTACTGGGGCGCTATCTGCTCAACTTCCGGCGCATTGTCGGGCAGATGCAGCACGATCTGTATCACGTCTACACCGTCGACCAGCACATTCTGATGGTGCTGCGCAATCTGCGGCGCTTCGCCGTGGCCGAGCACGCGCACGAATATCCGTTCTGCAGCCAGCTGATCGCGAACTTCGACCGGCCGTGGGTGCTGTACGTGGCGGCGCTGTTTCACGACATCGCCAAAGGCCGCGGCGGCGACCATTCCACGCTCGGCATGGCCGACGCGCGGCGCTTCTGCCGCAATCACGGCATTCTCGGCGACGACGGCGAACTCGTCGTGTGGCTGGTCCAGCAGCATCTGACCATGAGCCAGGTCGCGCAGAAGCAGGATACGAGCGACCCGGAAGTCATCAAGCGATTTGCCGAACTGGTCGGCACCGAGCGCCGCCTTACGGCGCTCTACCTGCTGACTGTGGCCGACATCCGCGGCACCAGTCCGAAAGTCTGGAACACGTGGAAAGGCAAGCTGCTCGAAGATCTGTACCGCGCCACCCTCTCCGTGCTCGGCGGCGCACGTCCGGATGCGCATTCGGAACTGAAGTCCCGGCAGGAAGAAGCGCTTGCGGTGCTGCGCCTCGAAACCGTGCCGGAAGGCGCGCAGAGGGCGCTATGGGACAAGCTCGACATCGGCTATTTCCTGCGTCACGATGCGGCGGATATCGCGTGGCAAACACGTGTGCTGTATCGCCATGTCGAAACGCCGACGCCGATCGTGCGGGCCCGTCCGTCGCCGATCGGCGAGGCGCTCCAGGTGCTGGTCTATGTGAAGGATCAGCCCGATCTGTTCGCCGGCATTTGCGCATATTTCGACCGCAATGGCTTGTCGGTGCTCGATGCGCGGGTCAGCACGACCCGTCACGGTTACGCGCTCGATAATTTCCTCGTCGCGCATACCGAAGAAGACGTGCATTATCGCGATATTGCCAATCTGGTCGAACAGGAACTGACCGCCCGCCTCACGGGTGACGGCACCCTGCTTCCGGGACCGTCGAAAGGCCGTCTTTCACGGCTGTCGCGGACCTTCCCTGTTACGCCGCGCGTCGATCTTCGGGCCGACGAGCGCGGCCAATATTACATCCTGTCCGTGTCGGCGAACGACCGGCCAGGCCTTCTTTATTCGATTGCGCGCGTGCTGGCCGAGCATCGGGTCGGCGTCGCTTCGGCGCGGATCAATACGCTCGGCGAACGCGTCGAAGACGTGTTCCTGCTTGATGGACGCGGCCTGTCTGACAGCCGCCTGCAAATTCAGGTCGAGACCGAACTGCTGCGCGCGATTGCAGTGTGAGATTTCATGCGAGTCAAATTAACAGCCAAGCACCCGCGGCCGGCTTCGTCCGAACGCGCCCCTGTCCGTACCGGAAGTCCATCGGCGCGTAAGCCGACGCGCCCGGCGGGGCCGAAGCCTTCTGAGTCGACGGCGGGTATCGGCGGAGCCCGGAGCGAACGCACTGGCGCGCCGACTGGAAGCGGCAAGCGACCGGCCGGCGGCAAGCCGGCGGGCGCTGGTGCGCGTCCGGCAAAGGCCGAAGGGTCGTTTTCGCGCGAGCGGACGGCGGGTGGGACTCAGCGCGCCGCGTCGGATCGGCCGCCGCGCCGCGAAGGCGCCGGCAGTACGGGTGCGCCGCGCCGGTTTGAAGGCAGCGGCGAGCGCGCTCCGCGTCGCGACGATGGTGAGCGGGCACCGCGCCGCTTTGAAGGTGGCAGCGAACGTGCCCCGCGCCGCGCCGAGGGAGAGCGCGCGCCACGTCGGTTTGAAGGTGGTGCTGACCGCAGCGAACGCCCACTCCGTCGCACCGAAGGTGAACGTGCACCGCGTCGCTTTGAAGGTGGCGCTGACCGCAGTGAACGCGCACCCCGCAGGGCTGAGGGTGAACGTGCACCGCGTCGGTTTGAAGGCAGCAGCGAGCGCGCCCCGCGTCGCGACGATGGCGAACGCGCCCCGCGCCGGTTTGAAGGCAGTGGTGATCGTAGCGAACGCGCCCCGCGCCGCGCTGAGGGTGAACGCGCCCCACGTCGGTTTGAAGGTGCCAGCGACCGCGCCCCCCGTCGCACCGAGGGTGAACGCCCGCCACGCCGGTTTGAAGGCAGCAGCGACCGCGCCCCGCGCCGCGACGATGGCGAACGCCGCCCGTTCAGCGGTGCGCGTCCTGGCGCGGGCCGTCCGTCCGAAGGCTCGTCGCGCGGCGATCGTCCGGAACGTCGTGAGCGCGATGCGTCCGACCGTCCGCGCTTCAGCAGCGACCGTGGCGCTCCGCAAGAGCGCCGTGGCGGTGAGCGCGGGCCGCGCAGCGACAGCGCGCCGCGTCGTTTCGAAGGCGAGCGCGGTTCGTCCGAACGCGGTGAACGCAGTTTTGCCAAGCCCGTTAAGAGCGGCTACGGCGAGCGCTCTGACCGTCCGGCTCGCGCTCCGCGCGACGAGCGCGGCGATCGCGCGCCGGCCAAACGCGAATTCGGCGACCGTCCTGCGCGCGGCGCGGAACGCACCGAGCGCACCGAGCGCCCTGCTCGCAGCTTTGACAAGACCTTGCCCGCCGCCGGACGCCGCTTCGGCGACGAGCGGCCCGCGCGCGCCGACAAGCCGCGCGGCGCAGCACGAAGCGAGCGCGATTCCGAAGTCGATGCCACGCCGCGCACGCCGCGTCGCGATTACGAAGACGCGCCGGGCACTTTGCGCCTGTCCAAGCTGATGTCGGAACTCGGTATGTGTTCGCGCCGCGAAGCCGACGAGTGGATCGAAAAAGGCTGGGTGATGGTGGACGGCGAGCGCATCGACACGCTCGGCACCAAGGTTCGCCCGGACCAGCGTATCGAGATCGACCCCGCCGCCGAAGCCGCGCAAGCAAGCCAGGTGACAGTGCTGATCCACAAGACAGTGGGCTTCGTCTCGGGTCAGGCGGAAGACGGTTATCAACCGGCCATCACGCTCGTTACGCCGGAGAACCGCTGGGAGGGCGACCGCTCGGACATTCGCTTTTCGGTCGCGCATTTGCGCCAGCTCGCACCGGCCGGCCGTCTGGATATCGACTCGACGGGCTTGCTGGTACTGACTCAGGACGGCCGTATCGCGAAGCAGCTGATCGGCGGTCATTCGGAAATCGACAAGGAGTATCTCGTGCGCGTGGCGTTCGGCGAGCACACCACCGACGTCGAAAGCCACTTCCCGCCGGAAAGTCTGGCGCTGCTGCGGCACGGCCTGTCGCTCGACGATGTGCCGCTCAAACCCGCGCAGGTCAGCTGGCAGAACGGCGAACAATTGCGTTTTGTGCTGCGCGAAGGCAAGAAGCGCCAGATTCGCCGCATGTGCGAACTGGTCGGCCTCGAAGTGATCGGCCTGAAGCGCGTGCGCATGGGCCGTGTGATGCTGGGCGCGCTGCCGCCTGGGCAATGGCGCTACCTGTCAGCCGACGAATCGTTCTGAAACTATGTGTCCGGTGCTGAGGGCGCGGTTAGATCCTCACCCGGTCGATAGCAAGGCGGCGGTGCAAAACGACCCCACGTTTGTTCGAAAACGTGGGGTCGTTTGCTAATGAGCCGGCCCTTCCGACGCCCTGCCGCCTGTCAGCGTGGACGACGCTGGACGAGTCTCACGCTTCACCAGGTCCGAGAGACGCGCCAGTTTGCCGCTATCCGTCAATTCTGCTTCGACTTCAATGGTTCCGCTATAGGAACACCCGCGGTGGTTCATCACCCCGCGGCACATCACCCTAACAGCTTCAATCGTCGCTATTCGGATCCATATCCGGAAACAGCACTTCCGTGAAACCGAACTTCGCGAAGTCGTTGATCCGCATCGGATAGAGCTTGCCGATCAGGTGATCGCACTCATGCTGCACGACGCGCGCGTGAAAACCCTCCGCGACGCGATCGATCGGTTTGCCGTACTGGTCGAAGCCGTGATATTTGATCATCGAAAACCGGTTCACCGCGCCGCGCAAGCCCGGCACCGACAGGCAGCCTTCCCAGCCCTCTTCCATGTCCTGCGAGACCGGCGTGATGGTCGGATTGATCAGCACCGTTTCCGGCACCGGCGGCGCGTCCGGATAACGTTCGTTGTGGCCGAAGCCGAAGATCACCACCTGCAGATTGACGCCGATCTGCGGCGCGGCAAGGCCCGCGCCATTGGCGTCATGCATGGTCTCGAACATGTCCTTCACGAGTTCATGCAATTCGGGCGTGTCGAAGTGATCGACCGGATCGGCAATACGCAAAAGGCGCGGATCGCCCATCTTAAGAATTTCGCGGATCATAACTGCCCCTCCAGGAGCTTACGCATACCATCTTCGTCGAGTACGGGAATGCCGAGTTCCTCGGCCTTCGCCAACTTGCTGCCAGCTTCGGCTCCCGCCACCACATAGTCCGTTTTCTTCGACACGGAGCCAGCCACCTTCGCGCCGGCGGCCTCCAGCATTTCCTTCGCCTCTTCGCGCGCGAGGCTCGGCAAGGTGCCGGTCAACACGACCGTCTTGCCGGCCAGCACGCCCACAGGCGCTTTCGGCGCCGGCGGCCCTTCCGCCCACGTGACTTTACCCGGCGCGCGCAGTTGTTCGATCACCGTGCGGTTGTGCTCTTCGGCGAAGAACTGATGAATCGACTCGGCCACTACCGGCCCGACGTCGTTGACCTCCAGCAAGGCTTCCACCGACGCGTCCATGATCGGATCCAGCGAGCCGAAGTGCTTGGCCAGGTCCTTTGCCGTGGACTCGCCCACATGGCGAATACCGAGCGCGTAGATGAAGCGCGCCAACGTGGTGTGCTTGGCCTTTTCGAGCGAGTCGAGCAGGTTTTGCGCGGACTTTTCCGCAAAGCGGTCGAGTTCGGCGAGCGTCGCGAAGCCGACATTGAACAGATCGGCCGGCGTACGCACGAGATTCTGCTCGACCAGTTGATCGATGATCTTTTCGCCCAGTCCGTCGATATCCAGCGCGCGCCGCTGCGCGAAATGCCACAGCGCCTGCTTGCGCTGCGCCGGGCAGAACAGTCCGCCGGAACAGCGCGCAATCGCCTCGTCCGGCAAGCGCTCGATATTCGAGCCGCACACCGGGCAATGCGTGGGCATGACGAACTCGCGGGCATCCTCAGGACGCCGGTCGAGCAGCGCGCTCACCACTTCGGGAATCACGTCGCCGGCGCGCCGCACGATCACCGTGTCGCCGATCCGGATATCCTTGCGGCGCACTTCGTCTTCGTTATGCAGCGTGGCGTTCGTGACCGTCGCGCCGCCGACGAACACCGGCTCGAGCCGCGCCACCGGCGTAATCGCACCGGTACGGCCCACCTGCACGTCGATCGCGACGAGTCTGGTGAGCGCCTCCTGCGCGGGGAATTTGTGCGCGAGCGCGAAACGCGGCGCGCGCGACACGAAACCGAGCGCCTCCTGCTCATCGCGCCGGTTGACCTTGTACACCACACCGTCGATGTCGTACGGCAGCTTCTCGCGCTTCTCGCCAACGGCGTGGAAAAACCCCAGCAAGCCCTCTGCGCCCTGCACCACCGCGCGTTCGCCATTCACCGGCAAGCCGAGTTCCTTGTACCAGTCGAGCAGTTCGCTATGCGTGGCCGGCATGTCCATGCCTTCGAGCACGCCGATTCCATAAGCGAAAAACGACAGCGGCCGCTGTGCGGTGATCTTCGAATCGAGCTGCCGCAAACTGCCCGCCGCCGCATTGCGCGGGTTGGCGAACTCCTTCTGTTCAGCAGCCCGCTGACGTTCATTCAGACGCTCGAAATCGCGCTTGAACATCAGCACTTCGCCGCGCACGTCGAGCACGGCCGGCACGCGTTTGCCCTTGAGCTTGAGCGGAATGGAGCGGATCGTGCGGACGTTTTCGGTAACGTTCTCGCCGGTCGTGCCGTCGCCGCGCGTGGACGCCTGAACGAACACGCCGTCGACGTAACGCAGCGAGATGGCAAGGCCGTCGAACTTCAGTTCGGCCGCGTAATCGACCGGCACCGGGGGCTCGCTCGCGTTTTTGCCGAGCGCATCGCCGATACGCTTGTCGAATGCAACGATGTCTTCGTCCGCGAAACCGTTGTTCAGCGACAGCATGGGCTGGTCGTGCACGACCGGCTCGAAACCGCTGGCCGCCTCGCCGCCCACGCGTTGAGTGGGCGAATCCGGCACGATCAGGTCAGGATGTTCCGTCTCGATGCGCTCGAGTTCCTTGAACAGCCGGTCATATTCCGCGTCGGGCAGGTCCGGCTGGTCGAGCACGTAGTACGCGTAATTGGCGCGTTCGAGTTCCGCGCGCAGCCACGCGGCGCGCTCTGCCGGGGCACTGCTTGCGGAGGGTGAGACGGGGGTTCGGGCCATGCTGTCGGAAGGTTCTTCAGTGAAAATCAGACATTGGATTATCGCAGGAAGCGTGCCCCTTTACATCGGCCGAATGGCCAGTTTCGGCACGGGGTGCATCCGGTCCTCGGCCGCGCGCGAAACCGCCGCCTGAAACGACAACGGCCGCACATCGTGCGGCCGCTGCGGACATCGGTAAAAACGTAAAAGATTACTGGCTGAACAAGCGCCGCGTGGCCGGCGAACCCGCGGGAATCCCCGCCTGTTCGAGCTTCGCATAGAGCGTCATCAACTGCTTTTCGATCGCGAGCAACGCGGTCTCCGGCAACGGACGGCGGCCGTCGTCGACCACCCGCCCGCCGATACGCTCAGCCAACGATTTTGCGTAGTCGCACATCAGGCGGAACGGCAGGATGTCTTCGTCGGCCACCGGCACGTCGAGCACCAGCGTGATCATCTGGCCGCCCTTGTAGGTGAGGTCGTCGCGCAGGAAGTTGGTGTCGCCGAATTGCAGCATGAACACCGGGCTTTGCCGCGCGTCGAGCTTGACGAAACGCGTACCGTCGCGCGACAGCAGCAGCCCGTCTTGCGACGCGATCGCCTGCACGTAGTTGGCGGACCAGGGCGCGCCGTCGGAGAGCACGTTGATCGACAATTGCGCGTCGCACTGCGCGGCGAAGCCGTCGAGTTCGCGCGCCATCGCCACCGTTTCGAGCATGTCGGGAAATTCCGGCGACGCATCCAGCGCGTCGGCAAATTGCTGCACGCCGGTGACGAACTCGGAGAACTCCAGTTCGTTGAGGGCGCCGCTGCGATTGGCCAACTGCGCGGCCGCGCGCAACTCTTCGTAGCGCGCGCCGTTTTGCAGCAGTTCCCACGCGCCGCCTTCGAGCTTGCCCTCGATATGTACCGGCTTGCTGCCCGCGCGGCGCAGACGTTGCGCAAGCGGGATCACCTTGTCGCCAGCGACCGGGCCATTCAAACGAATCGGCACGATACAGTCGATGCGGCGATCGACGATAGCCGGCGGCGCGGACGAAATCGTCGTGGCGGCTGGCAGAATCGGCTCGGCCGGTTCGTCGGTCTGGTGAGCGGCTTGCGCGGACTTGCCGGCCTGCGCGTGCTCGCCGCCTTCGGCTTCAGCCACGCCCTCGGCTTCCGGGTAGCCGTTCGGCGTGGTCGTCTCGGCCTGAATATCGGCCGGCGTATCGAGTGGCGCAGCCGCTGTAGCGGGGCCGCCGAAAGTCGGCTCGACGCGCGCCGCCGCGATTTCTCCTGCCGCTTCGGCGCCCACCACCGGCTCGCGGCGCGTGGTCGGCCGGGCCGGCTCGATGAACGGGCTCTGTTCCTCCTGATCGTCCCGCGCGAAGTTCTCGGCGGTGTCGGCCGGCATTGGCCGCGGCATCTTGCGGCGCACCTTCGCGCCCTGCCATGCGTTGTACACGACCACGCCCCCGACCACCACGGCACCCGCGCCGATCAAACCGAGTGTCAACTCGTCCATGCATGCTCCATCAGCAATTCTTTTATCTGCGCGGCTTCTACGCCCGGCTCACGTGTCGCGCGGCCAACGGCCGCTGCGCTGAACGCGGACACCCGCGAATGTCGACTCAAAAGCAAATCAAGCGCAACTCAAGCGCAACTCAAACGATATTCTGGGCGAAACCCGCAGCCGTTTCCATGTCGACGGCAACGATCCGCGACACGCCCTGCTCCTGCATGGTCACGCCGATCAACTGCTGCGCCATTTCCATCGCGATCTTGTTGTGCGAGATGAAAAGGAACTGGGTTTTGTCCGACATCGCACGCACGAGGTTCGCGAAGCGTTCCGTATTGGCGTCGTCGAGCGGCGCGTCCACTTCGTCGAGCAGACAGAACGGCGCGGGATTCAGCTGGAACATCGCGAACACCAGTGCGGTGGCGGTCAGCGCTTTTTCGCCGCCCGACAGCAGGTGAATCGTCGAATTCTTCTTGCCCGGCGGCTGCGCCATGACCTGCACGCCGGCGTCGAGAATCTCGTCGCCGGTCATGATCAGCCTCGCCTGGCCGCCGCCGAACAGACGCGGGAACAGTTCGCCGAAATGCTGGTTCACCTGGTCGAAGGTGCCTTGCAACAGCGTGCGCGTTTCCGCGTCGATCTTGCGGATCGCGTCTTCGAGCGTTTCGATCGCGCTGTTCAGGTCGGCCGATTGCGAGTCGAGGAACGACTTGCGCTCGGTCGCCGCCTTCAGTTCGTCGAGCGCGGCCATGTTGACCGGACCGAGCGCGGTGATCGCGTTGTTGATGCGCGTGACTTCGCCCTGCAGATACGACGGCTTCATGTCCGGCGTGAGCTTGGCCTGCAATTGCGCCTCGTCGACACCGGCCGCGGCCAGTTGCTCGATGAACTGCTCGCCGTTCAGGCGCGCCGCCTGTTCCTTCAACTGCAATTCGTTGATCCGGTCGCGCAACGGCTGCAGCGCGCGCTCGGCCGTGAGACGCGTTTCGTCGGCGGCACGCAGCTTGGCGGTGAGATCGTCGAGTTCGAGGCGCGCGGCGTGCAGCGCTTCTTCCTTGACCGCGCGAATGTCGAGCGCGTCCTGCAAGCCGGTGTGCGCGGTCTGCTCGTTGATCGTTTCCAGCTCGGCGCGCGCGTCTTCCAGCGACGCCGCGACACGCTCGCTCTGCTCGTGCGCGACCTGAATGCTGCGCTTCAATTCGTCGATGCGGTTCGCCATGTTACGCGCGGCAAAGCGCGCGTCGGTGGCGGCGCGGTCGAGATCGCGGGCCTGAGCGCGCGCGGCGGTGAGTTGTTCGTCGAGCGCCTCGAACGCCAGCTGATGATCTTCGAAACGCGCCTGCAATTCGGCCAGCTCACCATCGTGACGCTCGAAGTTCGCTTCCGACTCCGCACGCATGGCGCGCTGCTCTTCGATCTGCGCGGTGATCTCTTCGAGTTCCTCGCGAATCTGCGTGCTGCGCTGCGTGTAACGCTCGTGCGCCTGGGTGAGCTTGAGCACGTCCATCTGCAAGGCGTGCACCCGCTGCGTGGCGCGCTCCGCCTGCTGACGCACCTCGGTCAAGGCCTGGGCGGCTTGCGTGTGCGCGGCTTCGGCGCGGATCGCGGCGGCCTTCGCCTCGTCGGCGAGCAAGGCTTGCGCGCGCACCTGGCGCGCCAGATTTTCGATTTCCTGCTGACGGGCCAGCATGCCGGCCTGTTCGGAGTCGGCGGCATACAGTTGCACGCCCACGCGCGTCACCACATGGCCCGCCTTGACGACAAACGAGCCGCCTTCCGGCAACTGCGAGCGCATGGCGAGCGCCTGCTGCAGATCGTCGGCGACGAACGCGAGGCCGAGCCAGTCGTTGAGCACCGCGCGGATGCCCGCGTCGTCGATCCGCACCAGCGACAGCAGCGGCCGCAGCGCGGGCGGCGTGACGGACGGCTGCCCGGCCACGGGCGGCGCGTAGAAGGCGAGCTTGGCGGGCGGCGCGTCGGTGGCGAATGCCTTGACCCAGTCGAGGTTCGACACTTCCAGCGCGGCGAGCCGCTCGCGCAGCACGGCCTCGAGCGCAGCTTCCCAACCAGCTTCGACATGCAGCTTTTTCCACAGACGCGGCAAGCCGCCCAGTTCATGCTTTTCGAGCCACGGCTGGATCTTGCCTTCGGTCTGGACGTTTTCCTGCAACTGCTTGAGCGCGGCGAGGCGCGCGTCGAGCTGATGAATCTGCGCGCTTTCCGCCTGCACGCGCTCCTGCGCGGCGCGGCGTTCGCCGTCCAGACGCGGCAGCGTTTCCTGCGCGTCGGCGAGACGCGTTTGTGCGTCGTGCAGGATTTCTTCGTGCTCGGCAAGCTGCATGCGCAAGTCTTCGAGCTGCGCTTCGTCGGGGGCGTCGAGACCGCCTGCTTCCGACTTCAAACGCTCGTGACGCGCCTGCAATTGCTGCAATTGCTGATCGGCATTGCGCTGATGCGCGGCTTCGAGCTTGAGCGCCTGTTCGGTTTGCGCGATCCCGCCGCGCTCGGCGTTCAACTCCGTTTGCGCATCGCGCCAGCGCGCTTCGAGCGCGGGCATCGCGTCGTGCTTGGCGGCGGCTTCGTCTTCGGCTAGCGCGGCTTTTTCTTCGGCAACGGCCAGTTGTTCTTCGGCGTCCGCGAGATCGTCTTGCGCTTTTTGCGCCTGCGACTGCCACTGCTCACGCTGCGCATTCAGCGCGGCGATCTGCGCCTGCACGCGATTGCGCGATTCGACGATGAACTTGATCTCGGCTTCGAGCCGACTGACTTCAGAATTTGCCTCGTAGAGCGCGCCTTGCGCGCCCTGCATCGCGTCGCTCGCGGAGTAATGCGCGACGCGCAGCGTTTCGAGTTGCGCTTCGACTTCGCGCAGCTTCGCAGTGTGCGCTTCGAGATCGATCTGGGCCTGTTCGATCGCACGCTGCTGGCGTTCCTGCTCGCTGCCGGCTTCGTTCTTGCGCAACAGCCACAAGAGCCGTTGCTTCTCTTCGCCGTCGGTCTGCAATTCCTTGTAACGCGTGGCGACCACCGCCTGCGCTTCCAGCTTCTCGAGGTTCGCCCCCAGTTCGCGGACGATGTCCTCGACCCGCGTCAGATTCTCGCGCGTGTCGTGCAACCGGTTCTCGGTTTCGCGGCGGCGTTCCTTGTACTTCGACACACCTGCGGCTTCTTCGAGGAACACGCGCAACTCTTCCGGCTTCGCCTCGATCAGGCGCGCGATCATGCCCTGCCCGATGATCGCGTAGGCGCGCGGCCCGAGACCGGTGCCGAGGAAGATGTCCTGAATGTCCCGGCGACGCGCCGGCAGATTGTTGATGTAGTAGCTCGAGGTGCCGTCGCGCGTGAGCACGCGCTTGACGGCGATTTCGGCATACTGCCCCCACTGGCCGGCGGCACGTCCGTCGGCATTGTCGAACACGAGTTCGACGCTGGCGCGGCTACCCGGCTTGCGCGCGGTCGAGCCATTGAAGATCACGTCCTGCATCGATTCGCCGCGCAACTCGGAGGCGCGCGATTCGCCGAGCACCCAGCGCACGGCGTCGATGATATTGGACTTGCCGCACCCGTTCGGTCCGACCACGCCGACTAGCTGGCCCGGAACCTGGAAATGCGTGGGATCGACGAATGACTTGAAGCCAGCGAGTTTGATCGAGGTCAGACGCACGGCGATTTCGCTGTTTGAAAAGGGAAAAAATGGGTGGCTCGTGAAGGCCGCGCCAGCCGTTCGCCGAAAGAGCGACACGGCCCGCGAAACCCAACAAACCCTCGGGACACGGGTGCCGGCTTCATGCGTTCAGACATGTGCCGGCTAATGAGGGGCAATCATACCATCGCGCGTGGAGGGTTCTTGCCGTCCTTGTGCTCGCCGAGGTCTGCATTGCGTTCATTCACGAGGCTTTCTTCCTGAATGGCCGGATCGGGCGGCATGGCCTTGGTCCGATGCACCCAACTGGACAGCGCCGAGGCCAGCACGATGCACACGCCGCCGGCCCATTCGCGCGGACCGGGCGTCTCGCCGGCGAAAAGCCACGCCGACAACGCCGTGACTACGATCTCGAACAGCATGATGATCGAAGCGCGGTTGGCCGGCACGCGCGCGAGCCCGTACTGCACCAGCATATTGTTCGACGCGAGCAGAAAACCGAGGCCGAGCACCAGTAACGCGGCCGTGCCGAGATGCGCGCCGGTGGGCGGCGCGGGCATCGCCTCGAATAGCGAAGCACAGGCGCCGAAAATCGCCGCGCCGCCGAAGATCGTCGCGGTGCGCATTTCCGGCTTCATATCAGGCAACACGCGGCTCGTCTTGAGAATCAGCACGTTGCTCATGGCAAAGCCCATGCCGCCCGCGAGGCCCGCCCATTCGGCGAGATTGCCCGGCACGGGAATGCCCAGTTGCGGCGACCACAACATGGTCATCGCGCCGGCTAGCGACAGCGCGGCCAGCCCCGCCCCCGACCACGTGAGCCGCTCATGCAGGATGAAGTGCGCGAAGAGCGCGGTCCACGCCGGGGTGAGATAGAACAGCAGCAACACACGCATCACCTCGCCATGAATCGAACCCCACACGAAGCCGAGGTTGGTGATGCCCGCGGCCAGCGCGAGAGCGGGCAGCAGCCAGTGCCAGCGCACAGTCTTGAGCGCGCGATACCGCACCAGCAGCACGAACAGGCAGCCGGCGCCGCTCGTCAGCGCGCTGGCTGCCGTGCCGGTCACGCCGAGCGCATTCAGCATGCGCAATGGATACCAGATCATTCCCCACACCGACGCGCCCAGCATGATCGCGAGCGTGGGCCAACCGTTGCGAAGCCAGTTGGTCATGGTGCGGAACTCCTTGCGGAGGCGTTCGGGGTGTGTCTGTCACGGACCGCGGCGCTCCCGCGCCTGTTGTGTCCGGATGTCTCCGGGGCTGCTGCGTACATTGCTGCTCCTGCTTCTTGCTTGCGCGAACCGTCGGCGGCTCGCGTCGTTCCCGCTGCAGCGCATTGCCTGCGCCACCTGGCGGGTTGCGCCGGTGCTTGCCGGCGCGGGGTCCCTAATCTGCTTGACCGTTCAACTGGCCGGGCCGGGCCTGGCGTGGCGCGGCGCGGCGCCGCCGGCTCAGGCCCGCCCGCGAAACCCTGCGCCACGGTAGGCCCGCCACGCCAGGCTCACCACGCTATAATCATCCGCTCGCCGCTGCTGCCATCTTTCGAGCGTGTTTTTGCGCTTTACCGCCGCCAGCGCGTGCGCCGCTTCTTTCTGCATCCGTCAGCGCCCATCTTCGATCAGGCTCGATCCGCCCAGTGAACCCGCTACTCGACTCCCTTCAGCCCTACCCGTTCGAAAAGCTGCGCGCGCTTTTCGCGGACGTCACGCCGAACGCCGGCCTCGCGCATATCAGCTTCGGCATCGGCGAGCCGAAACACCCCACGCCGGCGCTGATCCGCGACGCCGTGGTGGCCTCGCTCGGCGGCTTGTCCGCGTATCCGGCCACGATCGGAACGCCTGCCCTGCGCGAGTCGATCGCGAAGTGGGTTACGCAGCGCTACAACCTGCCGCCGGTCGATCCGGCCACCCAGGTGCTGCCGGTATCGGGTTCGCGCGAGGCGTTGTTCGCCCTCGCCCAAACCGTGCTCGACCCGAAAAAGAATGCTGACGGCGAGCCTGCGATCGTACTCTGTCCGAACCCGTTCTACCAAATCTACGAAGGCGCGGCGATTCTGGGCGGCGCGCAGCCGTACTTCGTCAATAGCGACCCGGCGCGCAACTTTGCCTGCGACTATTCGGCGGTGCCGGCCGATATCTGGGCGCGCACGCAGCTGCTTTACGTCTGCTCGCCCGGCAATCCGACCGGCGCGGTGCTCACGCTCGACGACTGGCGCGAACTGTTCGCGCTGTCGGACCGCTACGGTTTCGTGATCGCCTCGGACGAGTGCTACTCCGAAATCTATTTCGACGAAGCCAGCCCGCCGCTCGGCGGTCTGGAAGCGGCCCACAAGCTCGGCCGCGGGTTCGAGCGGCTCATCATGCTATCGAGCCTGTCCAAGCGTTCGAACGTGCCGGGCATGCGCTCGGGATTCGTCGCGGGCGACGCGGCGATTCTCAAGAGCTTCCTGCTATACCGGACATACCACGGCGCGGCCTTGTCGACCGTGTTCCAGAATGCCAGCATCGCCGCCTGGAATGACGAGGCGCACGTGCGCGAGAACCGTGCGAAGTATGTGCAGAAGTTTTCCACGGTCACGCCAATGCTCGCCGAGGTGCTCGACGTGCGCCTGCCGGATGCCGCGTTCTACCTGTGGGCGGACGTCTCGCGCACGGGCCTCACGGACACCGAGTTCGCCCAGCGCCTCTACGCCGACTATAATGTGACGGTTCTGCCGGGCTCGTTCCTCGCGCGCACAGCGCATGGCGTGAACCCCGGCCGCAATTTCGTGCGCATGGCGCTCGTCGCCGACGTCGACGAATGCACGCAAGGCGCGCAGCGGATCGTCGACTTTTGCCGTGCGCTGGCGGGTTGAGTCTTCACTGATTGCAACCCTCGCGCACCGCATCCCCTTCTTCAGACTTCAACTCTTCGATAAAGCACGCATATGTCGCAACAACTTCAGCAGATCATTGACACCGCCTGGGAAAACCGCGCCGAACTGTCGCCGAAGGCCGCTCCGGCCGACGTGCGCGAAGCCGTCGCCCACGCCATCGAGCAACTGGACAAGGGCGCACTGCGCGTCGCCGAGAAGAAAGACGGCGACTGGGTCGTCAATCAGTGGCTGAAGAAAGCCGTGCTGCTGTCGTTCCGTCTGGAAGACAACGCGCCCATGCCTGCGGGTGGTTACTCGCAGTTCTACGACAAGGTGCCGTCCAAGTTCGCCAACTACACCGCTGAAGACTTCGCTGCCGGCGGCTTCCGCGTGGTGCCGCCCGCCATCGCGCGCCGCGGCTCGTTCATCGCGAAGAACGTCGTGCTGATGCCGTCGTACACCAACATCGGCGCGTACGTGGACGAAGGCACGATGGTCGACACGTGGGCCACCGTCGGTTCGTGCGCGCAGATCGGCAAGAACGTTCACCTGTCGGGTGGCGTGGGCATCGGCGGCGTGCTGGAGCCGCTGCAGGCGAACCCGGTCATCATTGAAGACAACTGCTTCATCGGCGCGCGTTCGGAAGTGGTGGAAGGCGTGATCGTCGAAGAGAATTCGGTGATCTCGATGGGTGTGTACCTCGGCCAGAGCACCAAGATTTACGACCGCGAAACCGGCGAAGTCACGTATGGCCGCATTCCGGCGGGTTCGGTGGTGGTGGCGGGCAACCTGCCGTCGAAAGACGGTTCGCACAGCCTCTACTGCGCCGTGATCGTGAAGAAGGTCGACGCCAAGACGCGTGCGAAGGTCGGCCTGAACGAGCTGCTGCGAGGCGACTGATGGCGCGCGGCACCAAAACCGTCGTCTACGGCATCCCGAACTGCGACACCGTGAAGAAAGCCCGCGTGTGGCTGGAAGAACACGGCGTCGAGTTCGAGTTCCACGACTTCAAGAAGCATGGCGTGACCGAACCGCTCGTGCAGGACTGGCTGAAAGACGTGAAGCTCGACGCGTTGCTGAACCGTCGCGGCACCACGTGGCGCGCCCTGTCCGACGACATGAAGGCGGCCGCGGACACGCAATCGGGCGCGATCGCGTTGATGATCCACAAGCCGTCGGTGATCAAGCGGCCGGTGCTGGTGGTCAACGGGCGCGTGAAATCGCTCGGTTTTTCCGCGGACGAGTACGAAGCGCTGTTTGCGTAAGAGCAGCACTGTTCGTCGGATCCGGCGCGCGGAGTTGAGCGCCGCCGGATCTGCTAGCCGTCTGGCGCGAGTCCATGCGCCGGCGCCGCGAACGCAAAACGTAGTAAAACGCGACCCTGGTCGCGTGGCTCAAAAGCTGTTGCCGGCTGCGGTGTTCAACCGCCAGCCGGCATTTTTTCATTTCAAAGTGGCTTGTATCGAATCCATGTCCGGCACCCTCGCCCTTACCGAACAACTGATCGCGCGCGCGTCCGTCACGCCCGACGACCAGCATTGCCAGCGCCTCCTGATCGAACGCCTGGCCGCGCTCGGCTTCGAGCACGAGACGATCGAATCGAACGGCGTGACCAACCTGTGGGCCGTGAAACGCGGCGTCGACGGCACTGAGGGCAAACTGCTCACATTCGCCGGTCATACCGACGTGGTGCCGACCGGCCCGCTCGAACAGTGGCACTCGGCGCCGTTCGAGCCGACCCAGCGTGACGGCAAACTGTACGGCCGCGGCGCGGCGGACATGAAAGCGTCGATCGCGGGCTTCGTGGTGGCGAGCGAGGAGTTCGTCGCCGCGCACCCGGCGCACCGCGGCTCGATCGCGTTCCTGATCACGAGCGACGAAGAAGGCCCCGCCACCGACGGCACCATCAAGGTCGTCGAGGCGCTGCAGGCGCGCGGCGAACGCATGGACTACTGCATCGTCGGCGAACCCACTTCGAGCGCGCAGCTCGGCGATATGGTGAAGAACGGCCGGCGCGGTTCGATGTCCGGCAAGCTTATCGTCAAGGGCGTGCAAGGCCATATCGCCTATCCCCATCTGGCGAAAAATCCGGTGCATCTGCTCGCGCCCGCGCTCGCCGAACTGGTGGCGGAGCGCTGGGACGACGGCAACGAATATTTCCCGCCCACCACGTGGCAAGTGTCGAACATTCACAGCGGCACCGGCGCGACCAACGTGATTGCCGGCCACGCGGACGTGATGTTCAACTTCCGTTTTTCGACGGCGAGCACGGTGGAAGGTTTGCAGGCGCGCGTGCACGCGATTCTCGACAAACACGGGCTCGATTACGATCTGCAATGGACCGTGAGCGGGCTGCCGTTCCTCACGCCGCGCGGCGATCTGTCGAACGCGCTTGCCAAGGCGATCAAGGACGAAACCGGCGTGACCACCGAACTGTCGACGACCGGCGGCACTTCGGACGGCCGCTTCATCGCGCGCATCTGCCCGCAGGTGATCGAATTCGGCCCGCTGAACGCCAGCATCCACAAGATCGACGAACATATCGAAGTCGCACACATCGAGCCGCTGAAAAACGTGTACCGCCGCGTGCTCGAACAACTGATTGCGTGACCCAAGGACTATTGCGATGACGCTCCCGTTTTCCACCGTTCGCGACCTGCTGCGTTTCGCGGTTTCGCGCTTCAACCAGGCCGATCTGTCGTTCGGCCACGGTTCGGCCAATGCTTACGACGAAGCCGCCTATCTGATCCTGCACACGCTGCATCTGCCGCTCGATCTGCTGGAGCCGTTTCTCGACGCGCGTTTGAGCGCCGCTGAAATCGACGCCGTGCTGAACGTGATCGAGCGCCGCGCCACCGAGCGCGTGCCGGCCGCCTACATCACGCAGGAAGCGTGGATGCACGGCTTCCGCTTCTATGTGGACGAACGCGTGATCGTGCCGCGCTCGTTCATCGGCGAACTGCTGCAGGACGGTTTGCAGCCCTACGTGGAAGATCCCGAACAGGTGAGCGCCGTGTTGGAGTTGTGCACCGGCTCGGGCTGCCTCGCGATTCTCGCGGCCCATGCGTTCCCGAACGCGGATATCGACGCGGTGGATCTGTCCGCGCCCGCGCTGGAAGTCGCCACGCGCAACGTCACGGACTACAAGCTCGACGACCGCATCGCCCTGTTCGAAGGCGATCTGTACGCGCCGCTCGCCGAGCGCCGCTACGACGTGATCATCACCAACCCGCCGTACGTGAACGCCGCGTCCATGCAGGAACTGCCCGCAGAATACAAGCACGAGCCGGACATGGCGCTGGCGGGCGGCGCCGATGGCATGGACATCGTGCGCCGGATCATCGCCGAAGCGCGCAACTGGCTGACCGATGAAGGCGTGCTGGTGGTGGAAATCGGCAATGAGCGCGCGCACGTGGAAGCGGCGTTCGGCGGCCTCGATCTGGTCTGGCTGTCGACCAGCGCCGGCGACGACAACGTGTTCCTGATTCAGGCGGCTGATTTGCCGGTCTAAAGTTTTGCTGCGCTCGCGCAGCAAAACCGCCCGCCTCGAGCCGCACGCGCCCCGAATGCACGCGCGTTCGGTAAGATGGGCGAGCTCAGCTACCCGGCGCTCATCGAGCCAGCCAGGCCAGCCCCTCGCCAACCCTTCGTCCACCTATGCAATTCGACCTGCTTCACATCGGCACGCTGGTCGGCCTCTGCCATATTCTCGGCGTGGTCGCGGCGTGCCATGCGATTCTGAACACCCGCACATCGCAAGGCGCGATTGCGTGGGCCGTGTCGCTGGTCGCAATGCCCTATCTGACGCTGATCCCGTATCTGTTCCTCGGCCGCAGCAAGTTTGCCGGCTATGCGGACGCGCGCCGCGTCGAAAACGAACTGCTGCGCACACGCGCGCATCCGCCGGAATGGGACACGCGCGCTTCGTCGGCGAACCTGCCCACGCTGGAGCTGGGCGGCAGGCTCGTGCATTCGCTCACGCGTCTTGGCGGCATGCCGTTTCTGCCCGGCAACACGGTGCGCACACTGGTCAACGGCGCGGCGACTTTCGAGGCCATCTTCGAGGCGATCGAGAATGCGCGCCGTTACGTAATCGTGCAGTTCTTCATCGTGCGCGACGACGCGCTCGGCGAGATGCTCAAAGACGCACTGATTGCGAAAGCAAAACAGGGCGTGCGCGTCTACTTCCTGTACGACAGCATCGGCAGCTTCGATCTGCCTCACCGCTATGTGGCGGCGCTACGCGCGGGCGGCGTGGAGACGCATCCGTTCGCCACCCATCGCCGCTTCGTCAACCGTCTGCAGGTGAACTTCCGCAATCACCGCAAGATCGTTTCGGTGGACGGCGAACGCGCGTTTGTCGGCGGACACAACGTGGGCGTGGAATATCTCGGCGGCAAGCCACCACTTTCGCCATGGCGCGATACGCATATCGAAGTGCGCGGCCCCGCGGTCGCAAGCATTCAGTTCGTCTTCACCGAAGACTGGCACTGGGCCACGCAGCAGTTGCCCGAATTCGACATGCCGCCCCCTCCGGCCATCCAGCCTGATGGCGGCCGGGGCATGCATTGCCTCGTGGTGCCGAGCGGCCCGGCGGACAAGCAGGAGACCTGCTCGCTCTTTTTCGTCGAAGCGATCAATGCGGCGCGCGAGCGGATCTGGATCACCTCGCCCTACCTGATTCCCGATGAAGCCGTGTTCTCGGCATTACGGCTCGCGGCGCTGCGCGGCGTGGACGTACGCATTCTGATTCCGAGCCGGCGCGATCACCTCGTCGTGTTCGCGGCCTCGAAGCTGTATGCGTATGACTCGCTGCGCGCGGGCATCCGGATCTTCCGCTACCAGCCGGGCTTCCTGCATCAGAAGGTCGTGCTGATCGACAGCGTGGCCGCGGCAGTCGGCAGCGCCAACCTCGACAACCGCTCGTTCCGCCTGAACTTCGAGATCATGGTGCTGACCGTGGATCGCGGCTTCGCCGAAGAGGTCGAAACGATGCTGCTGGCCGACTTCGCCGAATCGCGCGAAATCGACCGCAACGAGTACCGGCAGGCAAGCGCCTTGAAGCGCGTGCTCATGCACGTAGCGCGGCTGTTTTCGCCAATTCTGTGAGGCCGCGCTGCTGCAAACAGCGCTGATTCGCCGCAACGGCGTGAAACTGAAGTCGGCGCCCGCGCCCAGCCGGCCGGCTGCCGATTCTAAGCAGTCCAGCAAGGCAGCCGCGCTAAGGACTAACGCCCAGGACTAACCCAAGGCCGTAAGGGCGCTTGCGCTGCAGCCGTGTCGCAACAGTACCGGCCTTTAGCGACGACGCGAGGCCAACTCTTGTTTCCCACCGCGTCTCACAGCAGCTTTTCGATATCCTCGGTAATCGCCTCGGGCTTCGTCAGCGGCGCGTAACGCTTCACCACGTTGCCGTCACGGTCGATCAGAAACTTGGTGAAATTCCACTTGATCGCCTCCAGACCGAGCACACCCGGCGCTTCACCGGTCAGGTAGCGGAACAGCGGATGCGCGTTCGCACCGTTCACGTCGACCTTATCGAACATCGGGAAAGTCACGCCGTAATTCTTTTCGCAGAAGCTGCCGATCTGCGCGGCGTCGCCCGGCTCCTGCTTGCCGAACTGGTTGCAGGGAAAACCGAGTACCGTGAGCCCGCGCGCCGCGTAGGTGTCGTACAGCTTTTGCAAGCCGGCGTACTGCGGCGTGAACCCGCATTCGCTTGCCGTATTGACGATCAGCAAAACCTTGCCGTCATACTGCCCAAGGCTCACTTCCTCGCCACCCAGCGTGCGCGCCGAAAACGAATAAATCGATGCCATGTGCTCCCCCCGTAAAAGCCGTCAGTCTATGCCAAAAGCTTCGCCGATACAGTCGGCCGAATGGCCGATCCCGGCTGAGCGCCCGGTGTCAGCCCCGGCAGTCTAAAATAGCGGTTTTCTCCAGCCGGCCTTTTCGTGATCCGCTTTAACCAGTTCAGCCTAGCGCGCGGCACCAAGCCGCTCTTCGACAACACCACGTTCACCCTCAATCCCGGCGAAAAGGCCGGCCTGGTGGGGGCGAACGGCGCGGGCAAGTCAACGCTGTTCGCCGTGCTGCGCGGCGAGCTGCATGCGGACGGCGGCGATTTTTCGATCCCGCCGACCTGGCAGATCGCGCACGTCGCGCAGGAAACGCCGGCCGCGGACAAAACCGCCCTCGCCTACACGCTGGATGGCGACGCCGCCTTACGCACGATCGAAGCGCGCATTGCCGCCGCCTCCGCCGCCCATGACGGCGCGGCCGAAGGCGAGGCGCACGCCGCATTCGCCGACGCCGACGGTTACACCGCGCCCGCGCGCGCCGAAGCCCTGCTGCTAGGGCTCGGCTTCACGCTCGACCAGACACGCGAACCGGTCAGCAGCTTTTCGGGCGGCTGGCGCATGCGGCTGAATCTCGCGCAGGCGCTGATGTGCCGCTCCGACCTGCTGCTGCTCGACGAACCGACCAACCACCTGGATCTCGACGCGATCGTCTGGCTGGAAGACTGGCTGGCCCGTTATCCGGGCACGCTGATCGTGATCTCGCACGACCGCGAATTCCTCGATTCCGTATGCAACGTCACGCTGCATCTGGAGCAGCAGCAGATCAAGCGCTACGGCGGCAATTACTCGCAATTCGAAGTGCTGCGCGCGCAGCAGATCGCGTTGCAGCAAAGCGCATACGAGAAACAGCAGCGCACGGTCGAGCATTTGCAGAGTTACATCAACCGCTTCAAGGCGCAGGCCACCAAGGCGCGCCAGGCGCAAAGCCGCGTCAAGGCGTTGGAAAAGATGGAGCTGATCGCGCCGGCGCATGCGGCCTCGCCGTTCACGTTCGAGTTCCGCACGCCCGATTCCGCGCCGAATCCGATGATGGTGATGGAAGACGTGCGCTGCGGCTATCGCAGCGAAGACGAACCGGGCGTCGAGATTCCGATCGTCGATCACGTCATGCTGTCGATCCAGAACGGGCAGCGCATCGGTCTGCTTGGCGCGAACGGCCAAGGCAAGTCCACGCTGATCAAGACGCTCGCCGGCACGCTCGAGGCGCTCGGCGGCCACGTGCGGGAAGGCAAGGGGCTGCGCATCGGCTATTTCGCGCAGCATCAGCTCGAAACCCTGCGCCCCGACGACACGCCGTTGCAGCACCTCGCGCGCCTCGCCCCGGACACGCGCGAGCAGGAATTGCGCGACTTCCTCGGCAGCTTCAACTTTTCCGGCGAGATGGCGACCTCGAAGATCGCGCCCTTCTCAGGCGGCGAAAAGGCCCGCCTCGCGCTCGCGCTGATCATCTGGCAAAAGCCGAACCTGCTGCTGCTCGACGAACCGACCAATCACCTGGATCTCGAAACGCGTCACGCGCTGACCATGGCGCTCGCCCAGTTCGAAGGCACGCTCATTCTGGTGTCGCACGACCGGCACCTGCTGCGCGCCACCACGGATCAGTTCATGCTGGTCGCGAAACATCGCCTGCAGGAGTTCGACGGCGACCTCGACGACTACCGCGACTGGCTGCTTCAGCACGCGGCCGAACAGCGCGCGGCGCTCAAGGCGGGCACGGCGTCGAACGGCGGCAATGGCGCTGACGGCGGTGCGGACAACGGCGTCAACCGCAAGGAACAGCGGCGCCTCGAAGCCGAAACGCGTCAGAAGCTCGCGCATCTGAAAAAACCGCTGCAAAGCCGGATCACCAAGATCGAAAAGGAAATGGACGCGCTCAACGCGGAGAAAGCGACGCTCGATGCGTTCGTCGCCGATCCGGCGAGTTACGAGCCCGCACAGAAAAGCAAACTGACGGAGGCGATCCGCCGTCAGGCAGACGTGAACGCGCGCCTCGAAGCGCTCGAAGCCGAATGGCTCGAGACTCACGAGGAACTCGAACAAATCGGTTAGCGGCACGCTGTTTCAGGTCCGCGCCGGCATCGACGAGAGGTTGGCTTTGTCTTCTGCGACATCATCCGTCTCAACGGCCGCAACGATGGCCAAGTCATCGGCCAAGTCATCGGCCAGGTCACCGGCCAGCTCATCGGCCAGTCCCGCGCCGCCCGCGCTGCAAGGTTTGCGAGTGCTCGACCTGACTCGCCTGCTGCCGGGGCCGGTGGCCGCCTTGCGGCTGGCCGAGCTGGGCGCCGATGTGCTGAAGATCGAAGCGCCAGGCGCCGGCGACCCCACCCGCACGATGATGCAATCGTCGAGCGATCGCGTGGCCGGGCGGCCCGGCGCGTTCTACCGGCTGGTGAATCGCGGCAAGCGCGAAACGCGCCTCGACCTCAAATCCGAGGCGGGGCGCAACGTGCTGTGCGCGCTCGCGGCCGAAGCGGATGTGCTGATCGAGAGTTTCCGGCCCGGCGTGATGGAGCGGCTCGGCATCGGCTACGACACGTTGCGCGCGGTCAATCCCCGGCTGGTCTATTGCGCGATCAGCGGCTACGGCGCGAGCGGTCCATTCGTCGATCACGCCGGTCACGATCTGAACTACATCGGCTACGCGGGTGTGCTCGACCAACTGGCGGGCCGTGACGGCGCGCCGATCCTGCCCAATTTTCAGATTGCCGATCTGCTCGGCGGTGCCTTGAGCGCAGTCACGCAGATTCTCGCGGCGTTATGGCAGGTGTCGCGCGGCGGCACAGGCCGCTTCGTCGACGTATCCATGACGCACGTCACCTACGCGCACAACGTCGTGGCGCAGGTTGCGCTCGCCAATGAAGGCGCGGCGCCGGCCGCAGGCGCCGGTCTGCTGAATGGCGGCGTGCCCTGCTACAACCTCTACCGCACACTCGATAACCGCTGGCTCGCGGTCGGCGCGCTCGAATTGAAGTTCTGGGAAACGCTCTGCATGGCGCTCGACCGGCCCGAATGGGCCACGCGCCACTGGAGTCTCGGCCAGGCCATTGGTGGCCCGGACGCAGCCGCGCTCACGCAGGAACTCGCCGAGGTGATCGGCAAGCGTCCGCTGGAAGAATGGGTGGTGATGCTGGAGGCGCTCGACTGCTGTGTCTCGCCAGTGCTGACAGCGGCCGAAGCCGCGCGCCATCCGCTGTTCAATCCGCAGGCTTACGATGCGGCGAACGTACGCGGCGAAGACGAGGAAGACCGGTTGGTCCGGTAACGCGCGGGAGAAGCCGCGCCTTACCGCCCTCAACGCCCTCAACGCCGCGCGGCAGTCTGCCGCGGCAAGGTCTGACGCGGCGTCTTTTCATCGTCGTACAGCATGTGCTTGCGGCCTTCCACATGACGGTCGATCGTCGCGCGGACTTCGGCGGCCGTGGCGTGTTCGGCCACCACCCGCCGCGAAATCTGCCCCGCCGTGTCGATCCACTCGACGATCCGGCAGGCGCCGCCCCATGGCTGGCGAATGGGCGCGGAGACGCGGCAACCGCGCACCTGTATCGGCCGCTCGGCTACGGTTTCATATGACTGTTTCAAGGCGCGATCCTTTTTCGGGCACCGGAAGGGATGCAAACCCTTGCAGCTTAGGAAAAAGGAATGTCCGGCAGGTTACAGCCAATATGGAGATATTTACCGGCCATTACGGAGCGGCGGGCGCCTGGAGGCGCACGAGCCCCGTCTATTCGAGCGTTCGGACCCGGTCGATGGCCTGTTCGATCCGCTCGACCGCAACGACCTGTAAGCCTTCTATCGGCTGCTTCGGCGCATTGGCCTTGGGAATCACCGCGACTGAGAAGCCCAGTTTGGCGGCCTCCTTCAGACGCTCCTGACCGCGCGGCGACGGCCGGATTTCACCGGCGAGACCCACTTCCCCGAACACCACCAGCCCCTTGGGCAACGGCTTGTTGCGCATGGACGAGTGGATCGCGAGCAGCACGGCCAGGTCGGCGGCGGGCTCGGTAATCTTCACACCGCCCACGGCGTTCAGGAACACGTCCTGGTCGAAGCACGCGATGCCCGCATGCCGGTGCAGCACCGCCAGCAGCATCGCGAGCCGGTTCTGCTCCAGGCCGACCGCCAGGCGCCGCGGGTTCGGCGCGTTGGCGGCGTCCACGAGCGCCTGCACTTCGACCAGCAGCGGCCGCGTGCCTTCCTGCGTCACCAGCACGCAGGAACCCGGCACCGACTGCTCATGCTGCGACAGAAACAGCGCCGACGGATTGGCCACGCCGCGCAAGCCGCGCTCGGTCATGGCGAACACGCCGAGCTCATTCACCGCGCCGAAACGGTTCTTGATCGCGCGCACGAGACGATACGACGAATGCGTGTCGCCTTCGAAGTACAACACCGTATCGACAATGTGTTCCAGCACGCGCGGCCCCGCCAGCGCGCCTTCCTTGGTCACGTGGCCGACCATGATGATGGTGGTGCCCGACTGCTTGGCAATGCGCGTGAGCTGCGCCGCGCACTCGCGCACCTGGGCGACCGAGCCCGGCGCGGAAGTCAGCGCGTCGGAATAGACCGTCTGGATCGAGTCGATCACCGCGACATCGGGTCGCTGCTCGGCGATCGTCGCCTGGATTTTTTCGAGCTGGATTTCGGCCAGCAGTTGCAGTTCGCTCGCCTTCGAGCCCGGCTCCAGCAGCGAAAGTCGTTGCGCGCGCAACGCAATCTGCGCGGCGGATTCTTCGCCGCTGATGTAAAGCGCGCGTTTGTCAGCGGCGATTTCCGCAAGCGATTGCAGCAACAGCGTCGATTTGCCGATGCCCGGATCGCCGCCGATCAGCACCACGCCGCCCGGCACCAGACCACCGCCGAGCACGCGGTCGAACTCGCTCACGCCGGTGGAAAAGCGCGGCACGTCGGACGCTTCGATATCGGCGAGACGGCGCACCGGCGCGCTCTTCGCGAGCGACTGGAAGCGGTGCGTGGAAGGCGCTTCCGCCACCGACTCGACCAACGTGTTCCAGGCATTGCATGAGGGGCACTGGCCGGCCCATTTCGGCGATTGCCCGCCGCATTCACTACAGATGTACACCGTCTTGGGTTTAGCCACGCGCTTGTTGCCTGTGTTGCTGTTCTTTGGATTGGAACTTCCGCTGGGCGCGAGGCACCAGCCCGCGCCCATGTTCGACCTTTACTTCGCGACCTTTACTTGGCGACCTTTACTCCGCACGCACCGGCACGCGCGGCGCCACGGCGCACATCAGCTCATAACCGATGGTGCCGCACGCCTGGGCGACGTCGTCGATCGGCAGCGCGTTACCCCACAGCTCGACGCGCGAGCCGACGTTGGCGGTCGGAATCGGCGTCAGGTCGACGGTGAGCATGTCCATCGACACGCGGCCGACGACCCGCGTGCGCACGCCGTCGACGATCACCGGCGTGCCTTCCGGCGCGACGCGCGGATAGCCGTCCGCGTAGCCGCAGGCCACCACGCCGATGCGCATCGGGCCGCGCGCCTTGAACGACGAACCGTAGCCGACCGTATGGCCTTCGCTGAGCGTTTGCACGGCGATCAGTTCCGAGGCGAGCGTCATGGCCGGCTGCAAGCCGGTGCCCTGAATCGCGGCATGGACGCCGGAGGGCGACGCGCCGTACATGATGATGCCCGGACGCACCCAATCGAAGTGCGTGGCCGGATGCCACAGCGTGGCCGCCGAATTGGCCAGGCTGCGCGCGCCGGCAATGCCCTGCGCGCCGCGCTCGAACGCCTCCACCTGATAGTCGACGCCGCGATCGCCGTCGGCGTCCGAGAAATGGGTCATCAGGGTGATCTGGCCGACGCCCTGGCAGGCGCGCGCGCGTTCCCACGCGGCACGGAACTTCTCCGGCGTGTAACCGAGGCGGTTCATGCCAGTGTTCATCTTCAGCTGGATGTTGACCGGTTTGGACAGCCGCGCCATTTCGAGCATGCGCAACTGTTCGTCCGAATGGAGCGCGGTGGTCAGGCTGTAACGGTCGATCACGTCGATGTCAGTCGGGCGAAAGAAGCCTTCGAGCAGAAGAATTGGCCCGGCCCAACCCAATTCACGCAACTTCACGGCTTCTTCGAGGTCCAGCAACCCAAAGCCGTCGGTGGCGCGCAGGCCCGGGAAGACGCGCGCAAGGCCATGCCCATAAGCATTGGCCTTGACGACAGCCCAGATTTTGGATTTCGGCGCGTGGCGCCGGGCGACGGCCAGGTTATTGGCGAGAGCGGAGGTATGAATCGTGGCTGAAAGGGGGCGCGGCATGGGATATTTTCGTAAAGACGCTTGCGAATCAGCGGCTTACAGGGCGTTTTCAGCGCTCGGCAGCCCGCTGGGCGGTGCGATCAAGGATTTTGCTAGTCCGAATCCAGCTATTTTCATGATATAAAGCCGTGCGCACAACCCATTTCGAACGGCATAAGCCCGGACGCTCAACCAGCGGCCGGGGCGGACAGACCGCAGCGAGGACAGCATCGCATCAGATGAAAAAAGGTTTTTACACCATCATGGCCGCGCAGTTTTTTTCGTCGCTGGCCGACAATGCGCTTCTGATCGCCGCTATCGCACTGCTGAAAGATCTTCACGCCCCGAACTGGATGACACCGCTGCTCAAGTTGTTCTTTGTGCTGTCGTACGTCGTTCTCGCCGCCTTCGTGGGCGCCTTCGCCGATTCCCGTCCGAAAGGACGCGTGATGTTCGTCACCAACACGATCAAGGTGGTCGGCTGCATCACGATGCTGGTCGGCGCGCATCCGTTGATTGCGTATGGCATCGTGGGTTTCGGCGCGGCGGCCTATTCGCCCGCCAAATACGGCATTCTCACCGAGCTGCTGCCGCCTGACCGGCTGGTCGCCGCGAACGGCTGGATCGAAGGCACGACGGTCGGCTCGATCATTCTCGGCACCGTGCTCGGCGGAGCGCTCATCAGCCCGCATATTGCCGCGCCGATCCTGCGGCATCACATTCCCACCGTCAACACGCCCGCCGAGGCGGCGATGCTGGTGATCATGGTGATCTATGTGATCGCCGCCCTGTTCAATCTGCGCATTCCCGACACCGGCGCGCGCTATCCGAAACAGGAGCGCGGCCCGATCAAGCTCGTCACCGATTTCGCCGACTGTTTTCTCGTGCTGTGGCGCGACAAGCTCGGGCAGATTTCGCTCGCCGTCACCACCCTGTTCTGGGGCGCCGGCGCGACGCTGCAATTCATCGTCCTGAAGTGGGCCGAAGTGTCGCTCAGCATGTCGCTCTCCGAGGCGGCCATCCTGCAGGCGGTGGTCGCCGTGGGCGTGGCGGCCGGCGCGATTTTCGCGGCCTCGCGCGTGCCGTTGAAGAAGTCGCTCTCGGTGTTGCCGGTCGGCATCATGATGGGCATCGCCGTGATGCTGATGGCGTTTTACACGCGCGATCTGTTCCCCGCCCATTGGGGGCTCTATTTCGGCCGCATGCATGTGCCGGGCTATCTGATCGTCGCGTATGTGTTCCTGATGATCGTCGGCGGCCTGTCGGGCTTTTTCGTGGTGCCGATGAACGCGTTGCTCCAGCATCGCGGTCACGTGCTGCTGTCGGCGGGTCACTCGATCGCCGTGCAGAACTTCAACGAAAACCTTTCCGTGCTCGTGATGCTGTGCCTCTACGCCGTGCTGGTCTGGCTCGACGTGCCGGTCACGGCGGTGATCGTGCTGTTCGGCACCTTCGTGTGCGTGATGATGTGGTTCGTCATGCGGCGCCACCAGGCCAACCAGCGCGCGTTCGACTCGGTCGCGCTGATCGGCGAAGCCAAGCACTGACCCGCGCCGGGTTGTCCGCTCACCTCGGGGCCCGCGCCTTCCTCCTTCCTCGCTTTGCCATGACTCAACCGATTCCCAATGTGCTGACGATCGCCGGTTCCGATTCCGGCGGCGGCGCCGGTATTCAGGCCGACCTGAAGGCTTTCTCGGCGCTCGGCGCGTATGGCGCGAGCGTGATCACCGCGCTCACCGCGCAGAACACGCGCGGCGTCACCGCGATTCACGCGCCGGACCCCGGTTTCATTACCGCGCAACTCGACGCGGTGTTCGACGACATCCGCATCGACGCCGTAAAAATCGGCATGCTGGCGAACGCGCCGATCGCGCGCGCCGTGGCCGACGCGCTGCGCCGGCACAAGCCGAAGCACATCGTGCTCGACACGGTGATGATTTCCAAGAGCAATCACGCGTTGCTGCTGCCCGACGCGGTCGCGGCGGTGCGCGACGAATTGCTGCCGCTCGCCGATCTGCTGACGCCGAATTTGCCGGAAGCCGCCGCGCTGCTCGGCGTGCCGGCCGCGACCGATGAAGCAGGCATGGTCGAGCAAGGCGAAGCGCTGCGCGCGCTCGGTGCGCGTGCGGTGCTGATGAAAGGCGGCCATCTGAGCGCGACGGATAGTCCGGACTGGCTGGTGCAGGAGAGCGGCACGCTGCGTCTGGGCGGCCCGCGTGTGCCGGTGAAGAATACGCACGGGACGGGCTGCACGCTGTCGTCGGCGATCGCGGCGCTGATTCCGCAACGCGGCGATCTGGCGAGCGCCGTCGCCGACGCGAAGCAGTATCTGACCGGCGCGCTGCAGGCGAGCGATCGACTCGACGTCGGCAGCGGCGTCGGGCCGGTGCATCATTTTTATCGGTGGTGGTGAGGGGAGCGTGGGCGGGGCTGGCCGGTTGGGCTCGCCTCTGAGTTTGCCGTCTGAGTCGGCGGCCATATTACGCGCCGGTCTCTCCGCTTCCCCGCTGCTGCTCGCGCGCGTAGTTTTGTGCCTGCTCGAGCCACTCGTCCGGCACGATGAAGCCGCGCGAGCGCTCGATCAGGTTGCCCGCGCCGTCTTCGGTGAACGCGGCGACCATCGCCGGTCCATGCTGATGCGAGGTTTGCCCGGCGAGAGTGTGCGCATCGACGAAAACCAATCCTGCGGCCTGCGCCTCGTCAGCTGAATGACGCCGCGGCGCAAGCCATTCCAGCCGCGGCAAAGGCCGCCACTTTTGCGTGTTGCCTGCAGCGAAGGCCGGCCAATCGCTGCGCGTCACCCACCAGCCACGGCCATGCGCTGGATCGAGTTCGACGGGATCGAGCGGAGTTTCGCCGTGCCGGTAAAACAGCCAGCCTTTGATGAACATCTGCGGCGTCCACGGCCCCGGATAGCCGACCGATGCGAACTCCTCACGCGCGCTCAACGGCAACTGGTGATTCAGCACATGGGCGAGCTTGAGGTCGAAACGGTCTTTCAGATTCGGGCCAACGTAGTCTGATAACCGCGCGGGTGACTGTCTGGGTAACTGCGTGCGTGATTGCGCGGGCAACACCGCAGCCAACTCCCCGCGTGCTTCGCCGGCGTGCAGATAGCACTTCACGGCCAGTTCCCAATGCAGACGCGCGCCCCGCCGCGTCTGGACCAGAAAATCGCATTCACCGAGCGTGACGCCCGCGCGCCGCAAGGGCACGCCCGCGGCCACCAGTCGCGCCGCCGGCCCATGTTGCAGAAACCAGCCGAGCAGCCGTTCGGCATAGCGGCCGAGACGCGTGATGCGCGTCGCCGCGAGATCGTGATGCAAGGATTCGGGCGCGGCGTCGAGCGCGCGCAGCCACGCGACGCTCGCCTGCGCTTCCTGCGGCGTATCGAAGGGATTCGCCAGGATGCCCACCGGTGGTTGCGGGCGCAACAGATCGGCGCTCAGCAATAACCAGGCGAGATCGCGCACGGCGGGATCATGCAAAGTGTCGAGCAGCGCAGCGCGGCTCGCGGCATCCATGCCGGGTGCGCCGGTGGAACCGGCCGCCGGCCCCTCGGCAGCCGTCACTTCGACGCGTTCGACGGCGCACCGCCCGCCGCACGCCACGTGTCGCGCGCGAGGCACAGGTCGGCCCAGGCTTTCGCCTTGTCGGGCAGACTGCGCAGCAGATACGCGGGATGATAGGTGACGATCACGGGCACCCCTTCGTACTCGTGTACGCGACCACGCAGCGACGAAATGCTCGCGTCGGTTTTCAGCAGACTTTGCGCCGCAAAGCGGCCGAGCGCGACGATCAGCTTCGGCTTGACCAGCCCCACCTGACGTTGCAAATACGGCTCGCAACGCGCGACTTCGTCCGGTTCGGGATTGCGGTTGCCAGGCGGCCGGCATTTGATCACGTTCGCGATGTACACGTTGGTGTCGCGCGCGAGCGTCAGCGAACGCAGCATGTTGTCGAGCAGCTTGCCGGCCTGGCCGACGAACGGCTCGCCCAGACGGTCTTCGTTCTCACCCGGCGCTTCGCCGATCAGCATCCAGTCAGCACCGCGGTCGCCGACGCCGAACACCGTATTCGTGCGCTTCTCGCATAGACGGCAAAGGCGGCAGGCGGCGACGCGCTCGCTTAGCGCGTCCCAGTCGAGCGTGTGGATTGCGGGAGCTGCGGGCGCCTCGCTACGGGCGTCCGCGGGCGCGTGGGTCGGCAGGTCGTCGAACCACGCGAAATCGTCGTCCGGTGGCGCGTCGAAAACCGGCGGCTCGGGCATGCGTGATGGCGGCGGCTGGGGTATTGGGTGACGCTTTTCCGCGGGCATTTGCGACCGCTCTTGCGCTGCCTGCGCTGGTTCTTGTGCGGGCCGCACGCGGTGTTCGCCGTGCGCGGCGTCGGCGCTTCGCGCCTCGCCCGCGTGTGGGGCGGCCGAGGCGCTTGCCGGCGCCCGTAGCATGGACGGTGCGGGTTCAGGCGCAGGCGACGCGAACGACGAGGTTTCCGGCGTTCCCGCTGCGAACGACGCGGTTTCCGGCGCTCCCGCTGCGAACGACGCGGTTTGCTGCGGACGCACGGCAGACGGTGCGGTTTGCTGGAAGCGCACGGCGGATGGCGCGGTTTCCGGCGCACGCACAGTCTCCAGCGGGCGCGTGACGGCAGCCGCGGCGGGCTGCGACCCGTGCGCATCGTCACGACGCGCGCCCGAGCCGGCCACGTCGCCAGTGCCCTGCCCCGCTAAGCCTTCGGCTTGGGCTTCAACAACAGCCGGTTGCTCGGCCGCCGCCATTCCGCGACGCACCCACAGCGGCGCGAGTCCGAATTCTTCCAGTACCGATTCATGCAGCGCCATCTGCGCCCTCCGTGGCAAACGAGAAACGCATCACGATGGCGTCCTCCCGGCTGCGATGCCGCGCCGGATAATAATTTTTGCGCCGCCCAATCGAAGCAAACCCGAAGCGCTCATACAACCGGATCGCCCGATGATTCGACGGCCGCACTTCGAGCAGCAAGCCGTCGAGCTTTTCGGCGCGGGTGATCCGCACGGCTTCGCGCAGCAGCGCGAGTCCGGCGCCGGCGCCTTGCGCCGCGGGCGTCACGCACAGATTGAGCAGATGCATTTCGTCGACCACCGGCATCAACACGCAATAGCCGATCAAGGTGCCCGTGACATGGCGCAGACAGACGCCGAAGTAACCGTTGCGCAGCGAGTCGCCGAAATTGCCCCGGCTCCACGGAAACTCATAAGCGATCTTTTCGATGGCGGCGACCTCGTCGAGGTCGCCCTCGGTCATCGGCGACATATAGCGGTCCGCGAGCAACACGCCACTCATTGCCGGCCCTCGCCGTGAGCCGCGTCGTGCGCGAGTCTGGCCGCCTTTTCAGCTTTCTCGGCGACCCGCTCGGCCGTGGTCTGCGCAACCTTGTCGCGCACGTACTCCGGCGCGGCCTGATCGGCGGGCACCGTGCGGCCGGCGCGCAACGCGCGCAGCGCAGCGTGGGCGAGCGGCACGGCGTGCGGCAACGCTTCGCCGTCGACGCTGCGCGCCGCCGCGAGCGCCGGCAGCCGCGCGCCGAAGGCCGCGGCGGCGTTGCCTGCCAGCGTGAACGGGACGTCGGGCAACACGAGCCGGTCCGGCGCGTCGAGCGAAGCGCTCTGCACGGTGCGCCATTCACCTTGCGCGTCGTCCCAGGCGTAGTCGGCCCAGTAGATCTCGTCCATGCGGGCGTCGAGCGCGGCGAGCACCCGCGCGGCCGACGGATGGCGCAGGCGGGCGCTTTCAGCGCAGACAAGCAGCGTGCTGATCGGCACGACCGGCAGGTTCAGGCCGAATGCGAGACCTTGGGCGACGCCGGTCGCCGTACGCAAACCAGTGAACGAGCCCGGACCGGAGCCGAAAGCGATAGCGTCGCAGTCCGCCAGTTTCAGGCCGGCTTCGTCGAACAGTTCGCGAATGGCGGGGAGCAGGCGCGTGCTGGAAACCGCGCCGGTTTGCTCGTGGCGCACCCAGACGCGCGGTTCGGCGCGGGTCTCTCCAGTTACGGCGCCGGCAGCATGGCCGGCAACCGACAGAAGCGCTACCGAGCAGAATTCGGTCGAGGTATCGAGGGCGAGGAGCACAGTTTGAGTCATGGACCGTATTGTAATCGGCACTGCGCGCGCAAATGTGGTTTGGCTTGCGCCCCGGATTGAACCGGCTCGCGTCCTGGATGGTCCGCGCTTCGCGCCAAGCCCCGCGTCCTGTTTTTGGAATAAGCCCTCAGCCCCGCAGCGGCATGCAATTGCTATGATCGTCAGCCGACCTTCACCCCTGTCCCGCCCGGCGGGCAAAACGACCATGACCGACATCAATACGCAGTTCACGCAGGCTCAGGAAGATGTGAAACAACTGCCGGAGCGCCCGGGCAACCTCACGCTGCTGCGGCTGTACGCCCTCTTCAAACAGGCTAGCGAAGGCGATGTTCACGGCGACAAGCCGGGTTTCACCGACATCGTCGGCAAATACAAGTATGACGCGTGGGCCGCGCTCAAAGGCACGGCGGAGGAAGCCGCGAAGCAGCAATACGTCGAACTGGTCGAATCGCTGAAGAGCGGCGCCTCGGCCTGAGCTGGCGCCGAAGGCTTACCCGGCGGCCCGATTGGAGATGGCAGGCCATTCGTCCAGTCGGCCGCCGCAACTTTTCTGCCAGGAAGATTCCTAATAGTGGCGCAGTGCAGCAAAACCCTATACAATGCTGCCTGCGCTTCACTGCTTTGCCCGGCTTTCCTCTAGCGGCCTTTGCGGCGCAGCGCCTCGTAGCGTTTAGCTCCAATCCAGTTTAGAACCTGTCCCCTCCTGCCTAGCCCCCTACGGGCGATCATGTCCCAGGCTGGCGGCACGCCGTGTTGGCATGTCGCATCCGATACAGCTTCTAACGAAAAGCTCGCCTTCATTGCCGCGAGCTGCCCCCGTTTTTCGATTTGCTCGCTGCTTCTTTGCTCGCTGAATCCGACGACTTGGGTATGCCGATTGGCGCCGACGTTTTAATTCCGTGTGTACCAAGGATTTACCAAGGATTCTCATGACTTCGAGCAATACCCCCAGCAGCCCGTTGAACGCCATCGCCGACCAAGCCCTCGGTCTCGCCGACGCACCCGCTCAAGCCGCAGCCGTTGCTGCCGCTCCGGAAGCCGTCGCCGCTGAAGCCGCAGCACCGTCCGGCCCGTCGTTCGCGTCGCTCGGTCTGTCCCCGGACGTCGTCTCTGCCCTGACCGCCGCTGGTTATCAAACCCCGACGCCGGTTCAGCAACGTGCCATCCCCGCCGGCATCGCCGGCCGTGACCTGCTGGTCTCGAGCCCGACCGGTTCGGGCAAGACCGCCGCGTTCATGCTGCCCGCCATCGAGCGTTTCTCGCAATTGCAAAAGGCGCAAGCCAGCCAGCCGCGCGAGCCGCGTCCGGCCGACGGCGCCCGCACGCGCCGCCCGCAACCGGTTGCCCGTCCGACCATGCTGGTTCTGACGCCGACCCGCGAACTCGCGATGCAGGTCACCACCGCTGCCGCCACGTACGGCAAGCACCTGAAGCGTCTGCGCACCGTCAGCATTCTGGGCGGCGTCGCTTACGGCCAGCAATTGATGCTGCTCGCGAAGAACCCGGAAATCCTGGTCGCTACGCCGGGCCGTCTGATCGATCACCTGGAACGCGGCCGTATCGATCTGTCGCAACTGCAGATCCTCGTGCTCGACGAAGCTGACCGCATGCTCGACATGGGCTTCATCGAAGACATCGAAACGATCGTTGCCGCTACGCCGGCTACGCGTCAAACCATGTTGTTCTCGGCCACGCTCGACGGCAAGATCGGTTCGCTGACCGGCCGCCTGCTGAAGGATCCGGAGCGTATCGAGATCGTCCAGCGTCTGGAGCAACGTACCAACATCGCGCAAACCGTTCATTACGTCGACGACCGCGATCACAAGGATCGTCTGCTCGACCATCTGCTGCGCGGCGAGGGCCTCGACCAGGCTATCGTCTTCACGGCAACCAAGATGGACGCCGACCAGTTGGCTGGCCGTCTGGCCGACGCCGGTTTCGAATCGGCCGCCCTGCACGGTGACCTGCCGCAAGGCGCGCGTAACCGCACGATCAAAGCCCTGCGCGAGCGCCGTGTGCGCGTGCTGGTGGCCACGGACGTCGCCGCTCGCGGTATCGACATCCCCGGCATCACGCACGTGTTCAACTACGACCTGCCGAAGTTCGCCGAAGACTACGTGCACCGTATCGGCCGTACCGGCCGTGCCGGCCGCTCGGGTATCGCGGTGAGCCTCGTGCATCACGCGGAACAAGGCGCGTTGAAGCGCATCGAGCGCTTCGTGCGCACCCCGCTGCCGGTCAATGTCGTCGAAGGCTTCGAGCCGCGCAAGTCGGCTCCGTCGGGTAACGGCCGTCCTGGCTTTGGCGGCCGCGGCCGTCCGGGCGGTGGCAACGGCGGTGGCCGTCGCTTCGGTAGCGGTTCGGGCAAGCCGGCCGGTAACGGCGGCGGTGCGCGCAGCGGCAGCGGCAATGGCGGCGGCTGGGCCGGCAAGTCGGCTGGTGGCGGTTCGCGTGAAGGCGGCTTCGGTGGCGGTTCGCGTGAAGGCTACGGCGGTTCGCGCGACGGCGGCTACGGCGCACGCCGCAGCGACGGCCCGCGTACGGCGCGTCGCGGCAGCTAATTGGCCGCTAATTGGCCGCTCAGTACTGAGCAGGAGCGCACTCCGTTTCAGGGCACACAGCCCTTTGCGGCGCCCAGGCGGTACGTTGCAGCCAGCTAAAAAAGACCCGGACGGCTTTACGCTGTCTGTGGGTCGGAAGAAACCGGTGCTTAGGCGCCGGTTTTTTTTCGCCTGTACGCCGCGCACCCCAAATTTCACGATGTGGAAAATTTTTTTGCGTCGTAAAAAATCGTGCTGCAAGGCACAAGACGCCTATTGCAAGATGGAAAAAGTCTTTTCTCAATGTGAAACAAAGACAGTAAGCGACTGATTATAAATAACAATAAATATCAGAAAAACATGCTCCGACGGCTACTGCGCGACCTTGGACTTGCCTAGACTCTTATATAAGACTTCACCAAACGAAACGCCCGACCGGGCTGGCCGCTTTGGCGAAGATTGCAAGTTTCCTGTATCGGACCAGAACAAGCGCTCACGCGGCGACGCTGGTCGACAGAGTCACTCAGCCATTACAGGCAACCAAGGAGCAAATCATGTCCCGTCTAGAACAAGCCAGGCAACTTCAACAGCAGTGGGAAACCGATCCGCGCTGGAAAGGCGTGAAGCGCAGCTACACGGCTGACGACGTGATCCGCCTGCGTGGCTCGGTGCAAGTCGAACACACACTCGCCAAGCGCGGCGCGCAAAAGCTGTGGGAAAGCGTGAACAACGAGCCGTTCGTCAACTCGCTCGGCGCGCTGACCGGCAACCAGGCCATGCAACAGGTCAAGGCCGGCCTCAAGGCGATCTATCTGTCGGGCTGGCAGGTCGCGGGCGATGCGAACGTCGCCGGTGAAATGTACCCGGACCAGTCGCTGTACCCGGCGAACTCGGTGCCGCTCGTCGTGAAACGCATCAACAACACGCTCACCCGCGCTGACCAGATCCAGTGGTCGGAAGGCAAGAATCCGGGCGACGAAGGTTACGTGGACTACTTCCAGCCTATCGTGGCGGATGCGGAAGCCGGCTTCGGCGGCGTGCTGAACGCGTTCGAACTGATGAAGGCGATGATCGAAGCGGGCGCAGCGGGCGTGCACTTCGAAGACCAGTTGGCTTCGGTGAAGAAATGCGGCCACATGGGCGGCAAGGTGCTCGTGCCGACGCGCGAAAACATCGCCAAGCTGACAGCCGCGCGTCTGGCCGCCGACGTCTCCGGCACGCCGACCGTGCTGCTCGCTCGTACCGATGCGGAAGCCGCCGACCTGATCACGTCGGACATCGACGACAACGACAAGCCGTTCCTGACCGGCGAGCGCACGGTGGAAGGCTTCTACCGCACGAAGCCGGGTCTCGAACAGGCGATCTCGCGTGGCCTCGCCTACGCACCGTACGCCGACATGATCTGGTGCGAAACCGGCAAGCCGGACCTCGAGTTCGCGAAGAAATTCGCTGACGCGATCCACAAGGAATACCCGGATCAACTGCTGTCGTACAACTGCTCGCCGTCGTTCAACTGGAAGAAGAACCTCGACGATGCAACGATCGCCAAGTTCCAGCGCGAACTCGGTGCGATGGGCTACAAGTTCCAGTTCATCACGCTGGCCGGCTTCCACGCGCTGAACTACTCGATGTTCAACCTCGCGCACGGTTATGCCCGCAACCAGATGACCGCCTTCGTCGAAATGCAGCAGGCTGAATTCGCTGCGGCCGAAAAGGGCTTCACCGCGGTCAAGCACCAGCGCGAAGTGGGCACGGGCTACTTCGACGCCGTGACGCAAACGGTCGAACGCGAAGCCTCGACGACCGCGCTGCACGGCTCGACGGAAGACGAACAGTTCTTCGACAAGCGGGTCGCGTAATTTACCCGCAGGCCGATCGCAGTAACAGGGCAACAGACGGACTACCGGCTTTCGTCAGAGAGCCGCCGTCACAGGGAGGAGCAAGGCCGCCGGGGCGCCGGGTCGTGAACGGTTAGCGCCGACGGCTTGAATCTGGGAGAGATCGCAGCAGTGCAGAGAAAGCCAGCGCAACAGATTGCGCGGCGAACACAGCGCGCGCCGGCCTCACCGCCGGCGCGTTTTTTGTGGGCTTCAGGTTTCGGCTCAGCGATACACGATGACCGGAATCTTGGTATGCGTGAGCACCCGCTGCGTTTCGCTGCCGATCAGCAGGCTGCCCAGACCACGGCGCCCATGCGACGCCATGAAGATCACGTCGCAGCCGCCCTGCTCCGCGGCTTCGATGATGCCGAGATACGGCGCCGGGTGCACGCTGGTCCGGCTGTCGACCGTCACGCCGACACGGCGCGCCGCCATTTCCACTTCTCGCAGATGCACCCGCGCTTCGCGCTCGCTGCGCTGCAGGAATTCGGAGGGCGGCTCGACCACCACGTCGGAGAACGGCGAGTAAGGATATTGCGGCAGACACGCGTAGGCGGTCACGCGCGCGTTGACGGCTTGGGCGAGATCGATGGCGCCGTCAATCGCCTTGCGTGACAGGTCTGAACCGTCGGTCGGAACCAGGATGTGCCTGAACATGATGCCCTCCGTCGCCGGCTTCGCGCAGCGCGGCGTGAGCGTCCAACGAGGCGCGGCGCGAAGGCCGCTTCAATCGATTGTAGGTCGCGGAATTGAGCGTATGAATCTGCCAAGGGTCTGTCCGCATATCGGAAACCCCGTATTGCCGGCGACGCAATCGCCGGGCGCGCCATCGCGAGCCTGGCCGGCGTCAGCCCCAGTAACCGGGATGCCCGTACGTATGCTTGAGAAAATCCAGGAACAGTCTCACCCGCAACGGCAAATGGCGGCGCTGCGGAAACACCGCATGAATGCCGATGGGCGGTGCGGCGAATTCGTCGAGCACGCTGACAAGCCGTCCGGCCGCGATATCCGTGCCGACCTCCCACCACGAGCGCCACGCGAGACCGTAACCTTCGAGGCACCACTCGTGCAGCACCGCGCCGTCCGAGCATTCCATCGTGCCGGACACCTTGATCGACACCACCTTGTCGCCCTGCTGGAACATCCAGCCGCGCTGCTGGTTGGCGCTCGCGCCGAGCGCGAGACAGTTGTGATGCGCGAGGTCGGCGAGGCTGTGCGGCGCGCCGCGCCGGCTCAGATACGACGGCGACGCCACGCAGACGCGGCGGTTCTCGCCGAGCTTGAGCGACACCAGCGACGAATCCGGCAATTCGCCGAGACGCACCGCGCAATCGAAACCCTCGTTGACCAGATCGACGAGGCGGTCGGACAGGTCGAGCGTGATCGACACGTCCGGATGGGCGACCGTGAACGACGGCACGAGCGGCGCGACGTGCCGGCGCCCGAAGCCCGCCGGCGCGGAGAGCCGCAGATGGCCGCTCGCCTTGACGCCGCCCGCCGACACGCTGGCTTCCGCGTTCTGCATGTCGTGAATGATGCGCTGGCAGTCTTCGAGAAAGGCCGAGCCTTCGAAGGTCAGCGTGAGCTTGCGCGTGGTGCGCACCAGCAATTTGACGCCGAGGCGCTCTTCGAGCGCGTCGATACGGCGGCCGATGATAGCCGGCGCGACGCCTTCCGCCGTAGCCGCGGCAGACAGGCTGCCTTTGGCCGCGACGGTCACGAAAGTCTCGATCTGCTTGAAACGGTCCATAAGCGATTGAAGCCGCGCCGTCCCAGTACGGAAATTTCGTTGAGAAGCGACGCGCAATGGTGGTCGGTGCGCGTCAGATTAGGTGTATGAAAGTAAAAGATCAAGTGATGTTTAGCCTCTTTTTTAGCGCAGAGCATCACTAATACAATCCATCCTGACCTCTGATAGGAGCGCACGGCAATGTCGGCCACAACGACACACTCCCCTAAAGCAGTGATTTTCGACGCCTACGGCACGCTCTTCGACGTGCATTCGGTGATCGCTGCCGCGGAGCAGATGTTTCCGGGCCACGGCGATGCGCTCTCGCAGCTGTGGCGCCAGAAACAGATCGAATACACGCAGCTGCGCACGCTTGCCGCCCCGGCTGCCGCACCCGGCGCGCACTACCGGCCGTTCTGGGACATCACGCTCGACGCGCTGCGTTTCGCCGCAAAAAAGCTTCAGCTCACGCTCGGCCGCACGGCCGAAAAACGTTTGATGGACGAGTATGCGTGCCTGTCCGCTTTCCCCGACGCCGTGCCCGCGTTGCGCCTCTTGCGCCTGTCGCGCGGCGAGTCTTTGACCTCGCCGGCATCCGCCAGCGGCGAATCCGCTTCTTGCGCGCGCCTCGCGATTCTCTCGAACGGCAATCCGCAAATGCTCGACATCGCCGTGAAGAGCGCCGGCATGACGGGCCTGTTCGACCACGTGTTGTCCGTCGACGCCGTGCGCGCCTACAAACCCTCGCCTGCCGCTTACGCGCTGGGCACGCAAACCTTCGACGCCGAACCGCGCGAGATCGTCTTCGTGTCGTCGAACGGTTGGGACGTGGCCGGCGCGGCGTGGTTCGGCTTCACGACTTTCTGGCTCAACCGGCAAAACGCACCAGCCGAAGAACTGGGCGTCACGCCGCATGGCGCGGGCGGAGGCATGACCGATCTGCTCGCTTTCCTGAAAACCCTCGCGTCGCCCGGCCGCACCAGCGGCTCCGGCGGCAGCCGCACACGCCACAGCCCTGGCGCGTAACGGCTACTACTGGACTACGCGACGCACACCAACCGCTTTTCAACATTTGCATCTTTGCAATCTGACCGACCAAGGAGAAAACATGGCGAACCCGCAGTCATCGCAATCGTCGCTGCAGCTGCCCCAAGGCATTGAAATCAAGGCTGAGATCAAGCCGGGCTATGAAGCAATTCTCACGCGCGAAGCGCTCGAACTCGTCGCCGCGCTGCATCGCACTTTTGAGCCGCGCCGTCAGCAGTTGTTGCAGGCGCGCGCGGAACGCACCCAGCGCCTCGACGCCGGCGAGCGCCCCGACTTTCTCGCGGAAACGAAAAACGTGCGTGAAGGCGACTGGAAAATCGCGCCGCTGCCGCAGGACCTGCAATGCCGCCGCGTGGAAATCACCGGCCCGGTCGAGCGCAAGATGATCATCAACGCGCTGAATTCAGGCGCGGATTCGTACATGACCGACTTCGAAGATTCGAATGCGCCGAGCTGGGACAACCAGATCACCGGCCATATCAATCTGAAGGACGCGGTGCGCCGCACGATTTCGCTGGAACAGAACGGCAAGTCGTACACGCTGAACGACAAGGTCGCCACGTTGATCGTGCGTCCGCGCGGCTGGCACCTCGACGAGAAGCACGTGAAGGTGGACGGCAAGCGCGTGTCGGGTGGCATCTTCGACTTCGCGCTCTTCATGGTGCACAACGCGAAGGAGCTGGTCGCGCGCGGCTCCGGCCCGTACTTCTATTTGCCCAAGATGGAGAGCCATCTCGAAGCGCGTCTGTGGAACGACATTTTCGTCGCCGCGCAGGAAGCGGTCGGCGTGCCGCGCGGCACGATTCGCGCGACGGTGCTGATCGAAACGATCGTCGCCGCCTTCGAAATGGACGAGATCCTGTACGAACTGCGCGAACATAGCTCGGGCCTGAACGCCGGCCGCTGGGACTACATCTTCTCGGCGATCAAGAAGTTCAAGGCCGACCGTGACTTCTGCCTCGCCGACCGCTCGCAGATCACCATGACCGCGCCGTTCATGCGCGCCTACGCGCTGCTGTTGCTGAAGACCTGCCATCGCCGCAATGCGCCGGCGATCGGCGGCATGAGCGCGCTGATTCCGATCAAGAACGATCCGGCCGCGAACGACAAGGCGATGGCCGGCGTGCGCTCGGACAAGGCGCGCGACGCCGGCGACGGCTACGACGGCGGCTGGGTCGCGCATCCGGGCCTCGTGCCGATCGCGATGGAAGAGTTCGTCAAGGTACTCGGCGACAAGCCGAACCAGATCGGCAAGCAACGCGACGACGTGCTCGTCACGGCAACCGACCTGACGGACTTCCGTCCGGAAGCGCCGATCACCGAAGCCGGTCTGCGCAACAACATCAACGTCGGCATCCACTACCTGGGCGCATGGCTCGCGGGCAATGGCTGCGTGCCGATTCACAACCTGATGGAAGATGCCGCCACGGCGGAAATCTCGCGTTCGCAGGTGTGGCAATGGATTCGCTCGCCGAAGGGCAAGCTCGAAGACGGCCGCAAGGTCACGGCCGAGCTGGTGCGCGAGTTGTCGGCGCAGGAACTCGACAAGGTGAAGCAGGCCGTGGGCGGCGATACGAAGCCGTATGAGCGCGCCGCGCAGATCTTCGAGGAAATGTCGACCTCGGAACAGTTCACCGATTTCCTGACATTGCCGCTGTACGAAGAGATCTGAGGCCGGCAGCAGGCCTCACGCAGCAGATGCATCGATAACGGACGACGCAGTAGCAAGGCCGCCTTCGCGTGTGACGGACAGCGCGCGAAAGCGGCTTGAGTCGCAAGGCTGACCGACCGGGCGGCCCGACAGGCGTATGCTTGCCGGGCCGCTTTTTTTATGTGCGCGTGAGGGGTTCAGTCGGCACTGCGGGCAGCACTGCAGGCAGCACTTCAGTCAGCGCGTGCTGCGGTACTCGACCCAGTCACCCGATCGGATTTCGGGCAAGCCTTTCACCGCACCCGGCGCAACGGGATAGAAGCGGCAGTTCACGACATTGCCGTCGACTTTCACCATCACTTCGCGAGCGAGGAAACGATCCTCGACACCCGGATAGACCGCTTCGATTTCGTCGAGCACGGCGACCAGCTGATCGTCGATCTCATACACGTCGCCGATCACGTCGACACCGGCTTCGTCGACCACGAGGCCCGGGTACAAGCCGAAATCGAAAAGATGGCCGCGGACCGTGGCCGTGCCGAGCAGATTGGGGGCGTCGATCTCGTTGCGCGCCGCCGCCTGGCTGATGTCGTTCACTTCACCGGCGCGCAATGTGCCGTATACAAAGACGGTCTGCATCGTCGTTTGTTCTCCTTGAATAGGGGTTCGGGTGGCCTGTGATTCCGTTCGAGCCTGAGTCCGGCACGAGGTTCAGTTCAGCGCCGCGCTCGCCACGAGCACGCCGTCGATATCCGCGTAGATCCACTCACCGGGACGCACCAGCGCGCCCGGCAACTGTACCGCCACGTCACGCTCGCCGGTGCCGCGCTTCTGGCCACGCCGCGGGCAGGTTGCCAACGCCGCGATGCCGACGTTGACTTCATTCAGTTCCAGCGTATCGCGCACACAGCCGTTCAGGACGATGCCCGCCCAGCCATTCTGTTGCGCAATCTGCGCAAGGTTGCCGCCCACCAGCGCACACCGCAGGCTGCCGCCGCCGTCGACCACCAGCACACGGCCCGCGCCCTGCTCTTCGAGCGTGGCCCGCACGAGTGCATTGTCTTCGAAGACCTTCAACGTCACCGCCTCACCGCTGAAACACTCGGCGCGGCTGAACAGGTGAAAGACCGGCTCGAGCACGCGCAACGTGCCGAGCGCCAACTGATCCTCGTGCGCGTCGCACAAGTCCGCGGTAGCAAAGCTCATGAAGTTCTCCTCGTGTCCGGGTAATCGGGACATTATGCAACGCCGGGTGCCACGCAACACCTACAATGAGAAGCCCGCGGCGGTTTGCCGTAGCGGGCTTCTCATTGCGGCGTCACCGGACTACTTTGCGGGTCCGCGCTTCTCGTGTTCCGTTATCGGGATCGATCTTCATCATGACTTCGTCCGTCGACTCAGACCTGTCGAGCTTCGTGCGCTTCGCCGACATTCCGCCCGAGTTCCAGCCGACCGAAACGCATCCCATCCGCGTACGCTCCCGGCAAATGCCGTCGGGCTGGCGCATCGCGCGTCACACCCACGCGTGGGCACAGGTGGCCTATGCGTCGCGCGGCGTGCTGCGGGTCGCGACCACCGGCACGACGTGGATGGTGCCGCCATCGCGCGCAATCTGGGTGCCGCCGCACGTGACGCACGAAGTGGTCGCCGTCGAAGACGCCTTCCTGCGCACCCTCTACATCACCGAAAGCACGGTGCCGGCCGGGCTCGATACACCGCGCGTGGTCGAAGTCTCGGACCTGCTGCGCGAAGTGATCGCCGCGCTCGACACGCCCGGCATCTCGGCCACCCGCGAGCAGTTGCTCGGCGCGCTCGCACTCGACGAATTGACACGCTCGGAGCCGTTGCCGCTGTCCGTGCCGATGCCCAACGAAAAGCGGCTGCGCGCTTTGTGCGAAGCGGTCATTGCGGATCCGACGCATGGTGAATCGCTCGAGCAATGGGCGTCCAGCGTGGGCGCGAGTACACGCACCATTGCGCGGCTGTTTCGTCAGGAGTTGGGAGTGAGTTTTTCGCAGTGGCGCCAGCAGGCGATTCTGGCGCGTGCGATCCCGCTGTTGAGTCAGGGGCGCCCGCTCTCGCATGTCGCGTTGGAACTGGGCTATCAGAGTCAGAGCGCATTCTCCGCGATGTTCCGCCGCGCGTTCGGTGAAAGTCCGCGCGCATTCATCGAGCGTGGCTCGGAACATCGGGTGGAGCATGGGGAGCATCGCGACTTGGAGACGGACAGCGAGACGGCGGCGCAGGACCGCGCGGATGCCTCGCACGATGCCGAACGCAGATCGAGTGAATAAAACGCGCGCATCGAATCCAAGCTTTGCCAACTGCGGCACCTGAAACCGTACGCCTCACAAGCGGCCACTAAACCCGTCGCGCCAGATGACGGATCGCGCCCAGTTGCGCAAGCCGCGGCCCGGTCAGCTTATAGCCTTTGCGTTGATAGAGCCGCGCGGCGGGGTTGTCGACGAACACGCGCAGTTGTAACTCGCGCAACCCACGCTCGCGCGCCCATTGATGCGAGACATCGAGCAGATAGGTGCCGGCGCCGAGCCGACGATGGCCTTCGGCAATCTGCACGTCGCGGATATGCAGCGAATCGCCCTCTTGCGTGATGCGCAACACGCCGATCGGCGTGCCGTCCACTTCGAGAATGAAATTCTCCGATTCGCGCCAGCTACCGAGAAACAGATCGCCACGCCACACCAGATGGTGGCGACGATAGTAACCGCCCATGTTGTTGCGAGTCAGCGCCTCGGCGAACTCGAAATCGTCCATGCTGGCTTTGCGCAGATGAAACGGCAACGGAGCTTCGGTGGGATCGAACATGGCGGAGCGACGAAGATGAGTCGGGTCAACGGTAAAACAGGCCGTGCGCGCTGGCAATGGCTGTTTGTCCCGAGCATACCCAGGCGCAATGGAGAGCGGAATAAAAAAAGCCCACTTCTTTCGAAGTGGGCTTTCTCAAATCTGGCGGAGCGGACGGGACTCGAACCCGCGACCCCCGGCGTGACAGGCCGGTATTCTAACCAACTGAACTACCGCTCCAGATTTTTTGCACCGCAGCCTATGAGACTGGCTCATTGACCGCTGCATCGCTCAAACTTCCAACCGAACGACGCCGATATGCTGGCGTCCCCTAGGGGATTCGAACCCCTGTACTCACCGTGAAAGGGTGATGTCCTAGGCCTCTAGACGAAGGGGACAACGTACTGCTTACACCTTTAATGAAAAAGCCCGTTCAAGTTTGGATGAACGGGCTTTGTCTGGCGGAGTGGACGGGACTCGAACCCGCGACCCCCGGCGTGACAGGCCGGTATTCTAACCGACTGAACTACCACTCCAGTCTTTACACCCTAGCTTGCGAGCGTCGGTTATTTCTCTGCAAGCTGCGCTACCTTACTGCCAACCGAGCTGAACTCGGAACACTAAAGCGACGCTGATGTTTGGCGTCCCCTAGGGGATTCGAACCCCTGTACTCACCGTGAAAGGGTGATGTCCTAGGCCTCTAGACGAAGGGGACATAATCTTTTCAGATCTGTCTTTATCTTGCTGCTAACTCACGCTAACTTCTGTTTCGTCAGCAGCAAAGACCGATATTCTAACTACGTTACAGCCGTTTGTGAAGTCTTTTTTGCTACAAGTTCCAGACTTCGGAACAACTTCACTCTGCTCTGATGGTGGAGGTAAGCGGGATCGAACCGCTGACCTCTTGCATGCCATGCAAGCGCTCTCCCAGCTGAGCTATACCCCCCTTGCAGAACAGAAACGAGATTCTAGAGGCCAATTTGCGCTTTGTAAATACCCTTTGAGCAATTGCATGCGACTTTTTTCACAAGTCGCATGCAAACCCGCTCAAGGCACGCGCGAACGCAGTTAGCCCAGCGCTTTTTCGATACGGCCAACGACAACCTCACGCCCAAACAGCATCAGGACGCTGTCGATCGACGGCGTATGCGTGGTGCCCGCCACCAGCAGACGCACCGGCATGGCCAACTGCGGCATCTTCAATTTGTGCGCGCCGAGCGTTGCCTTCAATGCCGCAGCGATCGCTTCTTTGGTCCACTCCACGCTCTTCAGCGCGGTGGCCAGATCGGCGAGCGCCGGACGCACGGCGTCGGTGACGTGTTGCGCGACGGACTCGGCATCAGGCGCCGGTGCGCGATAGAACATCGCGGCATTCTCTGCGATCTCCTTCACCGTGGATGCACGATCCTTCAGCAAGCCCACGACGGCTGTCAGATCGGCGCCCTGGGCGAGCGCAGCTTCGTCGATACCCAACTCGACGAAGAACGGCTTGGCCAGCTCCGCGAGACGCGCGTTGTCGGCTTCCTTGATGTAGTGCGCGTTCAGCCAGTTCAGCTTGTCGTGGTCATACTGGGCCGGCGACTTGCCCAGATGCTCCAGATCGAACCACTCGACGAACTGTTCACGCGTGAAAATCTCCGCGTCGCCATGCGACCAGCCGAGGCGCGCCAGATAGTTGACCACCGCCTCCGGCAGGAAACCGGCGTCGCGATAACCCATCACGCTCATCGCGCCGTGGCGCTTGCTCATCTTCTCGCCCTGCTCGTTCAGCACGGTCGGCAAGTGCGCGTAGACCGGCGGCTCGCCACCGAGCGCGCGCAGAATGTTGATCTGGCGCGGGGTGTTGTTGACGTGATCGTCGCCGCGAATCACGTGCGTGATGCGCATGTCCAGATCGTCCACCACCACGCAGAAGTTGTAGGTCGGCGTGCCGTCCGGACGCGCGATCACGAGGTCGTCGAGTTCTTCGTTCGAGATCTCGATGCGGCCCTTCACCGCGTCGTCCCACGCCACCACGCCGGTGAGCGGGTTACGGAAGCGCAGTACCGGCTGCACGCCCGCCGGCGGCTCCGGCAGCACCTTGCCCGGTTCCGGACGCCACGTGCCGTCATAGCGCGGCTTTTCGCCGGCTTCGCGCTGACGCTCACGCAACGCGTCGAGCTCTTCCGTCGACATGTAGCACGGGTACACCAGCCCGGCGTCCTGCATCTGCTTGAGCACTTCGCGGTAACGGTCCATGCGCTGCATCTGGTAGAACGGGCCTTCGTCGAAATCGAGGCCGAGCCACGCCATGCCTTCGAGAATGGCGTCGACGGATTCGGAAGTGGAACGCTCCACGTCGGTGTCCTCGATTCGCAGCACGAAGGTCCCTTTCATCTTGCGCGCGAACGCCCACGGGTAGAGCGCGGAGCGAATGTTGCCGAGGTGGATGAAGCCGGTGGGACTCGGTGCGAAACGGGTACGAACGGAGGTGGTCATTAGCGGTTACTCGGAAGACAGGCGCCGGCGCCCGGGCGGACATCACCCGTGAAGCGCGGCAGCGGACCGCGCCCATGCGGCAGGCAGGCGCCGCGCATGGACACGAAGGAATTAAATGCGAGAGGCGAATTATACCTTCCGCCAGCGGGTTGCCTGCCCTCGTCCGAACGGCCAATACGCCCGGCATGCCGCGCCTTGCGGGACCCGAGGGCTTCCTCTGCAACGTTTCATTACCACGCCGCCGCATGCGTTGAGCTTTGATTTATGATGTGCGCGCGCTGCGGCCGGAGTTGGATCCACAGCGCATGGAATCGCCGCCGGCGATTCTGTCGTCTGACTATCAGCCTGATCGCGGCCAGGGTGACGTTTTTCGCGTTGCCCGAGCCGTTGCTGGAGAACTCGTTGAAGCCCTCATCGCCCCGCCTCGCCCGCCGCCATTTTTCACTGGCCGCCGCATCCGCCGTGCTGGCCGCCTGCACCACGACCGGCAGTAAAACCGATCTCGCGTCTGTCGCCGCCACCCCTGCCACGCCGACCACGAATACGCCGCCGCTCGACAAGCCGCAGCGGCCGCTGCGCGTCGCGCTCGCCCTCGGCGGCGGCGCCGCGCGCGGCTTCGCGCACATCGGCGTGATCAAGGGCCTCGAGGCGCGCAATATCCAGATCGATCTGGTGGCCGGCACGAGTGCCGGCTCGGTGGTCGGCGCGCTGTACGCGTCGGGCATGAACGGCTTTGCGCTGAACAAGCTCGCCTTGACCATGGACGAAGCGTCGATCAGCGATTGGGCCATGCCCTTTCGCACGCGCGGCTTCCTGCAAGGCGTCGCGCTGCAGAACTATCTGAACACGACGCTCAACAACCGTCCGATCGAGAAAATGGCCAAGCCGCTCGGCGTGGTCGCCACCGACCTGAAGAGCGGCCAGCCGATCCTGTTCCAGCGCGGCAACACCGGCGTCGCGGTACGCGCGTCATGCAGCGTGCCGTCGATTTTCGAGCCGGTAAAGATCGGCGGGCGGGAGTATGTGGACGGCGGCCTGGTGAGCCCGGTGCCGGCTTCCTTCGCGCGCAAGATGGGCGCGGATTTCGTGATTGCCGTGGATATCTCGCAGCGCCCGGAAAGCGGCCTGACGGCCAGCTCGTTCGATGTGCTGATGCAGACCTTCACGATCATGGGTCAGACGATCAAGGCCTACGAACTCGACAAATACGCGGACATCGTGATCCGGCCAAATCTGGCCGCCATGAGCGGCAGTGATTTCTCCCAGCGCAACGCCGCGATTCTGGCCGGCGAAGAAGCGGTGGCGAAGATGATGCCGGAACTACAACGCAAGCTGGCAGCGAGCCGCGCCGCGGTGTAAGCGGAGCTGAACCGCGGACTTGCAAGGGCTTCCGAAGCGGAAGCCGCCCCGTCAGCCGCTCCGCTCAAATGCAAAAAAGCCTGCTTCGAACGAAGCAGGCTTTTTTACGCAGGAACGGCTGCGGCGCAGGCCGCGTGATCCGCACAATCCGTTACTGATTGCCGCCGATTGCCGCGTTCACGCGCTTGCGCAGATCCTGACCGTCCTGATAGGACGTCTCGATCCGGCGCGCGCCGGTGAAGCGCTTTTCCCAATAACCGCTATCCATGTCGTCGACGCGGATCGTGCTGCCCGTAGAAGGCGAATGCACGAACTTGTTGTCGCCGATGTAGATGCCAACGTGCGAGAACGTACGGCGCATGGTGTTGAAGAACACCAGATCGCCCGGCTTCAGATCGCTCACGCGAACCTTCTCGCCGACACGGCTCATTTCCTCGGCCCGGCGCGGCAGCGCCATACCGAGCGTGTCCTGGAACACGTAGCGGACGAAACCGCTGCAATCGAGCCCGGAATCCGGCGTGTTGCCGCCCCAGCGGTAACGCACGCCGATCATGTTCAGTGCACCGACGACCACGTCGCCCGCTTTTCCGGCCATGCCGGAGAGGAACGATTTGGCGCCGCTGTCGCTATCGGGAGCGGTGGCTTGCGAATTGGGAGTGGACAAAGAATTCGACCCGTTGAGGGTCGAATATGAGGCATTCTGATTGAAACTGCTTACTTCGTCGGCGAACGCGCCGGGAGCTGCTGCCATCAAGACGCCAATGAACATCCCGGCGACGACGCGCGTGCAAGCCTGGGTTAGGTTTCTATCCTGCATTGGTCGGTATTTTTTGCCTAAAAATCAGAGGGCTACGGAAAAAGTTTGGTCGATACTAGCCAGTAAGTATTCACGTGTCAAAACAAATAGAAAAATTCAATCGGGACACGCACCCAATTGGTGAAAGGGTGAAAAATCAATGGTCAAGGGCTGCTTTCAGTAGCTTTCGAGTGTAGGGGTGCGCGGGCGTCGCAAAAATCTTCTCAACCTCGCCCGTTTCCACGATCGAACCGTTTTGCATGACCGCGACACGGTGCGCCATTGCCCCGATCACAGCCAGATCGTGGCTGATGAAAACGAAGCCCAGGTTGTACTTGTGTTGCAACCCGGCAAGCAGTTTCAGCACTTGCTGCTGGATGGAAACATCGAGCGCGCTGGTCGGTTCGTCGAGTATCAGAATGCGCGGCTCGAGCACGAGCGCGCGCGCAATGGCGATCCGCTGACGCTGGCCGCCGGAAAACTCGTGCGGATAGCGTTGCAGCACCGTGCGGTCGAGGCCGACTTCGCGCAACACCGCGATCACCTTGTCGCGCCGCGCTTGCGGCGTCATGTCCGGCCGGTGCAGCGCGAGCCCTTCACCGACGATCCGCTCGATGGTCTGGCGCGGCGAAAGCGAACTGAACGGGTCCTGAAAGACGACCTGCATGTTCGAGCGCAAGGCGGTCTGTTCGGCGCCGCGGTAGCTGCCGAGCGGCCTGCCCTGAAACTCGATCTCGCCATGCGTGGTGCGTTGCAGACCGAGCAACGCCATCGCCAGCGTCGATTTGCCCGAACCCGATTCGCCGACGATTCCCAACGTCTCACCCTGGCGCACGGACACATTCGCGTCCGCGACCGCGCGAAACCGCCCCGAGCGGAACCAGCCGCTAAAGCCTGGCAGCTTCGTTTTGAAATCGACCGAGATTTCGCGCGCTTCGAGCAGCACCGGCGAAATCGGCAGCACGGGCACGACCGTGCGTTCAGGGCGGCTCGCCAGCAAACGCTGCGTGTACGCATGCTGCGGCGCCCCGAACACCTGCTCGACCGGCCCGCTTTCCACCAGGACGCCCTTCTCCATCACCGCGATGCGTTGCGCGAAGTGGCGCACCAGATTCAGATCGTGCGTAATCAGAAGGACCGCCATGCCGCGTTTTTCCGCTTCATCGCGTTGCAACTCCAGCAGCAGTTCGACGATCTGCGCGCGAATCGTCACGTCGAGCGCCGTGGTCGGCTCGTCGGCCAGCAGTAGACGCGGACGGCACGCCAGCGCCATGGCGATCATCGCGCGCTGGCGCTGGCCGCCGGAAAGCTGATGCGGATAGCTGTTCACGCGCTTGCCGGGCTCGGCGATGCCGGTGCGCCCCAGCAGCGCGACCGCGCGTTTGCGCGCCTCGTGTGCGCTCACGCCGTCGTGCACGACGATGGTTTCCGCGATCTGGTCGCCGACCGTATAGAGCGGATTGAGCGCGGTCATGGGCTCCTGGAAGATCATCGCGATGTCCGAGCCGCGCATGCCGCGCATTTCGCGCTCGCTTTTGGCAAGCAGGTCTTCGCCGTCGAAGCGGATCGACCCGCTCACCTGCGCGTCGCTCAGGAGGCGCAGGATCGACAGCGCGGTCACGCTCTTGCCTGAACCTGATTCGCCGACCAGCGCGACCCGTTCGCCGCGCTGGATCGCGAGCGTGACGTCGCTCACCGCGACCGTATTGCCGAAGCTCACGTGCAGATGCTCCAGTTCGAGCAGCGGTGCGGTGGCCTGTGGTGCTTCGTTCTGCAAGGAGGCGCTCATTGATTGCCTCCGGCGCGCATGGCATCGGAGATGCGGGTATCGAGCGCGTTGCGCAGCGCATCGCCCATGAAGGTCAGCAGCAGCAGCATCGCCACCAGCACGCCGAAGGTGGACAGCGAGATCCACCAGGCGTCGAGATTCGCCTTGCCTTGCGCGAGCAGCTCACCGAGGCTCGGTGTCGGCGACGGGACGCCCAGGCCGAGAAAGTCGAGGCTCGTCAGCGCGAGAATCGCGCCACTCATGCGAAACGGCAGGAACGTGATCACGGGCGTCAGGCTATTGGGCAGCACATGCCGCCACATGATCTGCCAGTTCGACAGCCCCATGGCGCGCGCCGCGCGCACATAGTCCTGATGGCGATTGCGCAGAAACTCCGCGCGCACGTAATCGGACAGGCCGATCCAGCCGAATAGCGAAAGCAGCACGATCAGCAGAATAAAGCCCGGCTCGAAGATCGACGAGAAGATGATCAGCAAATAAAGCTCGGGCATCGCGCTCCAGATTTCGATCAGGCGCTGCCCGATGATATCCGTACGTCCTCCGAAATAACCCTGCACGGCGCCTGCCGCGATACCGAGAATCGTACCGATCAGCGTGAGCACCAGCCCGAACTCCACCGAGACGCGAAAGCCGTACAGAAGACGCGCGAACAGGTCGCGCCCGCGGTCGTCGGTGCCGAGCCAGTTGTCGCGCGATGGTGGCGCCGGATTGGGCGCCTTCGAAAAGTAATTCAACGTGTCGTAGTAGTAGCGATTCGGCGGATACAGCGCGAAGTTGCCTGGCGTGTCGAAACGCTGCTTGACATACGGATCGAGATAATCGGCCGGCGTCGGGAAATCACCGCCGAACGTGGTCTCTGCGTACGTCTTGAACATCGGGAAATACAGGTTGCCGTCATAGCGCACCACGAGCGGCTTGTCGTTCGACCACAGCGGACCCGCCAGGCTCGCCGCAAACGCCACGACAAACACGATCAGGCTCCAGTAGCCCAGACGCTGCTGGCGAAAGCGCTGCCACACACGGCGCGCGGGCGAAGGCGAGACGAACGCGCGCGCGGTTTCGGCGCGCGCCGACGCATCGGCGGAAAGACGGGCTCGATTCATCAGCGCTCCAGTTGTTCGAATTGGATGCGGGGATCGACCCACACATAGCAAAGATCGGAAATCAGCTTGGTCGCAAGACCGATCAGCGTGAAGAGATACAGCGTGCCGAGCACGACCGGATAGTCGCGCCGCACCACCGATTCGTACGACAGCAGCCCGAGCCCGTCGAGCGAAAACAGTGTTTCGATCAGCAGACTGCCGGTAAAGAACGCGCCGATAAACGCGGCCGGAAAACCGACGATCAGCGGCAACAGCGCATTGCGGAACACGTGCTTCCACAGCACACGCTTTTCGGACAGACCTTTGGCGCGCGCGGTCAGCACGTATTGCTTGCGGATCTCGTCGAGAAAGGCGTTTTTCGTCAGCATGGTGACCACCGCGAAACTGCCCACGACCGAGGCCGTGATCGGCAACGCGATATGCCACAGATAGTCGAGCACCTTGCCGGCGACGCTCAGCTGCGCCCAGTTGTCCGACGTGAGGTTGCGCAGCGGAAAGAGTTGCAGGAACGTGCCGCCGCCGAACAGCACGAGCAGCAACACGCCCAGCACGAAGCCAGGAATCGCGTAGCCGATCAGCACCACGAGGCTCGTGGCGACGTCGAAGCGCGAGCCATTGCGGATCGCCTTCGCAATGCCGAGCGGCACCGAGATCAGATAGGTCAGAAAGAACGTCCATAAGCCGATACTGATCGATACCGGCAGCTTGGAGATGATCAGCGACCACACGCTTTGGTGGCGGAAATAGCTCTGGCCGAGATCGAACGTCGAGAAACGCTTGAGCATCAGCACATAGCGCTCCAGCGGCGGTTTGTCGAAGCCGTAGAGCGCTTTCAGTTGCGCGATCTGCTGCGCGTCGACGCCGCTATGCGCGCGCAGGCCGAACGGCGCGCCGTTCTCCGCGCCTTTGCGCAACTCGTGCTGCATCTGCTCGACCGGGCCACCGGGGACGAACTGGATCACGGCGAAGGTCAGCGTCAGCACGCCGAGCAAGGTCGGGATCATGAGCAGCAGACGTTTGAGGATGTAGCTCCACATGGCGGCGTTTCCGGTGCGAAGGCGATGAATGAATGATGCGTTAGCGCGGCTGGGCCTGGGCCTGGGCTTGCGGCTGCGCGAACCACCACATCGACGTGATCCAGCCTTCCGCTGAATAGTACAGGGGCAGTGTTTTCGGCCACGCAAGCCCGCGCTTGAACGCCACCCGATGCGTCGCGCTGTACCAGTGCGGCACGACATAGTAGCCATGCATCAGCACGCGGTCGAGCGCGTGCGTGGCGTCGATCAGTTGCTCGCGCGTCTGCGCGTGCACGAGCGCGCTCAGGATGGCATCCACGGCGGGCGACTTCAGCCCGATCATGTTGTCAGAACCTGGCGTAGCCGCCGCCTTGCTGCCGAAGCGCTCGATCTGCTCCGAACCCGGCACCTGCACGTCCGGCATGCGAATGGTGGTGGTGTCGAAATCGAAGCTATCCAGCCGCTTCTGATAGACCGCGAAATCGGACACACGGAACGTGGCCTCGATGCCGAGCTTCTGCAGATTGCGGATGAAGGTCGCGACGATCGGCTCCATCTGCGCGGACGAGCCGGAGTCGTCGAGAATCTCGAAGCGGAACGGCTCGCCTTTGGCGTTGCGCAATGCGCCGTCGCGGTAGGTCCAGCCGGCCTGTTGCAACAATGTGCGCGCCTGCAGCAGATTGGCGCGCAGCGAGCCGGGCGGATCGGTGTCCGGCTGCTTCGGCGGCAGGCCGAACACCGCCGGATCGAGCTTCGCGCGCCATGGTTCGAGCAACGCCAGCTCACCGGGCGTTGGCAGCCCCTTCGCCTGCAATTCCGTATTGGCGAAGAAACTGTCGATACGCGTGTACTGATTGAAGAACAACTGGCGATTGAGCCACTGAAAGTCGAGTGCGAGATCGAGCGCCTTGCGCACGCGAACGTCCTGAAACAACGGGCGCCGCGTGTTCAGCATGAAGCCCTGCATGCCGGTGCCGTTATGTTGCGGAAACACCTGCTTGATCAGCTCGCCGTTATCGAACTTCTTGCCGACGTCACGTCGCACCCAATTGCGTGCCACATACTCGACCAGCGCGTCGTATTCGCCGGCCTTGAAGGCCTCGAGTCGCGCGGTGCTGTCCGAATACAGCTTATAGACGATGCGATCGAAGTTATTCATGCCGACACGCACCGGCAGCCCCGCGCCCCAGTAATTGGGGTTGCGACGATACGTAATCGTGCGGCCGTTGTCGTACTGTTCGATCAGATAAGGACCGCTGCCAATCGGCTTCTCGAACGCGAGCTGGTCGAACGGAATCCGGCTGCCGTCCGGCTTCATCCCCCACTTACGCGAGAACACCGGCATGCCGCCCGCGAGTAGCGGCAGCTCGCGATTGCGCTGGTGAAACTCGAAGCGGATCGTGTGCGGGTCGACCACCACCGCGCGGGTGATCTCGCCGAAGATCGATGCGAACTGCGGCGCGGCCTGCGGGCTTTTCAGCGTATCGAGCGAAAACTTGACGTCGTCGGCGGTGACCGGATCGCCGTTCGAAAAACGCGCGCGCGGATTGATGTGGAACGTGACGGACAAGCCGTCCGGCGCGATGTCGATGTCGTCGGCAAGCAGCCCGTAGGCGGACGCCACCTCGTCGCTGCTGCCTGTGGTGAGGCTTTCGAACATGAGGTCCACACCGGGTGCGGTATTGCCGCGCAGTGTGAACGGATTGAATTTATCGAAGCTGGTAAGGCGGCTCGGATTGGCCAGCACCAGCGTGCCGCCCTTCGGTGCCTCCGGGTTCACGTAGTCGAAGTGCTTGAAATCCGCCGGATATTTCGGGTCGCCGTATTGCGCGATCGCATAGACCGCGTGCGCGCGCGGCGCCACAAGCAAACCGGCCAAGGCCAGCACGGTGCACATCATGGCGGCGCAGGTGGAGCGCCAGGACCGCGGCACGATCGCGAGGCCGGCGCGCGAGGGTCTGTGAATCACGCGGCACCGAGGTGCGCGAGGCGTTGGAACCCGTCGCGAGCCAGTTGTCATAAGGGCCTTGTTGGTCAGTGGGACAAGTGCAGTGTGAGAGAATTCTACCCAATAAACCCGCGCGATCCGCACGTACCTTGCACACAGCGTCGAGGTGCGCGGCGCGCCCATCCGATCAGGAGATACCATGGGCTTCCTCGCTGGCAAACGCATCCTGCTGACCGGCCTGTTGTCGAACCGCTCGATCGCCTACGGCATCGCGCAGGCCTGCAAGCGAGAAGGCGCCGAACTGGCGTTCACCTATGTCGGCGAGCGCTTCAAGGAGCGCATCACGGAGTTCGCCGGCGAGTTCGGCAGCGACCTGGTGTTCCCCTGCGACGTCGCCGACGACGCGCAGATCGACGCCCTCTTCGCCTCGCTCAGGCAACATTGGGACGGCCTCGACGGTCTCGTTCATTCGATCGGCTTTGCGCCGCGCGAAGCGATCGCCGGCGATTTCCTCGACGGCATGACGCGCGAAAATTTCCGCATCGCGCACGACATCTCCGCGTACAGCTTCCCCGCGCTCGCGAAGGCCGCGCAGCCCCTGTTCACGCCGGACGCGTCGTTGCTCACGCTCAGCTATCTCGGCGCCGAGCGCGCGATTCCGAATTACAACACCATGGGTCTCGCCAAGGCTTCGCTCGAAGCGAGCGTGCGCTATCTGGCGGTCTCGCTCGGCGCGAAAGGCGTGCGCGTCAACGGCATTTCGGCGGGTCCGATCAAGACGCTGGCTGCGAGCGGAATCAAGGGGTTCGGCAAAATTCTCGAGTTCGTCGAACAGAATGCGCCGCTCAAGCGCAACGTGACGATCGAACAGGTGGGCAATACAGCGGCTTTCCTGCTGTCGGATCTGGCGGCCGGTGTGACGGCGGAAATCGTGCACGTCGATAGCGGGTTTAGCGCGGTGGTGGGCGGTATGGCTGCTGTTGCGGAGTGAGCGCGTCTTTCGCGTGAGCCATGCGTGGCGTGGCTTGGCGCCGTTGTTCACGCCGCTACGTTTCACGGGCCTGTTGCAGAGGCCCAAAAGAAAACCGCCCTCACGGGCGGTTTTTCTTTGACTTTGCGCTTCGATCAATCGCGGTCTGAAGGCTTAGTGCCAGCCGCGGTGATTGTCGTAGTGGTCGCGGCCATAGTCGTAACGGCCCGGGGGATGATGACGGTACCAGTCATCGCGCGCCCAGTAGCGGCGGCCGTCCCAATAGCGGTCGCCATGCCAGCCGATCACGATCGCGGGGCCACCGTAGTACACAGGGGCCGGTTGATAGACGACCGGCGGCGGAGGCGGCGGAGGCGGTGCATAAACCGGTGCCGGCGCAACGTAAACCGGTGCGGGAATGCCGATGTTGACACCAATGTTGACGCCGCCGGCCATTGCTGCACCCGACACGCCCAACGCGAAAACCCCGATCAGAAGCGGAACAAGACGAGCGGACTTCATCGATCACCCTTTGGAAGAATGTGTTGTTGGCGGAAATATAGCGCAAGGTGCCGTTCCGCGTATTTCAACTTTGTAATAACTGATGCATAAGATCGCGTTCACGAGGGACCGGTTACGTCTCGTTACATTGGACGAGGTTTTGGTGAAGAAGTGGGGGTGTTGTAATCGGCGCGTGCGGCCGTAGCAGCGCACGGTCCGCAGTGTGCAGCGCGATGCAGGGAGACCTCGTTCCCTGCCCGTCCAGCCACCGGAGATCCGGCCGACGCGAGTATGGACGGCCCCATACGCACGGCACCAGACATCAACCATGCAGACTACGATATGCAGGATACCCAATCATTCTTTGGTTTCGATCCTGCTCTGTCAGCGCAAGGAAATGCTCACGCTCGGCCTGCGCTCTAACGAGAGCAAGCGCCGCCGCGCTGGCTCGCAAAGTCAAACGCAATTGCATCACAAGCGCATGACGCAACGTTGATGTTCGAAAGCACATTGCCGCGAAATTTCCGACCCACTCTTCTCATCCGCGTTGTGCGGTGGTGAGTGGAAAGGCTGACAGATATCAGCAATAACGAAACCACCGGAAACCCATCCGACTTTGCCCGCCGGCGCAGCGAATAACGCGCCAAAAAACAAAAACCCCGCAGAGCCTAGACTCTGCGGGGTTCTCTCTACCACTTCTGGCGGAGACGGAGGGATTCGAACCCTCGATCCAGGTTTTGGCCCAGATGCTCCCTTAGCAGGGGAGTGCCTTCGACCTCTCGGCCACGTCTCCCAAACTTTCGGTCGCGCAGGGAGTCAGCGCGACGAAGCCAAGATAATAGCGGGCCGAACCACGAAGGTCAATGTCTGGCGAACATTTTTTGTGCCAGTTTTGTCATTGACGACGCAATTTATTCACATCGACCACGCAAAACAAACGGAGCGCTCTTGTACGCCCCGTTGTTCAAAGCAAATTACGCTTGATCCAGTTCGAACGCTTTATGCAGCGCGCGCACGGCGAGCTCCATATACTTCTCGTCGATCAACACCGAGATCTTGATTTCGGAGGTCGAGATCATCTGGATATTGATGCCCTCTTCCGACAGCGTGCGGAACATCGTGCTTGCGATACCGACGTGCGAGCGCATACCCACGCCGACCACCGACACCTTCGACACCTTCGGATCGCCCAGCACCTGCTCGGCCTGCACGTGGCCCTTCACCTGGCCCGTGAGGATGTCCATGGCGCGTTGATAGTCGCCGCGGCCAACCGTGAACGTGAACGCCGTTTTGCCTTCCACGCTCTGGTTCTGGATGATCATGTCGACGTCGATATTCGCGTCCGCCACCGGGCCGAGAATCTGGTACGCGATGCCCGGCTTGTCGGGCACACCCATCACGGCGATGCGAGCTTCGTCGCGCTGAAACGCGATGCCCGAGATGACTGCTTTTTCCATGGTCTCGTCTTCTTCAAAAGTAATCAGGGTGCCCGACTTCATTTCAGCGTCGAGCGGTATCAGCGGATCGGTCAGGCTCGACAGCACACGCGTCTTCACCTGATATTTGCCGGCGAATTCCACCGAGCGGATCTGCAGCACCTTCGAACCCAGGCTTGCCATTTCCAGCATTTCTTCGAACGTCACGCGATCGAGCCGGCGCGCTTCTTCCACCACGCGCGGGTCGGTCGTGTAGACACCGTCGACGTCCGTGTAGATCAGGCACTCATCGGCTTTCAACGCAGCCGCGACCGCGACCGCCGACGTATCCGAACCGCCACGGCCAAGCGTGGTGATATTGCCGTCAGGGTCGACGCCCTGGAAGCCGGTGATCACCACCACCTTGCCCGCGTCGAGATCGCGCAGCACGCGCTCGCCGTCGATTTCGCTGATACGCGCCTTCGTGAATGCGCTATCCGTTTTGACCGGCACTTGCCAGCCGGCGTAGCTGACCGCGTCGACGCCGGCTTCCTGCAGCGCGATGGCGAGCAGTCCCGAGCTGACCTGCTCGCCCGTAGCGGCGATCATGTCGAGTTCGCGCGGGCTCGGTTGAGCCGCGATGTCTTTCGCGAGACCGAGCAAGCGGTTGGTTTCGCCGGACATCGCCGACGGCACGACGACCATCTTGTGGCCAGCCTTGTGCCATTTCGCGACGCGCTTGGCGACGTTCTTGATGCGCTCGACCGAGCCCATCGAGGTGCCGCCGTATTTGTGTACGATGAGTGCCATTGTCGTTCTGAACTGGAGGAGAAACCGCGCTGGCGCGCTGGAGACGACCGCACAAAAGCACAGGAGCGCAACGTCTTGTGAACGACGGCAAAATGTGTGGCGGCGTAAATGCAGCACGCGTGCAGCACGCGCGGATTTGCCCGGGAATGATCGCTGATGGCTTATCGGAAACGACGGATCACGATCGCAGACCGGTAAAAGCGACGGCAAAAGCGGGTCGGGCAAACAAGCTAAATTACCTGATCGAGCGTAAAAAGACAAGCCGCAAAGGCCATCGAAATGCGCTGAATAAGGGCCGCAAAGGCTTGTTTCAGGCCAATTTGCGCCCTGTTTGCGGAATCGCAGGTTAGCTAGCCCAAGTGTCCGACCGGCCGGTCAGGCGATCAGCAAATCGTCGCGCCATACGATCCTGACGTGGGATTCGCCCTCGCCGGCCTGCTCGGGCAACACCGAGCGATTCACCCCAAGCAAGGGCACGAACAGCAGATCTTCGCCGCTGTAGAGCAACGGCACGTCGCGTTTCCACGCGGGAATACCGCGTTCCTGGAACAGGTTTTTCAACGTGCGGCTCGGCGCGTCGTGAGCCGCGCCCGTGCGCATCCGTTCGCCGCCGCTACGCGAGCGAGCGCTCAACACGGCGCGCCGCAGAACGCTGACGGGAATCGCGTCGGGGTCGCCCGCGGCTGCGTCGGCGAACACGAATGTGCCGCGCCATTGCGGCAAACGCCAGACCGGCTCGCCCTGCCATGCGAGTTCGCTGGGCGCGCGCGCGGCGAGCGCGGTTTCATCGGCGGGATCGCGGCTGTCGCCCTTTTCCCAGTACACGAGGCCGCGATAGCTGCGCAATGCATGACCCGCGTGATCGACGCGTAGAGCATGGCCCTCGCCCGCCGCGCCAATTTCGCGCAGTTGACGCAGCGCATCGCCAAGACGCGCGCTCGATGCGGCGACAAGGCCGAGCGTGCGCATCCAGTAGCGTATGAGGTTGAGCGCCCGGTCGTCGTCGAGCGCGAGCAACGCATCATGCGAGAGCGCTCGTCCTTCGTCGCGTGACGCAGCCTGCATATCCATGCTCGCGAGCGTGTCGAGTAGCCGTTGTGCGGACGCGGCGTGCGCCGCCGTGCGAGCCAGCGCGTCGCGAAAGCCGGGAAAATGGACAGCGAGCGTCGGCATCACGTCGTGGCGCAAAGCGTTGCGCGCATAACGCGTGTCCGCGTTCGATTCGTCGTCGATCCAGCGTAATACATGCTCGCTCGCATATTGTTCGAGTTGTGCACGCAGCAGATGAAGCAAAGGCCGCACGCGCGTGGCCGACGCGTTCGCGGGCAAATACTCCGGCGCCATCGCGGCGAGCCCGGCGAGGCCGGCGCCGCGCAGCAATTGCAGCAGCACGGTTTCCGCCTGATCGTCCGCATGTTGCGCGAGCCAGAGCGTGGCGATGCCGCGCGTCGCGCACATGTGGTCCAGCGCGCGATAACGCGCATCGCGCGCGGCGGCCTCGACGCTCACACCCGCGTCACGCGAAACCTCGACGCGCTCCGCTGCGAACTCGACGCCACGCGCCTGCGCGAACGCCTCGCAATGCGCGAGCCAGGCATCCGCGTGAGGACTCAGGCCGTGATGCACATGCAGCGCCACGCAACGCGCCGCGCCCGCGACACGCACCGCGGCATCGAGCAGCACACTCGAATCCACCCCGCCACTGAACGCGATCGCGATACGCGCGTCAGTGGCGAGTGCGGACAGCGAAACGCCGACCGCCTCGATAACGAGGCGGTCGGCGGGCGTTTCGGCGGTGGAAGTCACGTCGCTAGCGCGTGGAGCGCTGAAGGACGAAAGAGAAAGCGCGCGGGCTTAGGCACCCGGCGTCGTTTCCTTGAACTTGCCGTACGACATCAGCCGTTCAAAACGGCGTTGACGCAGGTCGTTGATGCTCATGCCCTGGAACTGGCGCAGCGAATCGGCAAGCGCACGGCGCAGCATGGCGGCCATGCCCTTCGGATCGCGATGCGCGCCGCCGAGCGGCTCATTGACGATCTTGTCGATCAGGCCGAGCGCCTTCAGACGATGCGCGGTCAGGCCAAGCGCTTCCGCGGCTTCCGGCGCTTTCGCGGCGCTCTTCCACAGAATCGATGCGCAGCCTTCCGGCGAAATCACCGAATAGGTCGAGAATTGCAGCATCAGCACGCTGTCGCCCACAGCAATCGCCAGCGCGCCGCCCGAACCGCCTTCACCGATAATCGTCGCGATCAGCGGCGTTTTCAGTTCCGCCATGACGTACAGATTGCGGCCGATCGCTTCCGATTGACCACGCTCTTCCGCGCCGATGCCTGGATAGGCGCCCGGCGTGTCGATGAACGTGAAAATCGGCAAGCCGAATTTTTCGGCGAGACGCATCAGACGCTCGGCCTTACGATAGCCTTCCGGACGCGGCATGCCGAAGTTGCGCAGCGCGCGCTCCTTCGTGTCGCGACCCTTCTGATGGCCGATCACCATGCAGGCCTGGCCATTGAAACGCGCGAGGCCGCCGACAATCGAAAGGTCGTCCGCATAGTTGCGGTCGCCGTGCAGTTCGTGGAAATCCGTGAACAGCTCGTTCACGTAGTCGAACGTATACGGGCGTTGCGGATGACGGGCGATTTGCGAAACCTGCCACGGCGTGAGGTTCGCGTACAGATCTTTGGTGAGCTGTTGACTCTTCTTGGACAGCCGCTCGATCTCTTCCGAAATGTCGACGGCCGAATCGTCCTGCACGAAGCGCAATTCTTCGATCTTCGCTTCGAGTTCAGCGATCGGCTGTTCGAAATCCAGAAAGGTGGTCTTCATTGGTTGTAATCCTTGGACTTACCGGCAGCGCGTATTCTAACCGCGCTCGCCGATGTCAAAACCATCTCGCAACTATCAAACTTTAACAATCGATAGTTTTTGATCTGATCCCGTTTCTTGTTCTTCAGTAGTCGACCGGCAATGGGTCAAGACTACGCCACATATACCAGGTGGCGACGGTACGCCACGGCTCCCAGTTGGCGGCGACCTCGCGCGCTTCGCTTCGCGTGACAGGTTCGCCGCTGAAATAATTGACGCTGATCGCGCGGATCAGGCCCAGGTCGTCGAGCGGCAAGACATCCGGACGCGACAGATTGAAGATCAGGAACATCTCCGCGGTCCAGCGGCCGATGCCGCGAATCTGCGTGAGCTCGGCGATCACCGCCTCATCTTCCATCGACGTCCATTTACCGACGTGCAGCGCACCCGAAACGAAATGCTGCGCGAGATCGAGCACGTATTCGGCCTTGCGCTTGGACAGGCCGCACGCGGTCAGTTTTTCCAGACCGAGCTTGATGAACTGCTGCGGCACGAGCTTCGGACAGGCGGCCTCGACTTTCGCCCAGACCGCTTGCGCGGACGCCACCGAAATCTGCTGCCCGACCACCGAGCGCGCGAGCGTGACGAACGGATCCCCGCGGCTCAGCAGATGCACCGGACCGAACTTCGGAATCAGTTTCTTCAGAATGCGATCGCGCTTGACGAGGTCGGCACACGCCTTGTCCCAATACGCGGGCCGCGTGACTTCAGGCGTGAGCCCGCCGATCTGCACCGGCGCCGCGGCTTCGTTCGCGCTCGACGCTTCGCCGCCCGCGGCGGTGGACGCGCGCGTCTTGCGCACGACTTCGCCTTCGTGGCCTTCGGCCGTCACGCGCGCGAGCTCCTGCACGTCGCCGGCCAGTTCAGCCGGCAAGGCGCCATTACCCTTCGTACGCGTCGCCTTCGCGCGCTTCACAACAGGCGCATGCGCCGACGCACCGTTGAGCGCGCGTTTGACCGCGGTCTTTTTCGCTGCGCCCGCTGCGGTCTTGGCCACCACCCCGGCGGCTTTCGACGATGCTTTCTTTACCACGCTGCTGCCCGTGCGAGCCGACGTGCGTGTCGACTTTCCCGCGGCTGCCGCGTTTGTTTGAGACGCGGCTCGTTTAGCCGGCGTCTTCGTGGCCGTTGCCATCCTGCCTCCTGCCTGGCGAGTCGATCAAAGGGACGGTCGAGGTGCGCTCACACGCGCCGCCACTCAGTCAACCCACCGGGTTTGTCTTCAAGTGCAACGCCGGCCTCGAGCAATTCGGACCGGATCCGGTCTGCTGCCGCAAAGTCCTTCGCCTGCTTGGCGGCCGTGCGCGCGGCAATCTTCGCTTCGATCGCGTCGGCCTCGAGCGCGCCAGCGGCGGCTGCCCCCGCTGCCTGCTGCAGGAAGGCGCGCGGCTCGCGGCCGAGCAATCCGATCACAGCGCCAAGCGAGCGCAATTGACGGGCCAGCGCAGGATCGCGCGTGCGGTTCACTTCAGTTGCCAACTCGAACAACACCGATACGGCAACCGGCGTGTTGAAGTCGTCATTCATTGCTGCCTGGAAACGCTGCGCATACGCTTCGTTCCAGTCGAGTTCCGCGCCATCAGGCGTGACGTCTTTCAGCGCGGTGTACAAACGCGTGAGGGCGTTGCGCGCGTCGTCGATATGCACGTCGCTGTAATTCAGCGGCGAGCGGTAATGCGCGCGCGCGATGAAAAACCGCACGACCTCGGCATCGTACTGCGCCAATACTTCGCGAATCGTAAAGAAGTTGTTCAACGACTTCGACATCTTCTCATTGTCGATCTGCACGTAGCCGTTGTGCATCCAGAAATTGACGAAGGTTTGACCGGTAGCGGCTTCACTTTGCGCAATCTCGTTTTCGTGGTGCGGAAACTGCAGGTCCTGCCCGCCGCCGTGAATGTCGAAATGGTCGCCGAGCAACGTGCAGCCCATGGCCGAGCATTCGATATGCCAGCCCGGACGGCCACGCCCGTACTTCGAATCCCAGCCGGTATCGGCGGGCTCTTCCGGCTTGGCCTGCTTCCACAGCACGAAGTCGAGCGGATCCTGCTTGGCGTCGTTCGCCGCGACACGTTCGCCCGCGCGCAGATCTTCGAGCGACTTGCCCGAAAGCTTGCCGTAGTTCGCAAACTTGCGTACCGCGTAATTCACGTCGCCGTCGCTCGCCTGGTAGGCGTAGCCGTTCGCTTCGAGGCGCTCGATCATGCCGAGCATCTGCGGAATGAAATCGGTCGCGCGCGGCTCGACGTCGGGGCGCTGGATGCCGAGCGCGTCCGCGTCTTCATGCAGTGCCTTGATGAAGCGGTCGGTCAGCGATTTGATCGTTTCGCCGTTCTCCACTGCGCGCCGGATGATCTTGTCGTCGATATCCGTGATGTTGCGCACGTAGGTCACGTCGTAGCCGAGCGTGCGCAACCAGCGCTGCACGATGTCGAACACGACCATCACCCGCGCATGACCGACGTGACAATAGTCGTACACGGTCATCCCGCAGACGTACATCCGCACGACACCGTCTTGCAGCGGCACGAAGGTTTGCTTGTCACGCGCGAGCGTGTTGTAGATGCGCAGTGATTCCATAGAGAACGGTGCGTGGGCCGAAAGAAATCCGCAATGTGTTTCAAGCGCGCCGCGCCCAGCGAACAGACGGCGGGAGCGTCGCGTACAGCAAAACCGGTGCAACGGGTGCGGCGGTCAGGCTGCGATCAAGGCGGAGACGACCACGAGTGGCGAAAAGACAGTTTGCGGTTCGACGGAACGCGCAGACCTTTTGTTAGAATGGGTCGGAGTATAACATCCAGACCTGAGCCTATGAAACCTTCAAGCGGCCGCGCGCGCAGCGCTGCGACCCTCGCCGCGACGGCCTTCGGCGGTGTCGTGCGTGGCATGACGCACGGCGTGATCCGCGGCGTCGCTCTCAACGCCACGCGCGCCCTCACGTTGCGCGCGGCCGTCGCGGTCGCGCTCGCAGCCGTACCGGCTGCGGCCGCGTTTGCGCAGAAAACCGCCACGCTGCCGCAAGGCCCGGCCGTGCGCGACAACACGCCGGAAATCGACGCGTCGATCGCGCAGAAAAACTGGGCGGCCTCATTGACGCAGCTCGACGCGCGCATCGCCTCGAATCCGCGCGACGCTCAAGCGAAATTCAAGCGCGGCACGGTGCTCGCCCACCTGGGCCGCGACGACGAAGCGATCACCGCGTTCACCGAACTCACGCAGACCTACCCCGAATTGCCCGAGCCGTATAACAACCTCGCCGCGCTCTATGCGAAGCAAGGCCGTTATGCCGAAGCGCGCGCCGCGCTCGAAACGGCAACCAAGGTCAATCCGGGCTACGGCCTCGCGTACGAAAATCTCGGCGACCTGTATCTGCGCATGGCCAACGAAGCCTATCGCCGCGCGCAGAGCCTGGGCAAGGTGAGCCCCACGACTACGCAGCGCCTCGCGGACATCCAGAAAGTCATCTCGCCGACCGCGGCCAAACCGCAATCTTCGGCGAGGCAAGCCGCCAGCGCGGAAGACGACTACACTGCCCGCGCCACGTCGAACATGACGCAGACGCCGAGCTTCCAGTATGGTGGCGCGAACGGCTCGCTCGCCATGCCACCTTATATGGCGCCGTCGAAATAGCGCCGCGACGCGCAGTTACGCGCAGTCAGGTTTACGCGCAACACGTTTTTCCAACCCTGAGGATCTTCATGAAATGGTTGATGTTGGCGCTCGGCAGCGCCGCCCTGATCGCAAACGCCCCCGCCTTTGCCCAGTCCGGTTCGCAAGCCGCGCATCCGTCCGTCCTCTTCAAGACATCGGAAGGCGACATCCGCGTCGAGTTGTATCCTGAGAAAGCGCCCAAGACGGTCGCCAACTTCCTCGACTACGTGAAGGCCGGCCAGTACAGCGGCACGATTTTCCATCGCGTGATTCGCGGCTTCATGATTCAGGGCGGCGGTTACACGCAAAGCTTCGCGGAGAAACCGACGCGCGCGCCGATTCCGCTCGAAAGCCGTAACGGTCTGAAGAACACGACCGGCACGCTCGCCATGGCGCGCACCAGCGATCCGAACTCGGCCACCGCGCAGTTCTTCATCAACACGGTGGACAATGCCGGCCTCGACTATCCGAATCCGGACGGCAACGGCTATGCGGTATTCGGCAAGGTCACGAGCGGCATGGACGTCGTGAAGAAAATCGAAAGCACCCCCACCACCTCGCGCGGCCCGATGGGTGACGTGCCGCAAAAGCCGATCGTGATCGAGTCGGCAACGGTGGTCGGCAAGTAATTGCAGCAAACGAGGCGCGCGACACATAGCGCGCCCGAAAAAAAGCGTCAGCGCTCAATCCACGCCCCGGCGCGGCCCGGCGTCAATTCACGACGACTCGCCGCGCCTTTTACCCACCCCGTTCATCAAAGGATTCCATCATGGTTGAACTGCATACGAACCACGGCGTCATCAAACTCGAACTGGACGCTGAAAAGGCGCCGAAGTCGGTTGAAAACTTCCTCAACTACGTGAAAGCCGGCCACTACGACAACACGGTGTTTCACCGCGTAATCGACGGCTTCATGATCCAGGGCGGCGGCTTCGAACCCGGCATGAAGCAGAAGCCGACGGCCGAGCCGATCACCAACGAAGCGAACAACGGCCTGAAGAATGTGAACGGCTCGATCGCCATGGCGCGTACGAACGACCCGCATTCGGCCACGGCGCAATTCTTCATCAACGTAAACGACAACGACTTCCTGAACCACTCGTCGCCGACGCCGCAGGGCTGGGGCTACGCCGTGTTCGGCAAGGTGGTCGAAGGCATGGACATCGTCGAGAAGATCAAGAAGGTCAAGACAGGTTCGAAGGGCTTCCATCAGGACGTGCCGGCGGACGACGTGGTGATCGAAAAGGCCGTGATCGTCGACTAAGCGCGAGCTAAAGGTCGACCCGTTCGAACTGATATCAGGCACCTTCAATGCTGCAAGAAACGCCGCTGCGAAGCGTCGCCGCGGGCGTGCCTGGCGAGGGCAAACGCCCGCACGCCGCACGCCCGTTTTTTTTCCTCTCCGATATTCACTTGAGCGAGGCGATCCCGCATACGGTCGCCGCGTTCGAGCATTTCATCCGCGTCACGGCCGAGCAGGCCGATTCGGTTTTCATTCTCGGCGATCTGTTCGAGTACTGGATCGGCGACGACATGCTCGTGGAGCCGTTCGTCGCACGCATGGCCGCGCTGCTGCATACCTTGTCCGAGCGCGGCATTGCGCTTTACATCATGCATGGCAACCGCGATTTTCTGCTGGGCAAGCGCTTCATGAAAGCGGCAGGCGCGATCTGGCTACCCGATCCGTTCGTGATCACGGCATTCGGCACGCGTATCGCGCTCGCCCACGGCGATGGCTTGTGCACGGCGGACCGCGGCTATCAGACGTTTCGAAGTTTTGCGCGCAGCCGTTTCGCGCAGATGCTGTTTCTCGCGTGGCCGTTGCGCTGGCGCCAGAAGCTCGCCGAGAACATGCGCTCGAAAAGCGACGAAGGCCGCTCGCGACCGGTTTCGCCGAAGTATGACGTGACGGCGGCGGCCGTGGCCGCGTTGTTCAAGTCGTCGAAGACAGCGACCATCATTCATGGGCACACGCACAGGCCGGCGCGGCATCGCGAGCCGGACGGCACGCGCTGGGTTCTGCCGGATTGGGATCTCGACCACGGCGAGCGCCGTGGCGGATATCTGCGTATCGATGCAGAGGGAATACGGGCGCTGCCGTTGGGTTGAATGCGGCGTTAGCGTTGGATGACGGCGCTGCCGCCGGGCCTCGTCAAGGTCTTCGCGCCGTGTGCGGCGTTGGTGGGCTAGCCTTTCCTCGTGCCGCGCAAAAGTGTCAGCGCCGACGCTGACTGCGCGCGATCTGCTTCGGCTTCGGCTTCGGCTTCGGCTTCCGCAAAATACCTCAACGCTCCGCCACCGCCCCATCCACCTTGCCTGCGATCGCCGCCGACAAACGCCGCAGATCGAGCAACGCCGCATCCGCGCCTTGCAGAGCTTCGAGACTCGTACCCAGCCGCTCCAGCGCGTCGACGATTTCGTCGATGCGTTTTGCCTGCGTGGCGGCGTGATCGATCAGGCCATGAATTGCCAGCGAGACGGGATCGTCCGCATTCGGCGTGATGCCGTACGCGCAAAAGCCGCTGGTTACCGCAGATGCCGCAGATGCCGCAGAGCGTTTTGCATCGCGCGCGGCGCCGCCGGCACCGGAATTCGCAGCCACGGAGGCCTCTTCCGATGCCACAGCCGCCGCCGGCACGATGATCCGCGCCGGATTGCCCACCGCCGTGCCACGCGCCGGCACGGGCTTGGTCACCACGGCATTCGAGCCGATCTTCGCGTCCGCGCCGATCGTGAAACCGCCGAGCACCTTCGCCCCCGCGCCCACGATCACGCCGCGCTCGAGCGTGGGATGCCGTTTCGCCCCGCGCGTGAGCGACGTGCCACCGAGCGTCACGCCCTGGTAGATCGTGCAGTCGTCGCCGATCTGCGCGGTCTCGCCGATCACCACACCCATGCCGTGATCGATGAACACGCGCCGCCCGAGCGTCGCGCCCGGATGGATTTCGATGCCGGTCATGAAGCGCGCCATCTGCGAGACAAACCGCGCAAGCCAGCGGCGCCTCGCGCGCCAGCATGCATGCGCGAGCCGGTGCAGCACGAGCGCGTGCAGACCCGGATAACACGTGAGCACTTCCCAGGCGCTGCGGGCAGCGGGGTCGCGCTCGCGGATCGTGGCGATGTCTTCGCGAAGTCTCGTGAACATGGCAGGGACTGTGTTGTGGGAGAAAGGGCGCACGCATGACCTGGCACGCATGACGGCGTGGCTTGCCGCTTAGCACGACGGCAGCTTTGCTTAGAACGTTTCGGGGATTGTAGGGCGATTGCGCGAAATGCGCCGGAAGCCCACGCTGCCCGCGGGGTCGTCGCGGGGAGCGTGGGCGGCGCGGGGAGCGTGGGCGGCGCGGGCGGCGCGGGCGGCGCGGGCGGCGTGGGCTGCGTGGGCTGCGTGGGCGGCGGAAACGCTCAGGACGCGTCGCCGCCCTTCGGACCGGTCTTCAGCAGAATGTGTTTGGCGATGCCGCGCACGATATTCACTTCCTCACGCTCGAGACCGGAGCGCGCGAACAGGCGGCGCAAACGCGACATCAGCTTCTTCGGGTTGGCCGGATCGAGAAAGTCGAGCGCGACCAGCGCGCTTTCCAGATGCGAGAACATGCTTTCGATTTCATCGCTCGCGGCGCGTGCGCCGGCCGGCTCGCCCTGCCCCGCTGCCGCTGGAGGCGCGGCGTGCGCCGTGGTCGTTGCACTGTCGGTCGAGAGATACATGGTGCGCAACTCATACGCCAGCACCTGCACGGCCTGCGCGAGATTGAGCGAACTGTAGGCCGGATTGGCCGGAATATGCGCAAGTGCGCTGCACCGCTCGACATCCTCGTTCGACAAACCCGTTCGCTCGTTGCCGAACACCAGCGCGATTTCACCGTGCGCCGCCTGCTCGCGCGCCACGCCAGCCGCGGCACGCGGGGTCCACTGCGGCGGTCCGTATTCGCGCAGCCGCGCGGTCAGCGCGATCGACCAATGCACGCCGCTCAGCGCATCGGCGAGCGTCGGCACGACGTGCGCGGAGGCCAGTACGTCGTCGGCGCCGCTCGCCATGGCGATCGCCTCCGGATCGGTTTGCACCTGCGGCACGCGTGGCGACACCAGCACGAGCCGCGAGAAACCCATGGTTTTCAGCGCCCGCGCCGCGGCGCCGACGTTGCCCGGATGGCTCGGCTCGACAAGAATGAAGCGGGTCGAGGTGAAGCCGCCGCGCAACTCGGCGACGGCGGGATCGGAGGAATGGTGGGTGTGGTCCACGATGAAATTCGGCAACTAAAGACGCGTATGGTAGCGCCAACGCCGCAACCGGTCAGAATTGCGCGCGAATGCTCGCGCACATGTGCATGTACGCGCACACGCAACCGCACGCACGAACGCGCGTGCGAATACCGGACCAGGCCGCATAAACACGCGCAAATGCCCTGCACAGCCCGCGGACTCTGCCGCGGCGCCCGGACTCAGGTAAAATACCAATATTCGCGCCCAGCTTTGCCGTCCAGCTTTGCATGAGCGCCTCGTTCTTATCCAATTCGTCTCCGTCGGCGGAATGCGCACCGGTCCTGTACCGGGCGGGCGTTCCGTGCTGTTTCCGCGCCTCGCAGAGGGCGCCCAATTAGCGCAGGTTAGCGCTCATTTACCGGCCAGCAGCCGTGCTGCCCCGGCACAAGGATCCAGTCTCATGCATCCCATGCTCAATATCGCTGTGAAGGCCGCGCGCCGCGCTTCACAGATCATCACCCGCGCATCGCTCGACCTCGATCTCGTCCAGGTCAGCAAGAAACAGCACAACGATTTCGTCACGGAGGTCGACAAAGCGTCTGAAGCGGCGATTATCGACACGCTGAAGACCGCCTACCCCGATCACGCGATCCTCGCCGAAGAATCCGGCGAGTCGGATAACGAGTCCGAATACCAGTGGATCATCGATCCGCTCGACGGCACCACCAATTTCATCCACGGCTTTCCGTACTACTGCGTGTCGATCGCGCTCGCGCACAAGGGCGTCGTGACGCAAGCCGTGGTCTACGACCCGACCCGCAACGACCTGTTCACCGCCTCGCGCGGCCGCGGCGCGTTCCTCAACGATCGCCGCATCCGCGTGGCCAAGCGCGACCGTCTGGCTGACGGCCTGATCGGCACCGGCTTCCCTTTCCGCGAAACGGACGGCCTCGAAGCCTACGGCCGCCAGTTCGCTGAAATGACCCAGGCCTGCGCCGGCCTGCGCCGTCCGGGCGCGGCCGCGCTGGATCTGGCCAACGTCGCCGCCGGCCGCATGGACGGCTTCTTCGAGCAAGGCCTGAATCCGTGGGACGTCGCCGCGGGCAGCCTGCTGATCACGGAAGCCGGCGGCCTCGTCGGCAATTACACGGGCGATTCGGATTTCCTGCACATCGGCGAAATCGTCGCGGGCAACCCGAAGGTCTACGCACAGATGATCCCGATCCTGTCGCGCTACAGCCGTACGCGCCAGCAATCGGCCTAAGCCCTGCGGTGTAGCGCCGGCTCCTGACCGGCATGCGGAATGTGAAAAAGCGGCTTCGGCCGCTTTTTCGTTGGCGCGCCTGCATGCCGCGGGCGTTCGTGCTACAAAGCGGGAAGCCGCGCCGGCGTGCTCGATGACCGGCTGCATTTCGCGCGTTATTCGCTGCGCCCCGCTTTGCGCCTGACTTCTCGCGCAGCTTCCGATCCGCTTCATGAAAAAAGGCTTCTACACAATCATCGCGGCGCAGTTTGTTTCGTCGCTTGCGGACAATGCACTGTTGATCGCGGCCATCGCGTTGCTCTCAGTGATTCGCTCGGCCGCCTGGGTCACGCCGCTGCTGCAGATTTTCTTCACGGTTTCCTACGTGCTGCTCGCGCCGTTCGTCGGCGCTTTCGCCGACTCGATGCAAAAGCGGCACGTCATGTTCGTCTCCAACGCGTTGAAAGCAAGCGGTTGCCTGATGATGATCGCGGGCGTTCATCCGATGATCGCCTACGGCGTGGTCGGCTTCGGCGCGGCCGCATATTCGCCGGCCAAGTACGGCATCCTCACCGAGCTGCTGCCCGCGGAAAAACTCGTCAAGGCAAATGCGTGGCTCGAATCGGCCACCGTGCTGTCGACCATTGTCGGCACGATGGTGGGCGGCGCGCTGATCAGCACCTTCGCGGACAAATTCGTCGCCCATGCGCATCTGCCACTGATCCGCTCCTCCGCCGACCTCGCCATGTTTGCGACGATGGTGACTTACGCGATTGCCGCCGCGATCAATATCTTCATCCCCGACACCGGCGCGCGTTATGAAAACCGCCTGAAAGAACCGAAGAAGCTGGTCGGCGATTTCTATCATTGCTTTAACGTACTGTGGGCTGACAAACTCGCGCAGATCGCGCTGTGGGTGACGACGTTGATGTGGGGCGGCGCGGTGACGTTGCAGTTGCTGGTGCTCAAATGGGCCAACGTGAACCTCGGCTTGTCGCTCTCGAAAGCGGCGGTCATGCAAGGCGTCACGGGGCTTGGCATCGCGGTGGGCGCGGCGGCCGCTGCCGCGCTGATTCCGTTGCGCAAGTCGCTGCGGGTGTTGCCGGTCGGCATCCTGACCGGTGCGGTGGCGATCGCCATGGCGTTCTACAACAAGGATCTGTTTCCGCCGGGCTCGGGCATTCGCATCGGCTCCTACGTGCTGCCGTTTTACATTATGCTCGCCTATCCGCTGATGATCCTGCTCGGCGCGCTGTCGGGCTTCTTTATCGTGCCGATGAACGCGATTCTTCAGCATCGCGGCGCGACGCTGCTCTCCGCGGGGCATTCGATCGCGGTGCAGAATTTCAACCAGAACCTCGCGGTGCTGCTCATGCTCGGCGCGTACGCGCTGCTGCTCACGGCGAAGATGCCGGCGCAATGGATCATCGTCGTATTCGGCACGTTCATCACCTTCATGATGTGGCTCGCAAAACGGCGCAGCGCGGTGAATGAACGCACGGTGGACATGCGGGCGATGGTGGAAGAATGAGGCAGTGACCGAGACTAAGCCGGCGCTGCGCGGGCCGCTGGCGGTTCGTCGCACCGGCTTGGGGTTCGCCGTGCGGATTGACCATCCGGCCAGGGTCCGTTCGCCCTGACGACAGGTTAAACTCACGCCCTGAACAGCTAACGCAAGAAGACACCGAGGATGGGCATTCAAACCGCAGCGGCCAACGACGTCGCACAACATACGCCAATGATGCAGCAGTATCTCCGCATCAAGGCGGATCATCCCGGCACGCTGGTGTTCTACCGGATGGGCGACTTCTACGAGCTCTTTTTCGAAGATGCGGAAAAAGCCGCGCGTCTGCTCGATCTGACACTCACGCAGCGTGGCGCGTCGGCGGGCAATCCGATCAAGATGGCCGGCGTGCCGCACCACGCGGTCGAACAATATCTGGCCAAGCTCGTGAAGCTCGGCGAATCCGTCGCGATTTGCGAACAGATCGGCGACCCGGCTACGTCGAAGGGCCCGGTCGAGCGCAAAGTGGTACGCGTGGTCACGCCGGGCACACTCACGGACGCCGCGCTCCTCTCGGATAAGAACGATGTCTACTTGCTGGCCATGTGCGTCGCGCACAATCGGCGTGGCGTCGCGACCAGTGTCGGCCTGGCATGGCTGAATCTGGCAAGCGGCGCGTTGCGCCTCGCCGAAGTCGCGCCCGACCAGGTAGCGGCCGCGCTGGAGCGCATTCGTCCGGCGGAAATTCTGGTGGCCGACACGCCCAGCGACTCGGCGAGCTGGACACCGCCGGTCAGCGCGGGCGCCCTCACCCGCGTGCCGGTCTGGCACTTCGACATCACCTCGGGCACGCAGCGCTTGTGCGACCAACTGGAAGTGGCCGGCCTCGACGGCTTCGGCGCGCATTCGCTGACCTGCGCATGCGGCGCGGCCGGTGCGTTGCTTCTGTATGCCGCCGCCACGCAAGGCCAGCAATTGCGTCACGTGCGCAGCCTGAAGGTGGAGTACGAATCCGAATATATCGGCCTCGACCCCGCCACGCGCCGCAACCTCGAACTGACTGAAACGCTGCGCGGCACCGAGTCGCCCACGCTGTGTTCGCTTCTCGATACCTGCTGCACGACCATGGGCAGCCGTCTGCTGCGTCATTGGCTGCATCATCCGCCGCGCGAATCGGCGGTGGCGCAGGCACGTCAGCAGGCAATCGGCGCATTGCTCGACGCGCCGCCGGGCGCCGGCGTCGACGCGTTGCGCGGCGCGTTGCGGCAAATCTCGGATATCGAGCGGATCACCGGGCGTCTCGCGCTGCTCTCGGCGCGGCCTCGCGATCTGTCGAGTCTGCGCGATACGTTTATCGCGTTGCCCGAATTGCGCACGCAGCTCGCCGCCGTTTCGGCGAATGCCGATTCGCTGGCGCGCATCGACGCCTCGCTGGAGCCGCCGCAAGCCTGCGTCGAACTGCTCAAGCGCGCAGTCGCCGAGGAGCCCTCGGCCATGGTGCGCGACGGCGGCGTGATCGCGCGCGGCTACGATGCGGAACTGGACGAGTTGCGAGATATTTCGGAGAACTGCGGGCAGTTCCTGATCGACCTCGAAACTCGCGAGCGCGCACGCACGGGCATCGGCAATCTGCGCGTCGAGTACAACAAGGTGCACGGCTTCTATATCGAAGTCACGCGCGGCCAGACCGACAAGGTGCCGGACGACTATCGCCGCCGCCAGACGCTGAAGAACGCAGAGCGCTACATCACGCCGGAGCTGAAAACGTTCGAGGACAAAGCGCTGTCCGCACAGGAACGCGCGCTCGCCCGCGAACGCTCGCTCTATGACGCGTTGCTGCAGGCGCTGCTGCCTTTTATCCCCGACTGCCAGCGCGTCGCTTCGGCGCTCGCCGAACTCGATCTTCTGGCGGCTTTCGGCGAGCGCGCCCGCGCGCTCGATTGGGTCGCCCCCACGTTCTCGCCGGACGCGGGCATTGAAATCGAGCAGGGACGGCATCCGGTTGTCGAGGCGCAGGTCGAACAGTTCATTGCCAACGACTGCACGCTCACGCCCGAGCGCAAACTGCTGCTGATCACCGGCCCGAACATGGGCGGTAAATCCACCTTCATGCGGCAGACCGCGTTGATCGCGCTGCTCGCTTACGTGGGCAGCTATGTGCCGGCGCGGCGCGCCGCCTTCGGCCCGATCGACCGCATCTTCACGCGTATCGGCGCTGCGGACGACCTGGCCGGCGGCCGTTCCACCTTCATGGTCGAGATGACCGAAGCCGCCGCGATCCTGAACGACGCCACGCCGCAAAGTCTCGTGCTGATGGACGAGATCGGCCGCGGCACTTCAACGTTCGACGGGCTCGCGCTGGCGTGGGCCATCGCGCGGCATCTGCTTGCGCACAACGGCTGCCATACGCTCTTTGCCACCCACTACTTCGAACTGACGCAGCTGCCGGCCGAGTTTCCGCAGGCGGCCAACGTGCACCTGTCGGCGGTCGAGCATGGGCACGGCATCGTGTTCCTGCACGCGGTCAGCGAAGGTCCGGCGAATCAGAGCTACGGCCTGCAGGTCGCGCAACTCGCCGGCGTGCCAACCGCGGTGATTCGCGCGGCGCGCAAGCATCTTGCGCATCTCGAACAGCAATCGGCCGCGCAACCCGCGCCGCAACTCGATCTGTTCGCCGCCCCCATGCCGATGCTGCTCGAAGACGCGGATGACGAGCGCGAGTCGGACGCGGCGCAGGCTGCATCGCCTGCCATGCAGGCGCTTGTGGAGCGTTTGCGCGGCATCGATCCGAACGATCTGCGGCCGCGCGAAGCACTCGATCTGCTGTACGAATTGCATGAACTGGCCGCCGCGCCGGATGCGGGTCATTGACGCACACAGGCGCCCGCAGCGTCCGCGCAAACTTCGCGCGGCGCTGACTCTCGCCCTCAAGCTCTCGGGCAGCGGCGTGCTGAACGCGGGACTCTTCGCGGGGCTGTCTGCGGTGATGTCAGTGGGATTAGCGGCGGGGTTATCGGCCTACGCGCCGGCGGCCTACGCCGACACGCCGCGCTACACGTTCGCGGTCATCGCCAACACGATGCAAAGCGCCGCCGACGAAGCACCGACGCAGCGGCTGATCGACGCGATCAGCCGCGAGCGCGACATGTCGTTCATCGTGTACGACGGCAATCTGAAGGGCGCCAAAGAGGCCTGCCGCGATGCGCTCTACGAACGTCGCCACGCGCTGCTGGAAGCGTCGCGACCCGCCCTCTTCTTCATTCCCGGCCAGCATGACTGGGCCGATTGCGGCACGGCCGAGGCCGGCGGCTTCGACCCGGTTGAACGGCTCGATCAGTTGCGTCAGACACTCTTCAGCGACGCCACGTCGATGGGCCAGAACCCGATCGCGTTGACGCGTGAAAGCGAAGTCTCGCGCTTTCGCCCGTATCGTGAGAACGTGCGCTGGCAAGTGGGCGATACGGTGTTCGTCGGCCTGAACGCGCCGAGTCCGAACAATCACTATCTGACTGCCGGCGGGCGCAACGGTGAATTCGAAGATCGCGTGATCGCCAATGCGTTCTGGCTGGAACACGCCGGCGAATATGCGAAACGCCGCGACGCGCGCGCAATTGTCGTGTTCATTCAAGGCGACCCGGACCCTGAACGTTACGAACGGCCCGACCGTTTCGCATGGCTGCGTTTTGCGCGCAATACCCGCCGCGACGGCTTCCTGGAATTCAAGCGCAGCCTCGTCAAGCTCGCGCAGATTTTCCGCGGGCCAGTGCTGGTGATTCATTGCGACGACGAACGTGCGAGCGCCGGCTTCGTCATCGATCAGCCGCTACGCAATGACAAGGGAATGCTCGTGACGAATCTCACGCGTGTCGCGCTCGCGCCGCATGATCGTCTCAATCAGTGGATTCAGGTGGAAGCGGATCTCGGCAGAAAACCGCCGTTCCGCGTGAGTGTGCGCGACGTGCCGAAGCAGATGCCGATGCCCACGGCGCAGCCTGTTATGCCACGCGACGAACCGGCGGCATCCATGCCGGCTGTACCCGCGCTCGGACCCGCATCGGAATTGCCGCCGCTGTTGCAATCGCCCGGGGACTCGCAACTGGATCAGCAGCCGCGCATACCGGCCGATCAGGGCGGCGGTGGATACGGGCCGGCCACCTCGACCCCGCCCGCCTCCGCTACGCAGCCGCGCACGCCGGGCGCTTCTTCAAGCATGCCCGGCGTGCCCGCCAGTTCAGTGCAGCGTGGGCCCTGACTTGTCCTCTTCGTCGTCCTCGTCATCGTCGAGGACTTCGAGGCCGTCGGCACCGTGCGCGTGTTCGTGCTGGATTTCGTCCTCGGTAGCCGGGCGCACGTCTTTCACGGTCAACGCAAAACGCAGCGCCATGCCGGCGAGCGGATGGTTGCCGTCGAGCACGACTTTGTCTTCCGCCACGTCGGTCACCACGTAGACGAGCGAGTCGAGGTCCTCGTCGCCTTCTTCGGGTGTGCCTTCGAATTGCATGCCGACTTCGAGCGGTTCCGGGAAGCGATCGCGCGGCTCGATCTTCACGAGATCGGGGTCGTACTCGCCGAACGCGTCTTGCGGCTCGAGCTGGATCTGGGTCTCGAAGCCGGCCTCATGGCCGTCGAGCTCTTCCTCGATCTTGGGGAACGTGCCATCATAGCCGCCGTGCAGATAGACCATCGGCTCGTCGCTTTCCTCGATCAGATTGCCCTGCGCATCCGACAGCTTGTAAGCGACCGACACGACGGTGTTCTTTGCGATTTTCATTCGATTCTCCAGAATACAACTCACATTATACGATGCCCAAGCGGCCCACTGACCACCCGGCCGACGCTGCATCGGCACGGAATTCGTCGCCGGCTTCAAAGCCGGCTCTGTCCGCTCTTCCGGTTCTGCCGCCCGCGCCGGACACGCCTACACCGCTGCTCGGCAATCTGACGCCGTCGCAATTCATGCGCCGCTACTGGCAGAAGAAGCCGCTGCTGATTCGCCAGGCGATCCCGAATGTCGAGGCGCCGCTCTCGCGAGAAGAATTTTTCGAGCTGGCCGATCAGGACGAAGTCGAAGCACGTCTGGTCACGCATTTCCGCAATAAATGGCAGCTGGAGCACGGTCCGTTCGCGCCTGACGAACTGCCTTCGCTGAAGCAGCGTGCATGGACGCTTCTCGTGCAAGGTGTGGATCTCTACGACGATCGGGCGCGCGCCCTGCTCGACCGCTTCCGCTTCGTGCCGGACGCACGTCTGGACGACCTGATGATCTCGTATGCAAGTGACGGCGGCGGCGTAGGCCCCCACTTCGATTCCTACGATGTGTTTCTTTTGCAAGTAAAAGGCAAGCGGCGTTGGCGCATTAGCGCGCAGAAAGATCTGACACTGCAAGCCGGCTTGCCTTTGAAAGTTTTACAGAATTTCCAGGCCGAAGAGGAATGGCTGCTAGAACCGGGCGACATGTTGTACCTGCCGCCGCACATCGCGCACGACGGAGTTGCCGAAGGCGAATGCATGACCTGCTCGATCGGTTTTCGCGCCCCGTCCGCAAACGAACTGACCGCGCAATTCCTCTATCATCTGGCCGAGCGCGGCGAGTCGTCGGGCAATGCGGGAGCGCTTTACCGTGATCCGCAGCAGCCCGCTGTGGACCGTCCGGCTGAACTGCCGGCGGCGCTCGTCGAAAGGGTTGGCGCAATCCTTGCTGGCATTAAATGGAAAGAGCAGGATATTGCGTCGTTCCTTGGCACCTATCTCAGCGAACCCAAGCCGAGTGTCGTCTTTGATCCGCCGCAAAGGCCGCTTAATGAAGCACGTTTCATCAGTCAGGCTTTGAAGTCAGGTATTCGGCTGGACCGCAAGACCAATTTGTTGTACAACCGCCGTTTTTTCTTCATAAATGGAGAGGAAACGTCATTCGATGGCGCAAAAAAGTGGTTGTTTGACCTCGCAGATCACCGCTGTATGAGTGCGAAACGCTTTGTAACACTCTCACACGATTCGTCGGTGACAGCACGGCTACACGAGTGGTATTGTGCGGGCTGGATACAAGTGGGCGAGCTTGCGTAACTCCGCCTACCTGCTATACCGTACAGTGAAATTTTGTATGAGAAAGACAACGTATTGACCCCGGATTTATGGATTGTCAGTACGAAAGTGCATATAATTTCCGCCCAAGCCGTAGGGAAGATTCCAGCTCGTCAAAAGAGCGTCTCCACCAGCGGCCCAGGTCGGTGTTGGAGCACATTACCGGTTTTATTTTGCGCTGTTGCTTACCTTTAAACCATAAAAGGACGTGATCATGAAGAAATCCCTCCTCGTAGCATCCCTGTTGGCAGCTGTGGCACTGGCTGCATGCAACAAGAGCAACGACCAAGCCGCTGCCCCGGCTAGCGACGCAGCTGCTGCTTCGGCACCGGCTGCTGCAGCTTCGGATTCGGCTGCTGCTGCTTCGGGTGCTGCTGCTGCTGCGAGCGACGCTGCTGCTTCGGCTACGACCGCTGCTTCGGACGCAAGCGCTGCTGCTTCGGACGCTGCTGCTTCGGCTGCTGCTCCGGCTTCGGGCGCAAGCCAGTAAGCTGCTGCATAGGGTTCGCCTCTGGGCGAAAACTGCATCGGGAAATCTTCGCGATTTCCCGGGCAGTAAAGCAAAACGCCACGGATTTACATCCGTGGCGTTTTGTCATTTAAGCGCCGCTTTTTACAACGGCGTTCATTGATTCCGATTGGCCTATTAACCCGCTGTTTGATTCTCTTCAAAGAACTCGCGCACGACTTCGATCTCACGTGTGCGTTTAAATGGCGGCAGACTCTGCCAGATACGGCGTCCATACGGTTTATCGACGAGACGCGTGTCGCAGATCATCAGCACGCCTCGATCGGTCTCAGCGCGAATCAGGCGCCCCGCACCCTGCTTCAGCGTAATCACGGCCTGCGGCAACTGATGCACGGCGAACGGGCTCAAGCCCTTCTTGGTCAGCGCGTCGAGACGTGCGGACAGAACAGGATCGTCGGGCGGCGCAAACGGCAGCTTGTCGATCACTACCAGCGACAATGCGTCGCCGCGCACGTCCACCCCTTCCCAGAAGCTCTGACTGCCCACCAGAATCGCGTTGCCGTAAGAGCGGAAACGATCCAGTAATTCGGTGCGGCTTGCATCGCCCTGCACGAGCAGCGGATAGTCCCAGCCACGCGCTTCGATCGTGTCGCGCAGCTTGGCCGAGATGCGGTCCACGGCGCGCAGCGTCGTGCACAACATGAAGACGCCGCCGCCCGATGCCTCGATCGCCGGCAACGCGGCGTCGAACACGGCGTCGGTGAACATCGGCGAGGACGGCTGCGGCAAATTGCGCGGCACGTACAGCAGCCCCTGAGTCGGATAATCGAAGGGACTGGGCAACGTCATGGAACGTTTCGCATTCAGGCCCATTTGCGCGGCGTAGTGCGTGAAATCGCCGCGCACCGACAACGTGGCCGACGTGAAAATCCACGCGCGCGGCACGCCGGCGCGCTGCTTCGCAAAGATCGGCGCAACTGACAATGGCGTTTCGTGCAACTGCACGGTATGCGAGAAGACTTCGATCCAGCGCACCTTTTCATTCGGGTCGGCGCGCTCGGCCTTACCGTCGGCTGACGTAGCGTCGGCGGCCTCGCGCTCGGTCTGCGTGGGCGGCGTGGTCCAGCCGGCGAGCACACCCTGCAGTTCGCGCGCACGGCGCAGACACGCGCCGATCGATTCAGCGCGCTCGGCCTGACCCGCCAGCGCGGACGCGAGCGCGTCGAGTTCGGTTTCGAGCGTTTCGAGCGCGGGGAACAGCGGGTGGTCGTCCGGCAACTGGCCGATCGACAGGCGCACCGAGTCTTCCTTGAACGCGAGCCGGACGTCGCGCGCTGCGCGTTCGAGCGTCGAGCCCAGCGTGACCCAGTCGACCGTTTCACGCGCATGGCCCAAACCCTCGGCCACCGAATCGCGAGCAAGCTCGAGAAACTGCGTGGTCGAAAGCGTCTCGCCGAAAAAGAGCGTCGCCGTTTCGGGCAACTGATGCGCTTCGTCGAAAATGATGGTGTTGGCGGTGGGCAGCAGTTCCGCCATGCCCGTATCGCGCAACATGATGTCGGCGAAAAAGAGATGGTGGTTGACCACCACAATATCCGCCTGCTGCGCCTCGCGGCGCGCCTGCATTACGAAGCAGTCCTTGTAATGCGGACACTCCTGGCCGAGACAGTTTTCGCGCGTCGACGTGACCATCGACCACACCGCCGCTGTTTCGGGCACGCTGGCGAGTTCAGCCTTGTCGCCAGTGCGCGTGATCTTCGCGAAACGCACGATATCCTGCAGATACGAGGTTTCCTGGCGCGACGGCAGACGGCCGTTATCCGCGGTGCGCTGCAGATAGTAGTGGCACAGGTAATTCGCGCGGCCCTTGAGCATGGCGACCGATACCGGCACCGCGAGCGCATCGCGCACGGTCGGAATATCGCGCTGAAAGAGCTGGTCCTGCAGATGCTTCGTGCCGGTGGAGACGATCACCTTGCCGCCCCACAGCATGGCCGGCACGAGATACGCGTAGGTCTTGCCCGTGCCTGTACCCGCTTCGACGATCAGCGTGTTTTCGCTGCCGTCGAGCCCGCCCGATTCGGCGCTCTCCGCAGCCTCGGCGGTGGCGTCCGCGCCCGGTGCCTGCAGACGCCGTGCCGGACGCTTCTGCGCCTCGAACATCGCGGGCTCGGGCATTGCGCGGCCCGACGCTTCCATGGCCGCAGCCACGGCGCGCGACATTTCGATCTGCGACGCCCGCGAGCGGTAGCCGTCGATCTGACGGGCCAGCAAGCCGTTGTCGGCGAAGATCTCGTCCAGTTCAACGACGCGGCGCGGATTCAGCGACGCGCTCAGTGCGGACGCGACAGGACGCGACGCAGGCGCATTGGCTCCGGCTGCGTCGTCGCCCGGCGTGGCACGGGATGAAGTTTCAAGCGGTGAATTCAAGGCAAGCGTTTCCTGCAAAGTCCGGCTCGCGCGGCGCGCGCCCGGCGCCTGCCAGGCCGCGAACTCAGGCGCGTGCGTCCGGTTCGAGCTGCAACTGCAGCAAGATGATGGTGTCCTTGACCTTGAGTTTGCGCTTTTTCAGGCGCTGCAACTCGAAGTCGTCGATGCCGGGCTCATCCGACATTCGGTCGATCAGGCGATCGAGCCCACTATGCTCCGATTCCAGTTGCAGAATGCGGTCGCGAAGTGTGTCCGCGTTGATGACGTGATGTTGATCGCGCATACTCGCCTCCTCTCGTCTACGGAGCGGGCGGCGTGTGCAGCCCGATACCTGAGGTTGCTGTCCGGCTTAAAACGCATTACGGCGACTACGGCCCTGCCACACACGCTCAGGGCCCACTCCAGCACGCTTACTGCGGTTGTTGTTGCTGCTGCTTTTGCTGCTCTTCGAGCTGCTGCTGTTTCAACGCGTCCTGACGTTTCTGCTCGGCTTTCTCCGCCGCCTGCTTCTGACGCGCTTCCACATCGGCCTTGTGCTGCGCCGCGTCGGCCTGCTTCTTCTCGAAGCTCTGCTGCTTCTGCACGCGCTCCTGCGCCTTCTGCGCACCTTGCGCACGCGCCTCGTCGAGCTTGCGTTGGAAGTCGGCCTGCTTCTGATCGTACGCCTGCTGGTTGGCGGCGGCCTGCGACGGGCTGACGCCGCGCTGCGCCTGATCCAGCGCATGCTGACGCTGCTTCTGCTGATAGGCCTGCTCATTCGCGCTGCGCTGCGGCGCCTCGGCGGCGCGCTGCGCCTGATCGAGCTGATGCTGGCGCTGCTTGTCCTGATATGCCTGCGCGTTGCGCGCGTCTTCGGCGGCGCGTTGCGGTGCGCCCGCTTCTTCCTGGGCACGCTTGAGCGCGGCCTGCTCGTCGCGGTCGCGGGCGCGCTGCGTGCGCTGCTCACCGTCGAGCGCGAGTTGTTCCTTGCGGATGTCGGCCTGCACCGAGCGCATGCTGTCGCGTGCCTTGTTCAGGCAGTAGTTGACGAAGAACTTGCTGTAGCAGTCGTGTTCCGCGACGCCATAGCGATAGTTGTTCTCCTCCGTGCGCTGATCCAGGACTTTCTGCCGGGCGTCGAAGCCGCTGTTCGGCGAGGCCGCATTGCCGGCGCTGTCCGCACCGCCGGCGTTCGTCCCGCCCTGCGCATTCGTGGCGCTCATGGCCCCCACGCCCGACGCAGCGGCCGGGGCGAGCGCGCCCGCGGGCCGCGCGGCGCTGCTGCTTGCCGGCAGCACGGACTGCGCCACGGCCGGAATAGGCGCGGCCAGCGCGGCGGCGAGAACGCACGACGCACACGACGCGAGCAATACGCCATTAGAAAGGAACGCGGACCTGAACACCGGGCGCGAAGCCGCCGCGAGCGAGCCGAGCGGTGAGCGCAACGAACGCGCCGAAAAACGCGGCATGGAACGCAGCACGGAACGCATCAGCGAGCGCGATAAGAAACGCGACGATAAAAACGGCGGCAATGGAGTCAAGCGCGGTGTCAAGCGAGAGACCAAGCGGGAGCCCAGGCGGTTGAGGGACAAGGAGATCGGCAACGTCGTAGAGGGTCAGCGGAACATGCCCGAAATTCTATCACCCTGCGGTTGAGCCCTTTTGCATTTATGGCAAAATGCCCCGCTCCAGCAACCTGGTCGCAGCGCGCACGCCCGGCGTGCCCGGACGTGCCCCACGTGCCTCATTTGCCCTAACGTGCCCACATGTGCGGTTAGCGCGCGGCCCCTGAACTGAGTCCGCAGGAACACCAAGACCTTATGACGGAAACCGTAGCACTCAAGATCGTACAGCGCATCGCCGCCGAACTGTCCGTCCAGCCGCGCCAGGTCGCGGCCGCGGTGCAACTTCTCGACGAAGGAGCGACTGTTCCGTTCATCGCCCGCTACCGTAAGGAAGTGACCGACAATCTCGACGACACGCAACTGCGTAACCTCGAGGAACGCCTGCTGTATCTGCGCGAGCTGGAAGACCGGCGCGCCGCGATCATCGCCAGCATCGACGAACAGGGCAAGCTCACCGACGAGCTGCGCGCGGCGATCGAAGGCGCCGACAGCAAGCAGGTGCTGGAAGACCTGTATCTCCCGTACAAGCCTAAGCGCCGCACACGCGCGCAGATCGCTCGTGAAGCCGGCCTGCAGCCGCTCGCCGACGCGCTCCTCGCCAATCCGCTGCTCGACCCGCAAACCGAAGCCGCCGCCTACGTGGACGCCGAAAAAGGCGTCGCCGACGTCAAGGCCGCGCTCGACGGCGCACGCGACATTCTCTCCGAACAGTTCGGCGAAACCGCCGAGTTGCTCGGCAAGCTGCGCGATTACCTGTTCAATCAGGGCGTGGTGTCGTCGAAAGTGGTGGAAGGCAAGGAAAACGCCGAAGAAGAAAAATTCCGCGACTACTACGACTATGCGGAAACCATCCGCACCGTGCCGTCGCATCGCGCGCTGGCGCTGTTCCGCGGCCGCAATGCGGGCGTGCTGATGGTCAAGCTGGGCCTCGGTGAGGAACTCGACGCGCAGGTGCCGCATCCGGGCGAAGCGCTGATCGCGCGCCACTTCGGTATCGCCAATCAGAACCGTCCGGCCGACAAGTGGCTCTCCGACGTGTGCCGCTGGTGCTGGCGCGTGAAGGTGCAGCCGCACATCGAAAACGAACTGCTGACCAATCTGCGCGACGAGGCCGAGCACGAAGCGATCCGCGTGTTCGCGCGCAATCTGAAGGACCTGCTGCTGGCCGCGCCCGCCGGACCGAAGGCCGTGATCGGCCTCGACCCGGGCATGCGCACCGGCGTGAAGGTCGCGGTGGTTGACCGAACCGGCAAGGTGCTCGCCACCGACGTGATCTATCCGCACGAGCCGCGCCGCGACTGGGACGGATCGATCGCGAAACTCGCGCGCATCTGCGCACAGACGCAGGCCGAACTGATCAGCATCGGCAACGGCACGGCGTCGCGTGAAACGGACAAGCTTGCGAGCGAACTGATCGCGCGTCATCCGGAATTCAAGCTGCAGAAGATCGTGGTGTCCGAAGCCGGCGCGTCGGTGTACTCCGCCTCCGAACTCGCGGCGAAGGAATTCCCCGACATGGACGTGTCGCTGCGCGGCGCGGTGTCGATCGCGCGCCGTTTGCAGGATCCGCTCGCGGAACTCGTGAAGATCGAACCGAAGGCGATCGGCGTCGGCCAGTATCAGCACGACGTGAACCAGCGCGAACTGGCCCGTTCGCTGGATGCCGTGGTCGAAGACTGCGTAAACGCCGTCGGCGTGGATGCGAACACGGCGTCCGTCGCCCTGCTCGCCCGCGTCTCGGGTCTGAATGCCACGCTGGCGCGCAACATCGTCGATTATCGCGATGCGAATGGTCCGTTCCCGTCGCGCGAACATTTGCGCAAGGTGCCGCGTCTGGGCGACAAGACGTTCGAGCAGGCAGCCGGGTTCCTGCGCATCAACAATGGCGAGAATCCGCTCGACCGCTCGTCGGTTCACCCGGAAGCGTATCCGGTCGTCGAACGCATGCTCGCGAAAATCAGCAAGCACGTCGGCGAAGTGCTGGGCAACCGCGACGCGTTGCGCGGGCTGTCGCCCGCGGAATTCGTCGACGATCGTTTCGGCCTGCCGACCGTGCGCGACATTCTGCTCGAACTCGAAAAGCCGGGCCGCGATCCGCGTCCCGAGTTCAAGACGGCGACCTTCCGCGAAGGCGTCGAGAAGGTCAGCGACCTGACGCCGGGCATGGTGCTCGAAGGCGTCGTGACGAACGTAGCGGCATTCGGCGCGTTCATCGACATCGGCGTGCATCAGGACGGCCTGGTGCACGTGTCGGCCATGTCGACCAAGTTCATCAAGGACCCGCATGAAGTCGTCAAGGCCGGCCAGATCGTCAAGGTGAAGGTGCTCGAGGTGGATGTGAAGCGCCAGCGTATTGCGTTGACCATGCGCATGGACGACGAAGTCGGTGCGGCTTCGGCGCGCAGCGGCGGCGGCGCCCAGCAGGATCGCGGCGCGGGTCGCTCAGGCGGCGCACGCGGCGCGCCGCAACAGCGTTCACGCGAACCGGAAGCAGGCGGCGCGATGGCGGCTGCATTCGCCAAGCTCAAGCAGAAGTAAGATCGCTGGTTAAGCGCGTGATTTTTTCATGCGCTTGTAGTGCACGTTGCGCTTGTCGAGCACGGTAAACCGCGGTGCAGAGCACTGCGCAATTTGACTCAGCCGAACATGCGGCACATAAAAAAGCCCACGCATTCGCGTGGGTTTTTTTTCGCCCCGGCATCTGGGGCGTTCATGAATCAACGGCGACCGTCAGATCTCAATCTTCGTCCCCAACTCCACCACCCGGTTGGCCGGAATACTGAAGAAGTCCGTCGGCTTCGCGGCATTCTGGTGCATCCACGCGAACACGCGCTCTCGCCACACCGACATGCCCGGCAACTGAGTCGGCACCACCGTTTCGCGCGCGAGGAAGAACGACGTGTCCATCAATTCGAAAGTCATGTCATGCGTGCGGCCGACTTCGAGCAGCACCGCCTTCACGTCCGGCGTTTCGTTGAAGCCGTAGGCCGCCTTGACGAGATACAGGCCACCGTCGATATCCTTGACCGTCACACGTTCCGCGTCGTTCACGTACGGAATGTCGCGCGTCACGAAGGTCAGGAAAATGGTGCGCTCGTGCAGCACCTTATTGTGCTTCAGGTTGTGCAGCAGACTCACCGGCACGAGCGAATCGCTGCCGGTCAGATAGATCGCCGTGCCCGATACGCGATGCGGCGGATGCGCGAGCAGCCCTTGCAGGAACGGCATGAGCGGAATACCGTCGGCCGCCGTGCGTTCCTTGACGATCATGCGCCCCTTGTACCAGGTCATCAGCAGGAAGAACAGCAACGCGCCGATGCCGAGCGGCAGCCAGCCGCCCTCCTCGACCTTCAGCAGATTGGCGCCGAAAAAGCCCAGATCGACCGTCATGAATACGCCGATGATCAGCGCCACCAGCAGCTTGTTCCAGTTCCACACTTTCACCATCACGACGCAGGCGAGCACCGTGGTGATCACCATGGTGGCCGTCACCGCGATACCGTACGCGGCCGCGAGATTGTCCGAACTCTTGAACGCAATCACGATGCACAGAATGATGAACAGCAGCATCCAGTTCACCACCGGCACATAGATCTGGCCGATCGCCAGTTCAGACGTGTGCAGAATCTTCATACGCGGCACGTAACCGAGCTGGATCGCCTGGCTCGTGAGCGAATAGGCACCGGAAATCACCGCCTGTGAGGCAATCACCGTCGCGACCGTGGACAGCACCACCAGCGGCAGCAACGCCCAGTCCGGCGCGAGCAGGAAGAACGGATTTTCGATCGCTTTCGGATCGTGCATGAGCAGCGCGCCCTGGCCGAAGTAGTTCAGCACCAGCGACGGCATCACGAGCACGTACCACGCCATGCGAATCGGCTTCGCGCCGAAGTGGCCCATGTCGGCGTACAACGCTTCGGCGCCGGTCAGCACCAGCACCACCGAGCCGAGCACCACGTAGGCCTGCAGCACGTGCGCGGCCATGAAGCTGTAAGCGTAGTACGGGTTCAGCGCGCGGATCACGTTCGGCGACTGCAGAATGTGCCACAGGCCGAGCGCCGCGAGCACCACGAACCACAGCACCATGATCGGACCGAACAGGCGGCCGACCATGGCCGTGCCGTGCCGCTGGATCCAGAACAGCAGGATGAGGATCACGATGGTCAGGGGCAACACCAGATGCGACAGATTTGGCGCCGCAATCTCCAGACCTTCGACCGCCGAGATCACCGAGATGGCGGGCGTGATCACCGCGTCGCCATAGAACATGCAGGCGCCGAAGATGCCGAGCATCATCAGCAAGCCGGCCATTTTCGACTTCTCGTCGAGCGAGCGCAGCGCCAGCGCCATCAGCGCGAGAACACCGCCCTCGCCGTTATTGTCCGCGCGCATCACGAACAACACGTACTTGATGCCGACCACGATCACGATCGCCCAGAACAACAGCGAGATCACGCCCAGAATGGATTGCTCGGTCAGCGGAATGCCGTGGGATGGACTAAAGGCTTCCTTCAGCGAGTACAACGGGCTCGTGCCGATATCGCCGAATACCACTCCGATCGCAGCGATGGCGAGGGAAGGCAGAGGCTGTTTGTGCTCGTGATTGTTATCTGTCATAAACGCGAGGAAATCCGTTCCCTGGGCGAAAAAGCGACCGCTATTCTAAACTGCCCGCCTGACGCCGCCCGGCTTGTTGTGGATACACCACGAGATGGTCCGCGAAGTGTAGCACCGCGATATGGGCGCGTCTGCTGGGCGGGCCGTATTAGCGGCATCGCCGATGCGCAGTTTGCGAAGCACGCGCGCACGGCGCGCACATAAAAAAACGGAGCCCAATGAGCTCCGTTTTGCGAGACAACGCGGGGGACGACGCAACGATTTCGGCGCCGAAGTTCGCATCACTTCTCCGACGACTCCTGCGCTTGCGCCGTGCCACGCTTGATCCATGCGCCGAGGTTGTGCGGACGAACCGTGTCCCATTCCTCGAACGGCTGATGAATCCACGGATTGGTGGGCAGGTACTGCACGTGGTAGTCGGGCTTCACCTTCGAGCAGCCCTTGTACCAGAGCACCGCCGAACGCACCGCGGTGATCGCCGGGTAACGCTCTTTCAGATGCTGCTGAACACGTGCGAGCGTCACGCCCGAATCCACCAGGTCGTCGACCAGCAGCACGTTGCCGTGCAGTTCGCCACGCGTCATGGTGATGTATTGCGCGATATCGAGTTCGCCCTGCTCCGTGCCGGCCGCTTCACGATACGAACTCGTGGCAAGAATCGCCAGCGGCAGATCGTAAATGCGCGAGAGCTGATCGCCAACGCGCAAACCGCCGCGCGCGAGGCACAGGATCTTGTCGAATTTCCAGCCCGACTCGTGCACCTGCAACGCGAGCATTTCGATCAGCCGGTGATACTCGTCCCAGCCGACCCACAGGTTCTTGTCATCGTTGCGCGGATCTTTCATCGCAATCATGGGTACACCTTGCACCATGGCTTAAACCTTGAACGGATGACGAAGCAGAATGGTTTCGTCGCGATCCGGACCGGTCGACACCATGTCGATCGGAATGCCCGCGACTTCCTGCACGCGCGACAGATACGCACGCGCGTTCGCCGGCAGCTTGTCCCATTCCTTGATACCAACCGTGCTTTCCTTCCAGCCCGCGAAGGTTTCGTACACTGGCACGCAGCGCGCGACTTCCGACGAACCACGCGGCAGCAGGTCGACATGCTGGCCGTCGACCGTGTAGCCGACGCACAGCTTCACTTCGTCCAGACCGTCGAGCACGTCGAGCTTGGTCATGCACAGACCCGACACGCCGTTGATCTGGATCGAACGGCGCAGCGCGGCGACGTCGAGCCAGCCGGTGCGGCGCGGACGGCCGGTGACCGAACCGAATTCCTTGCCGACGGTGGCCAGTTCGAGGCCGATCGCTTCCTGACGGGCGGCGTTGTCCGCGTCGTACAGTTCGCTCGGGAACGGGCCCGAGCCGACGCGCGTGCAATACGCCTTGGTGATGCCGAGAATGTAGTTCAGCTTTTGCGGACCGACGCCCGCGCCCGCCGTGGCTGCGCCGGCCACGCAGTTGCTCGACGTGACAAACGGATACGTGCCGTGGTCGATGTCGAGCAGCGTGCCTTGCGCGCCTTCGAACAGCAGGTTGCTGCCGTTAGCGTTCGCGTCGTACAGGCGGCGCGACACGTCCGTCACCATCGGCTTCAGACGGTCGGCATAGCTGAGCATTGTGTCGAGCGTTTGCTGGAAGTCGACAGCGGCGACACCCAGGTATTGCGTCAACACAAAGTTGTGATAGTCGAGGTTTTCACGCAGACGTTCGGCGAAGGTCTCCGGCTCGAACAGGTCCTGCACGCGCAAACCGCGGCGCGCCACCTTGTCTTCGTACGCCGGGCCGATGCCGCGGCCGGTGGTGCCGATCTTGCCCGCGCCACGGCGCGCTTCGCGGCCCTGGTCGATGGCGATGTGGTACGGCAGGATCAGGGTGGTGGCTTCGGAAATAAAGAGGCGATTCTGAACATCGACTCCGGCGGCTTCGAGCTCGCCGATTTCCTTGAAGAGCGCTTCCGGCGACAACACGACGCCATTGCCGATGTAGCACGCGACGCCGGGATGCATGATGCCCGACGGAATCAGACGCAAGATGGTTTTCTTGCCGCCGATGATAAGCGTGTGACCGGCATTGTGACCGCCCTGGAAGCGAACGACGCCTTGAGCGTGGTCCGTCAGCCAGTCGACGATCTTGCCCTTGCCTTCATCACCCCACTGGGTCCCCACGACGACGACGTTACGCCCGGGGTTCACATTCACTGCGCTGGCAGACATGTTGTTTCGTAAGCTGGTTAAAAACGTATTCTACCTATGTTCGCGGAACCTTCCGAATTTTTCCGTTTCCGCTCAACGGTATGCACGTTATGTTGGGTATGGCGAAAGTAGCGCGGCCACTGGCCGCGCCCTGCTTCGGCGACACATTCGACGCCGTCTGACATGCCCTGAGGATCGCCCTCGGGCGGGTCTGCCGGAACGCGCTCAGGCGCGCGGTTCGACGACCCAATTACCGTTGCGCTCGACCAACACACGGTCGAACGCGAATTCGTCGAGATCGTGCTCATGGCCGGGCAGCGCCTGAACCACCACCTCGCCGGCATCTCGCAACGCGGCGACGCTCACGCGCAGCGCCTCGTCATGCTGCCACGGCGCGAGAATCGCGCTGCTGCGCGCTTCGACCGGTGAAATCCGCGCCACCTCGCGCAGATCGAGCGAAAAGCCCGTGGCCGCCCGTGCGCGGCCGTACGCTTGACCCACGTGGTCGTAACGGCCGCCGCGCGCTACGGCATTCGGCACGCCGTCCACATACGCCGAGAACATCACGCCGCTGTGATAAGCATAGCCGCGCAGATCGGCGAGATCGATCATCACTTCGGCGCCCTCCACCTGGCTCGCGAGGAACGTGAGGTCGTCGAGCGCACGGGCAATGGCCGGCATATTCGGCAAGCGCGCGCGGGCTTCGTCGAGCACGGACGCGTCGCCGTACAGCGTGGGCAGCGCGCGCAACGCGTCGCGAATCGCCGGCGTGAGGTTCGCCGTGAGTTCGACGAGGCGCGGTACGTCTTTGCCCGCGAGCGCGTCGTAGAGCGACTGCCCCAGCTCGGCCGCGGCCGGTTCGGCTTCGATCAGCGCGGCGAGCACGCCCGCGTGGCACAGATCGAGGCGAACTTTCGCGAGGCCCGCCAGACGCAGTGCGTCGAGCATCAATTGCTGGATTTCGAGGTCGGCTTCGAGGCCGGCGTGGCCGTAGATTTCCGCGCCGATCTGGATCTGCTCGCGCGTGGCGTGCAGGCCGCGCGGCCGCGTATGCGCGACGTTGCCCGCGTAGCAAAGGCGTGTCACGCCCTGGCGATTCAGCAGATGCGCGTCGATTCGCGCGACCTGCGGCGTAATGTCCGCGCGCAGACCGAGCGTGCGTCCCGACAGTTGATCGACGAGCTTGAAGGTGCGCAGATTCAGATCGTGACCGCCGCCCGTGAGCAGCGACTCGAGGTACTCGAGCAACGGCGGCATGACCATTTCGTAGCCGTACGAACGGAAACGGTCCAGCAAATGGCGCCGCAACTCTTCGATCTTGCGGGCTTCCGACGGCAGCACGTCGGCAATATTCTCGGGAAGTAACCAGGTCGACATCGATACAGTCCTACGACGTTGAACACGGCGTCTGGGTGCGCCGGTAAGTGAGTGTGAATGGCGGGCGGCGGCTCGATTTTGGCGGCTGTCGCGGGCGTTGCGCAGTCGTTGCAATTACCTGCGGCGACCGCTTGCGGCTTTTGGCCGCTGGGCGCCGCACTGCGCGGCGTTCAGAACCCTCAGGCACTGGCGCGCAACGGCGCACATTTGCACTCGAGCGCGGACAGCCTGCGCAGCCTGTCAGCCCGCCCGCAAAAGCAGGCGCCTTCAGGTCACGATAAACAGCAGGATCAGCCCGAGCACCATCACGATCAGGCCGCCCACACGAATCTGATGCGGCGGACGTTCCGCTATTTTACGGAACGTGTCGCTCCAGGCGCTCGGAAAAACGAAGGGAAACATGCCTTCGATAATCAGCATCAACGCGATCGCGAGCAGTAACGAGCCGGCTATATCCATGCGAATGAAGGTGCCGCGATGCGGATGCCGCGGCGCTCCGGTTATCAGTGTTTGCGCGGGACCGCGGGAGCGTCCGGGGCTGCGCCGCCGGTCGGGCTACGCATGAAGCGGAAGAACTCGCTGCTCGGGTCGACCACGATCACGTCGCCCGGCTTGAAGGTGTTCTTGTACGCCTGCATGCTTTGATAGAACTGGTAGAACTGCGGGTCGGCGCCGTACGCTTCGGCGGCGATTTCCGCGGCCTTGGCATCGCCCTCGCCCTTGATGGTCTGCGCCTGACGATAACCGTCCGCGAGAACCGCCTGTTGCTGGCCGAGCGCGTCCTGCCTGATCTTGTCAGCCTCGGCCGTGCCCTTCGCACGTTCGTCGGCCGCGATCTGCTGGCGTGCGGCGATCATCCGTTTGTAGACGGAATCGGCCATCGACGCGGGGAAGTCGACACGCGTGAGTTGCACGTCGACCACCGACACGCCGAGCGACGCCGCGGCCTTGTCCATGGCGGCGCGCGCTTCGTCGGCGACGGCCTGCTGACGGGCCAGCGCGTCGGACAGCGTGACCTTCGCGAACGCATCGCCAAGCGCGCTGCGCGACAGCAAGGCGAGCCGGTCCGGCAGGCTCTGCGCGTCTCCTCGCGTTTCGGCGAGCAGCTTGAGCGGATCGGTCACGCGGTATTTGACGACCGGGTTCGCCAGCAAATCGGTTTTATCGGACGTCACATAGCGGTCTTCGTCCCGGGCGTCGAGCGACTGGATACGGTTATCGACCAGCGTGACCGTTTGCAACGGCGGCGGGAGTTTGACGTGCAAGCCGGGGCCGAGCAGGCTCGGCGCCTTGTCGCCATGCGACGACAGGACGGCCAGATGCCGCTGATCGACGACGAACACCATCGACGAAGCGGCGAACAGCAGGATAACGATAGCGACGACGAGCGCAATGATCTTGTTCATGATGTGCGCTCCTTATTGAACGTCGTCTTCGCGCATACGGCTGCGGAAGGAGTCGCGTGAACGCAGCGCGTCGCTGCTGGCTGCGGCCTGGCTGGCGGGCGTGGCGACCGCCGCCGGCGCGGAGGCTGCGGTGCCGGTTGCGGAGGCAGACGGGGCGGCCGACGGCGTGGCCGACGGCAACGCGGCAGCGCTCGCCGCTTGCGGCGCGGCAGCGGCCGCGGCGCCCGAAGCGGCAGCAGCCTCGGACACACGCTGGCGGGTCTGCTCGACCAGCTTGTCGAGCGGCAGATACAGCACGTTGTTGCCGCTCTTGCTATCCACAAACACCTTGGTCGTATTCGAATAGATCTGCTGCATGGTTTCCAGATACATGCGCTCGCGAATCACAGCGGGCGCTTTCGAGTACTGCGCATAGACCTGCTTGAAGCGTTCGGCGTCGCCTTGCGCCTGGGCCACCGTCTTGTCGCTGTACGTTTTCGCTTCGTCGATCTGGCGCGCCACGTCGGCTTGCGCGCGCGGCAACAGATCCGCGGCATAGGCCTCGGCATCGCGTTTTCCGCGCTCGTTTTCCTGACGGACTTTCGCGGCGTCGTCGAACGCGGCTTGCACCTGGCTAGGCGCCTGCACACCCTGGATCGTCACACCGGTCACGGCGAGTCCGGACTGATATTCATCCAGGGATTGCTGGATCGCCGCGATCAGTTGCTGGCGAATTGTTTCGCGATCCTGATAGAGGATGTCGTTGGTGCTGCGCGCGCCGACGATGCTGCGCACCGCCGCCTGAGCAGCCTGCATCACACCCTGATCGGGATCGACGCTGCGAAACAGGTAGTCAGTCGGCTTCTTCACCTGGTATTGCACGGCGAAGCGCACGTCGACGATATCCGCGTCGTGCGTGAGCATCGACGCGTCTTTCACATTCGCGAGACGCACCACGTTGTTGCGGCCGATCTCCACCTGACGGACCTGACCGATATTGACAAGCTCATGCGCTTCGAACGGATACGGCAGACGCCAGTGCACGCCCTGACCTGCCGTGTAGCGATACTTGCCGAACTGCATCACGACGCCGGCCTGGCCGTCCTGCACGACGAACACGCCGCTGCCGAGATAAATGGCCAGCAGCACGCCGATCACGATGCCCACGCCAATGCGCGCGCCACGACCGTTGTCCGGCCGCCCGCCACCCGCGCCGCCGCCCTTGCGACCGAACACGCGGCTCAAACGGCGGTTGAAATCGCGCCACATCTCGTCGAGATCGGGCGGCCCTTCACCTTCCTTGGTCGGTGGACGCTTGGGCTCGTTTGGACGTTGCCGCTCGCCATTGCCGTCCCCACGGCCCCAGCGCGGATCGTTCAGTGAAAGCATGGCGCGCATGCGCAGCCAGATACTCCGCTCGTTGTAATCGTTCACCTGTGTTCGTTCACCAGAGTAGACAGCGGGTCAGTGCAATTGGAACGGGTCAATGCCCGAGTTCTGGGACCTTGCGGTCGTCGCGTGGTGCTGCCGACCGGTCTTCTTCCGAGAGATCGACCAGCGTTTCGGGAAGAGGTTCGGCAGTAGCGATTTCAGCGATGGCAGCGCGCAGTGTGTCTAGCCCTTGCCCCGTGCGCGCGCTCAAAAAGACGCGCGAAATATTACCATACTCGTCCCTTTCAACCGCGTCCCCACGGGCCGCCAACTCCGGCACCGCGTCGATCTTGTTGAAGACGAGCACCTGCCGGATCGTGTCCGCGCCGATTGCGTGCAACACCTCGTTGACCTGATCGATCTGATCGAGCCGCACCGCGCTCGACGCGTCGACCACGTGCAGCAGCAGGTCGGCGTGAATGGTTTCTTCGAGCGTGGCGCGAAACGCCGCCACGAGCTGGTGAGGCAATTCGCGGATGAAACCGACCGTGTCGGACACCACCACCTGCCCCGCTTCGTCGCCGAGATAGACGCGCCGCGATGTCGTATCCAACGTCGCGAACAACTGGTCGGCGGCGTACGCCTGAGCCTTGGTGAGCGCGTTGAAGAGCGTGGATTTGCCCGCGTTCGTGTAACCGACGAGCGACACGGACATGGTCTGATTGCGGCTGCGCGCGCGGCGCTGCGTGCCATGCTGACGGCGCAGTTTTTCGAGCCGCGTCTTGAGCGCCTTGATGCGCTCGCCGATCAAACGGCGGTCCGTTTCGAGCTGCGTTTCACCCGGGCCGCGCAAACCGATACCGCCTTTTTGCCGTTCCAGGTGAGTCCATGCGCGGATTAGCCGCGTGGACAGATACTGCAGTTGCGCGAGTTCCACCTGCAGCTTGCCTTCGTGGCTGCGGGCGCGTTGCGCAAAAATGTCGAGGATCAGACTGGTGCGATCGATCACGCGCCGATTAAGCGCTTGCTCCAGATTGCGCTGCTGCGCAGGCGCCAGAGCGTGATTGAAGATGACGAGTTCGATGTCGTTCGCCTCACACGCAAGACGCAACTCTTCGGCCTTGCCGCTGCCGACGAACATCTTCGCGTCGGGACTGGACCGGCGCCCGGTGAGGGTGACTAAGGGATTCGCGCCCGCGCTTTGCGCGAGCAGGCTGAGTTCTTCTAGGCTGGCTTCGAAATCGATCTTACCGAAGTCGATGCTGACAAGCGCTGCATTGATCAAATTGGAGGGTATCAAAATGAGGCGGCCGGAAGTAATCGCCAACGGGCGACGTTACGCCGGCCGCGACGGGGGTTAGGACTGTTCGGAATCCGGGTGGAAATTCACCGGGCGGGCTGGCACGACAGTCGAGATTGCGTGCTTGTAGACCATCTGGGTGACCGTATTCCGGAGCAACACGACGTACTGGTCGAACGATTCGATGTTCCCTTGAAGCTTGATGCCGTTGACCAGGTAGATCGACACCGGCACATGCTCTTTACGCAGTGCGTTCAAAAACGGGTCTTGTAACAATTGCCCTTTGTTGCTCATAGCAAACTCCGTATTTTTTTGCAGGTTGACTTAATTGACGACGAAGAAAAAGAGATCCGCCGTCAACCGCTACACTATAGCCGATTTTCATTTTTGCGCGAGCGACCTGGCCAGGCGGCCAAAGCCAGCACACACGCGGGTTTCAGCCTGGATTTAGCCTTTATCCGCGTAAGGGTTCGTCGACGATCTGAACTCTATGCGCAATGGAGTCCCAGTCAGCTTGAAAGTTTCCCGGAAGCGGTTTTCGAGGTAGCGTTTGTACGTTTCGGTGATCGCGTCGAGCGCGTTGCCGTGAATCACGATGATCGGCGGATTCTGTCCGCCCTGGTGCGCATAACGAAGTTTCGGGCGCACCGGACCACGCCGGCGCGGCTGCTGGAATTCAACGGCATCGATCAGCGCGCGCGTGAGCTTCGGCGTCGGCAGCTTGGCCATGGCGGCTGCGTACGCGTCGTCCACCGAGCGCATCAATGGGCCGATTCCGGTTTTTTCCGCAGCGGAAATGAAATGGAATTTGGCGAAGTCGAGAAATTTTAGTTTGCGCTCGAGGTCCGCCTTGGTGCGCTCGCGCACATGCGGATCGAGCCCGTCCCACTTGTTCACGCCCACCACCAGCGCGCGGCCCTGCTCCACCACGAAGCCCGCAATGTGCGCGTCCTGCTCCGAGATGTCCTGGCGCGCGTCGAGCAACAAGATCACGACGTTCGCGTCGGAGATCGATTGCAGCGTCTTCACCACCGAGAATTTCTCGATCGCTTCGAACACTTTGCCGCGGCGGCGCAAGCCGGCGGTGTCGATCAGCGTGTACGGTTTTCCGCCGCGCTCGAAATCGACATAGATCGAATCACGCGTGGTGCCGGGCATGTCGAACGCGATCACGCGCTCTTCGCCCACCAGCGCGTTGATCAAGGTCGACTTGCCGACATTCGGACGGCCGACGATCGCGATCTTCACGCCACGCGTTTCTTTCTCTTCGTCGCTTTCTTCCGGCTGACCGGCGTACGCGACTTCGAGCGCCTCGTTGATCATCTCCGTCACGCCGTCGCCGTGCGCCGCGGAAATCGCACGCGGGTCGCCCAGACCGAGTTCGTAGAAGTCGGCGGCGACCGTACTGTACTTCATGCCCTCGGCCTTATTGACGACGAGGAAGATCGGCCGGCCGACCTTGCGCAGGTAGTCCGCAATCGACTTGTCCTGCGGCGCGAGGCCATTGCGACCGTCGACGATGAACACGACGATGTCCGACTCCTCGACCGCCTGGCGGGTTTGACGCGCCATTTCGTGCAGGATGCCGTCTTTCGCGACCGGCTCGAAACCCCCAGTATCGACGACCAGATACGGCCGGTCGCCGGCGCGCCCTTCGCCGTAATGGCGATCGCGGGTAAGACCGGGCAGGTCGGCAACCAGCGCATCACGCGTACGCGTGAGACGGTTGAACAGCGTGGATTTCCCCACATTGGGGCGCCCGACGAGGGCAATAACGGGTTTCATCAGATGTTGTTCACGGTGAAACGCGGGATCGAAATCGACCGTCCGCGTAGCGACGCCATGCGGCCGCTACACGGCAGCGTTTGACGAAAATTATCACGAATTCGGCCAGCCCCGGATGTGCTGTCAATATGCGCACCCGGGCGGACGGGGGTTTGGCTGTATGGGGCGGCGCCAAGGGGCCGCCAGGTCTAGTCTTTCCTGCTCGACGGCTCGCACGCCAATTCGAATACGACGCTCCGCGATATTTGCGAAGATGCCGCCGATGGTGGCGCCGCAAGCAGCCACCGATGGCCACGTGGGCCCGTGTGCCATGTCTGATCCGACTTGCCGGACCAGCCAGTCCGGCGCAATTCTTCTACTTACTCTGCCCTGCAACACACTCTTCTAAAACGCGTACGGCCGGCGAAGCCGGCCTGCACGCTCAACGGCGATTGCCTCCCCGCGCGATCAGCGCGGGCGGTAGCCGTACAGATCGCCGTCGTGCGTCAGCACCACCAGCGTCTCGCCGGCCAGCACCGGTGCCGCGGTGATCGGGCTGCCGTCGGTCTTCAGGCGGGCGACGAGCGTGCCGTCGTCGCGGGACAGGAAGTGCACGTAACCCTGGTAGTCGCCCAGCACCGCAGCGTGACCCAGAATGAACGGCACGCTCAGGTCGCGATTCTTCAGCTTGTCGTTCTTCCACAGCGGCGCGCCGCTGCTGACGTCGAACGCCGACACCACCGACCAGTCGTCCGCCGCGACCACCGCGCGGTCATCCTGCGCCAGACCGCTCGTGCTGGAAAACGCCTTTTCCCACACCGCGCGGCCCGAGTTCGCGTCGAAACAGCCAATCTGCCCCTGGAACGTCACGGCGCAGGTTTCCGAACCGACCAGCGTGGGCGGTCCGGTCACGTCGTTGATCCGCTCGACTTCCGTCACGCCCTTCGGATAGGACACCGGCGTTTGCCAGTAGTTGTCGCCCGTCTGCAGGTTGATCGCCGCGAACGCGCCACCCGGGAACCCGGCCAGCACGGCTGCGTCGCCCGCGAAGGTCATGCCCGACGACACGCGCAGATTGAGCGGCACCGCGCGGTTGCGGTAGTTCCACTTCTGTTCGCCGGTTTGCGCATTGAACGCGACGATCTGGCCGTCGACCGTACGCACCACCACGAGTCCGTTGCCGACGAGCGGCGGCGAAATGATCTCGCCCGGCGCCTTGGCGGTCCAGAGTTGCTTGCCGTCCGCCCCGAGCACGTACACGTCGCCCTTCAGGCCGCCGACCGCCGTGAGCGTGCCGTCGCTGCCGACACCTGCCGAGAGGTCGTCGTGCAGCTTGACACGCCACACGTCCTGCCCGGTTTGCGCGTCGATCTTCGCCACCGAACCGTTCGCGCCAGCCGCGTACACCGCATTGCCAACCGCCACTGGCGAGAACAGATAGCGGCCCGCCTTACCGACGCTCGCCTTCCAGGCCTGCTGCACGTCGAGCACGGGTTTGAACTCGGTGAGCGGCGTCGGCACGCGGCGCTCGTCTTTCGTGGATGAGCAAGCCGCCATGGTAAGGACGGTCATCGCACAGGCAACGGGCACAGCGTAACGTTTCAGCAGATTCATCGGTGGACGAAGCATTCAGGAAATTAGTTAAAGGAGACCGGTTGGTCGTTACACGCGGCGCCGCTTATGGCGCTTGCATGCGGCGATCAGCCGCCCAGCGCGTCCAGCTTGAACTGAATCAACTGGCGTGCCGAGCTATCGTTTTTCGACAGCGAGTCGAGCGCGAGCTTGTAAGCCGCACGCGCATCGTCGCGCTTGCCTTGAGCGGCGAGCAGATCGCCGCGGCCGTTCGCCACGATGCCTTTGAACGCGTCGGACTGCGGTTCGGCGAGCAGCGCCAGACCCTGGTCGTAGGCCTTGTCGTCGAGCAACAGCGAAGCGAGGCGCAGTTTGGCGATCTGCTTGAACTCGTCATCTTTCGCGTGATCGATGGTCCATTGCAGTTGCGCCTTCGCGGCCGGTTCGTCGCCCGCGGCGTACAGCGCCTTGGCCGCGCTCAGCGCGGTCATCTGTGCATACGCGGTGCGGCTGAACTTGTCTTCCATGTCGGCGGCGACGCGGGTGATCTTCGCCTTGTCGCCCGATGCCACGGCTTGCTGCACCTGGTCATACAGCACGGCGGCTTCCGCCGCCTCGCGCCGTTGCCAGAAATTCCAGCCGTTCCAGCCGGCCGCGGCCACCAGTGCCACCAGCACGATCCATGTGGTTGCATTGCCCCACTGCGTCCACCATGCCTTCAGACTTTCAATCGATTCTTGTTCGTCGTGGTAACTCATTGCCCGGCGATTTCCTCTTTCTTGCTACGTGTGCGTGTCGAGCCTGATTGCGAACCAACCGGCTCGACGACATCGCGATCAGTCGTCGCCGTCTTCGGCGGTTGCAACCATCGCATTGATTAGAAATTCGGTCAAGTCTTCGGCGGGCACGTTATGTTGCTCGTTTTTACCGCCGTTAGCATTTGTATCGCGCAGCGGCTTCACACCGACCGTGCCATTGGCGATCTCATCTTCGCCGAGCACCACGGCGAAGGCCGCGCCGCTCGCGTCGGCACGCTTCATCTGCGATTTGAAGCTGGCCGTCTGACCGTCGGCGCTGCAATGTAGGATCACGTCGAGGCCCGTATCGCGCAGACGCTCGGCGATGATGAAGGCCTGCTCACGCGCCGCGTCGCCCTGATGGACCACGTACACGTCGCACCCTTCGTCTTCCGGCACAAGTTGCTCTTCTTTCAACAACTCGAGGATCCGCTCGACGCCCATTGCCCAGCCACATGCTCCCGTGGGCTTGCCGCCTAGCTGTTCGATCAACGGATCGTAACGGCCGCCGGCCGCCACGGTACCCTGAGCGCCGAGCTTGTCGGTCACCCATTCGAACACGGTCAGATTGTAGTAATCGAGACCGCGCACGAGACGCGGATTGATCGTGAACGGAATGTTGTTCGCTTTCAGAATGCGCTGCAGACCTTCGAAGTGCGCGCGCGATTCTTCGCCGAGAAAATCGATCAGCTTGGGCGCGTTCTGCGCGACTTCCTGCATGGCCGGATTCTTCGTGTCCAGCACGCGCAGCGGGTTCGTGTAGAGACGGCGCTTTGCCTCTTCGTCGAGCACGTCCATGTGCTTTTCGAGGTACGCGATCAGTTCGACGCGATGCGCCGCGCGTTCCTCGGCGAGACCCAGCGAATTGAGTTCGAGCTTGATGCCCATCAGCCCGAGATCGTCCCACAGCCGCTGGCACATCATGATGATTTCAGCGTCCGCGTCCGGACCGGCAAAGCCCAGCGCTTCCACGCCCACCTGATGGAACTGGCGATAGCGGCCGCGCTGCGGACGCTCGTGACGGAACATCGGGCCGATGTACCACAGGCGCTTCGGGCCGTCGTACAGCATGTTGTGTTCGATCGCCGCGCGCACCACCGCCGCCGTGTTCTCCGGGCGCATGGTCAGATTTTCACCGTTGAGCGCGTCCGTAAAACTGTACATCTCTTTCTCGACGATGTCGGTCACTTCGCCGATACCGCGCTTGAACAGCTGCGTATGCTCGATGATCGGCGTACGAATATTCTGGTATCCATACGAACGCAGCATCGACTTGACGGTCGTTTCGAAAAATTCCCACAGCCCGGCTTCCTGCGGAAGGATGTCGTTCATGCCCTTCACGCCGGAGAGCTTTTCGAGCTTTTTCTTCTGTTCAGTCATCTGTATGTCGAGAGCCGATATTTAGTTGGCTACCGTGGCGCGGCCATAGCTGCGCTCAACGTAGTCACTCACGATTTGCTGGAATTCTTGCGCGATGTTATCGCCGCGCAACGTCTTCACTTTTTCGCCGTCGATAAACACCGGCGCAGCGGGATTCTCACCCGAACCCGGCAGGCTGATACCGATGTTGGCCTGCTTCGACTCGCCCGGACCGTTGACGATGCAGCCCATCACCGCGACGTGCATTTTCTCGACGCCAGGATATTGATCGCGCCACACCGGCATCTGCGTGCGCAGATAAGTCTGGATTTGCGACGCCAGTTCCTGGAACAGCGTGCTGGTGGTACGGCCGCAACCCGGGCACGCGATCACCATCGGCGTGAACGAGCGCAGACCCATGGTCTGCAGAATTTCCTGGCCGACGATCACCTCGCCGGTGCGCGATCCGCCCGGTTCCGGCGTAAGCGAAATACGGATCGTGTCGCCGATCCCCTGCTGCAACAGCACGGACAACGCCGCGGTCGATGCCACGATGCCTTTCGAGCCCATGCCCGCCTCGGTCAAGCCGAGATGCAGCGCGAAATCGCAACGGCGCGCCAGTTCACGGTACACGGCGATCAGATCCTGCACGCCGCTGACCTTGCACGACAGAATGATCTGGTTGCGCGACAGGCCGAGTTCGACCGCCCGCTCCGCCGAGCCGATTGCCGACTGGATCAGCGCTTCGTACATCACGCTTTGCGCTTCCCACGGCGTGGAACGCGCCGCGTTCGCGTCCATCATCTTCGCGAGCAGATCCTGGTCGAGACTGCCCCAGTTGACACCGATACGGACCGGCTTGTCGTACTTCACCGCGGCTTCGATCATTTGCGCGAACTGCGTGTCGCGCTTCGCGCCGTGGCCCACGTTGCCCGGATTGATCCGGTACTTGGACAGCGCCTCCGCGCACGCAGGGTAATCGCGCAACAGCAAATGGCCGTTGTAGTGGAAGTCGCCGACGAGCGGCACCGACACGCCCATCCGGTCGAGCTGCTCGCGCACGGCCGGCACGGCCGCGGCCGCTTCCGGCGTATTCACCGTGATACGCACCAGTTCCGAGCCGGCTTGCGCGAGCTCCTTGATCTGGATCGCGGTGCCGATGGCGTCCGCGGTATCCGTGTTGGTCATCGACTGGACGCGCACGGGCGCGTCGCCACCGATGGTGACGAGCTGGCCGCCCCAACGGACGTCGACCGCATGCGACTTGCGCCGCGCAGCCTGGCCGCCGAACACCGGCTCGTCGGAAATAATCTTGCTACCAGATTGGGATTGAGCTTCGGAATGCATCGAAAAACCCATTTACGCCGCATGCGCCACACAAAAGACGTGGCGCCTGAATTGAAAAAGCGCCGCGGACCGGTTGGCCGCGGCGCATACCGTATTTGTCAAGGCAGTGCGAAACGCGCCACGTTACCTTTGGCAGCCGAATATTTCGACGGATCGACCGGCTGGCCATCGAGCGTCAGCGATTCAAGACCGGCCTTGTTGCCAACCGTGATCTTGAATGGTGCCGCGCCCGTCACTTCTTTCGTATCGCCTGCGTGCACGAGGCCGGAGAACACCTCCTTGCCATCCTTGCTACGCACACTGAACCAGCTGTCCTGTGTCACACGTAATGCGACGACTGACTCACCGGCAGCCGACGCCACCGTTGCCGCCGACGCGCCCGCAACCACCGCCGCCGACGCACTCGCGCCCGGCGCTGCGGCCACCTGGGCCTGCGAGCCTGCCTTGGGCGCAGCCATTGTTGCCGTGACCGCCGGCGCCGATGACGGCGTCGTGCCGGTGGCAAGCGGCGCGGGCATCGGCGTAGCCGACGCTGCGTTCTCTGCTGCCACCTGTGCCTCCGGCGCTGACGCAGACTCAGCCGCCGTTGCTTCGGAACCCGCCGATTGACCTTGCGCCACCGTACCCGATGCGCCCGTCACGCCACCAGCGGCACCGTTCGCGCTCGCTTTCAAACGCGCAAGCCATGCAGACGAATCGCCACCGTTGGTGTGCCACATGCCGAGCGCGATCACCGCGACGATCACCGCCGCCACGCCCCACAACCAGGAGCGGCTTTTTTGTCCGCTACCGCCCAGCGACAGCGACACCCGCCCGCGCGGCAAATCTTTTCCCGACGAAGCCGGCATCGACAGATCCGGCGCGGCCACACCCTTCTCGCGGCGCAGTACCGCCGTGAACGGCGCTGGATCGGCGCCGAGCATCTTCGCGTAGCTACGCATCACACCCAGCGCGAAGGTCGTGTCCGGCAAGTGGCTGATGTCGCCCGATTCGAGCGCGCGCAACTTGATGGCTGACACTTTCAGACGCGCCGACACGTCGTCGACCGTCCAGCCTTTCGATTCACGCAGTTGGGTTAAGCGCGCGCCCACCGCCGCCAACGAATCCATGCCCGGCTGCACGGCGGGCTGCACCACCGCCCGTGCGACCGGCGCCGGATGGCCTTCGTTCGTGTCTGTGTCCTGCGGCTGCGGGTGCTGCGGCTCACTCATCCCAAATCCTTTCGCGTCGATTCTTTTTCACTTGTGCAACCCCGACAGGCTCAAGCCTCACGTCCGAATCGCAGACCGTTTATAACAAAATGTGCGGCCTTGTGTGCCGCTTCCGATCGCTTCTGCAAACTTTCTTTTCAATCGACGCTGGCACCGCAGGTTTTCGCGCTTTCGGGGAGCATTCCCCGACCATCGGCGCCCTGCGGTCCCCGCGCGATTACACGGCGCGAACCTCGATAATCTTCGCTGCCTTCCCGGTGCGTTCAGCAAGGCGAGTGCGGTCTTTTACCGCACCGGCCAACTGACCGCAGGCAGCGTCGATATCATCGCCGCGTGTTTTGCGCACCGTGGTGACGACGCCTGCGTCCATCAACACTTGTGCAAACCGCTTGATCTGTTCCGGCTTCGAGCGGATGAGGCCCGATTCGGGGAACGGATTAAACGGAATCAGGTTGAACTTGCACGGCACGTCGCGCGTAATGGCGAGCAACTCGCGCGCTTGCGCCTCGCTGTCGTTCACGCCGTCGAGCATGCAATATTCAAACGTAATGAAGTCGCGCGGCGCGACTTTCAGATAGCGCTGGCAAGCCGCCATCAGTTCGCGCAGCGGATATTTCTTGTTCAGCGGCACGAGCATGTCGCGCAGCGGATCGCTAGGCGCATGCAGGGACACCGCGAGCGCCACCGGCAGATCGGCGCCGAGCCGGTCCATCATGGGCACGACACCCGAGGTGGACAGCGTGACGCGGCGGCGCGACAGGCCGTAGGCGTTGTCGTCGAGCATCAGGCGCATGGCCGGCACGACCGCGTCGTAGTTGAGCAGCGGCTCGCCCATGCCCATCATCACGACATTCGTGACGACGCGCTCGCCCTTGCCGTCACCGCCCGTGGCGCGACCGCCATCCACACCGCGCGACGCGCGCAGCGCGAACTCGGCCATACGCAACTGGCCGATGATTTCGCCGGTGGTGAGATTGCGGGAAAAACCCTGTTTGCCGGTCGAACAGAAACGGCAATTGACTGCACACCCGGCCTGCGACGACACGCACAGCGTGCCACGCGTTTCTTCGGGAATGTAGACAGTTTCAACCGCGTTGCTGTTGCCGACGTCGATCAGCCACTTGCGTGTGCCGTCGGTCGAAATATGGTCGCTGACGATACCGGGCATCGAGATCGTGGCGCGCCCTTTGAGCTTTTCGCGCAAGGACTTCGCCAGATCGGTCATGCCGTCGAAGTCGGCAGCGTTGTATTGGTGAATCCAGCGCTGCAATTGCTTGGCGCGAAACGGCTTCTCGCCCAGGCTGTCGCAGTAGGCGACAAGCCCTTGGGCGTCGAGGTCGAGAAGGTTGACGGTGGGACTGCTCGTCATATCGAATCCTGCCATTTCAGTGCGAGACTACGTTCATGCAACAAGCTGCATGAACGCAATGCCGTTCGCGCCCATTCCTGCTGCTTTTACCTTACTACTTTGCCGGGCGATTCGTGCGATAAATCCAATCGGCTGCACGAACCGCGCAGGGCAAGTCCTGCTTAACGCGAGTAGACGTTCACTTGCGGGAAGAAGAACGCGATTTCGACTGCTGCCGTTTCAGGCGCGTCGGAACCGTGCACTGCGTTCGCGTCGATGCTGTCTGCGAAATCGGCGCGGATCGTGCCCTTTTCCGCCTTCTTCGGGTCCGTGGCACCCATCAGGTCACGGTGCTTAAGAATGGCGTTTTCGCCTTCCAGCGCTTGCACGACGACCGGGCCCGAGATCATGAAATCGACCAGATCCTTGAAGAACGGACGTGCGGCGTGCACGGAGTAGAACTTCTCTGCGTCGGCGCGCGACAGGTGAACCATGCGCGAAGCCACGATCTTCAGACCAGCGTTCTCGAAACGGGTATAGATCTGGCCGATCACGTTCTTGGCCACTGCGTCCGGCTTGATAATGGACAGGGTGCGTTCGATCGCCATAAAAACTCCAAAAAATTAAGAGGTTACAGATTCAAATGAATCCGCTATTGTAGCATGTTCCCGTGTATGATTGCGATTGAACCCTTACAACACTGAAAGACTCCAAGCAGGAGTTTCCGAATACTGGTAGCGTTGGCCGTGTGGGTGCCAAGTCAGTATTTTCAGGGCATTGAAACTCCCTGCCCGCGCGCCAATCTTAGGGATGAGAGCGCCGCGCCGGTGACAGGGATGCCACGGCCCGGCTCGCTACAACCCGCTTCACAACCATACGCAACTTGCTTCTGAGGTAAGGAGAGACCATGAACGATCATCCGTATAGCTTTGGCCGCAATGGCGCGGTCAGCACGGTCGAAACGCGTAACCGCGTGCTACGGAACACCTACTGGCTGCTCGCGCTGTCCATGATTCCGACAGTGCTCGGCGCGTGGGTGGGCCTCGCCACGGGTTTCTCGCTGTTCGCCGCCACGAGTCCCGCCATGAGCATGCTGGCGTTCTTCGCGATCGCCTTCGGCTTTATGTTCGCCATCCAGAAAACCAAAGACAGCGCGGCCGGCGTGTTCGTGCTACTCGGCTTCACGTTCTTCATGGGCCTGATGCTGTCGCGCATCCTGAGCTTCGTGCTCGGTTTTTCGAACGGCCCGTCGTTGATCATGCTCGCCTTCGGTGGCACTGGTGTGATCTTCGCGTCGATGGCGACCATCGCCACGGTTAGCAAGCGCGACTTTTCGGGTCTCGGCAAGTGGCTGTTCATGGGCGTGATCGTGCTGCTGCTCGCATCGGTCGCGAACGTGTTCCTGCATCTGCCGGCGCTGATGCTCACGGTGTCGGTTCTCGCCATCGTGATCTTCTCGGCCTACATGCTGTTCGACGTTCAGCGCGTCGTGAACGGCGGTGAAACGAATTACATCACCGCCACCCTCGCGATCTACCTTGACCTGTACAACGTGTTCGTCAACCTGCTCGCGCTGCTCGGAATTTTCGGCGGTAACCGCAACTAAGGTTGGCAAACCAGCCTGATTCAGGGCGCGGCGTTCGAGACGCTCCGCCTTGAAGAAAAAGCCCATAACGAGTAATCGTTATGGGCTTTTTTCATGGAATCTCGGCGCCTGCCGCGCGGGGCAAGCATCAGGAATCAGGCGCGGATCAGACGCTCAGCCACGCAAACCCGTCGTCCTGCGAAGCCACCACCACTTCTGTAGGCGCCGCGCCCAGCACGCCGGCCATAGCGGCCTGCGCCAGTTCAGGCGAATTATTCTGCTGACTCAGATGCGCGGCGACCAGGTGGCGCAATCTCGAACGATCGAGCGAAGCCAGAATTTCAGCCGCCGCGTCGTTGTTCAGATGCCCATGATTGCCGCCGATGCGCGCTTTCAACGATTGCGGATAGCGGCTGCCCGCCAGCATCCGCACATCGTGATTGCATTCGAGCACCAACGCGTCGCATCCGCTCAGCACCGAGCTGATATGAGGCGTGGACGTGCCGACGTCCGTCAGCACGCCAAGCCGGCTCGCGCCGTTCGAGAGCACGTATTGCAACGGCTCGCGGGCGTCGTGCGGGACGGTGTAGGGGAGAATGCTGAGGTCGCCGATCGCCACCGCTTCGTCGCCCCAGAGCACCTGCAGGTCCACGTCGGCTTCGTCGGCGCCTACCGCGCGAGCGGTGCCCCAGCTCATGTACAAGGGAATCGACCACTTGCGCGCCAGCGTTAGCGCACTGCCAATGTGATCGCCATGCTCATGCGTGATCAGAATCGCGTCGAGACCTTCGACGCTCGCGCCAAGCCGCGTCAGCCGCCGCTCGACTTCTTTGGCCGAAAAACCGCAGTCGAGCAGCACACGCGTGGTGGTCGCGCCGCTTTGCGCTTCCACCAGCATGGCGTTGCCTTCACTGCCGCTGCCGAGACTCGCGAACCTCACGGTCCGCTTAGTTCAGTTGCGCGTGCAGCAGCGTCACGATGCGCTGCGCGTCGGACGAATTGTCCACCTGTCCGTTCGCGTTCAGCACGGCCACCTGCGTCACTGCATCGCCCTTCGAGCGAACGTTGACGAGGAATTCCTGACCCGGCTTCTTCGCCGTATTGCCGCTGTAGAACAGCTTGCCGAACAGCCCTTCTTTCTTCAGCTCCTGCATCGAATCCGCGTAGCGCACGTAGTAGATGCCCTTCGCACGATCGCGGTTGTCGACGGTGAAGTTGGTGCGGTCGAGCGCGAGGCCCACGCGCAGCCATGCGCGGTCGAACGACTCCTGCAGATCGAGCGTGGACGCGCCCGCGCTCTGGTCGAGCGTGGTCGGCGCCACCGCCGGACGCGCGTCGGTCAGCAACTGCTTCGACTGCGCTTCGGTCAGACCGAACTTCTGCATCAGCTTGGTCAGGAACAGCGCTTCCAGGGCCGGATCGCGAGGACGCTCTTCCCAACGCGAGGACGTCTTGTCCTGCCCTGTCATCACTTCTTCCATCGCGCTGTGCGTGATGGAAATGTCCGTTGTTTCGCCCGGCGCGCGCGACACGAGCGTGCGGAAGCTGTCACGCGTGCCCGACGAATACGCGAAATCGATGACCTTGCCGACCGTGCGGCGGAACCAGTCGTCCGGAATGTTGGCGCGGTTTTCAGCCCAGTCGGTCGTCATGATGCCGGTAGCCGGCGCGTCGGTCTTCAGCGCAAAGCCGTTCTCCTGCCAGAACTCCTGCAACTGCGACCAGAGTTGTTCCGGCGTGCGGCCGTCGACCACCAGCCAGCGGCGATCGCCGTCACGTTCGATATGCATGCCGAACGGATCCTGCGCGTTCGGCTGACCTTCGGTCGAATTGCCGGCGGCCGTGACCGCGCGCTGCTGCGCGCCGCCCAGCGCCAGATTGGCCGGCGGTGCGACATAGCGCTGATCGGTCGGCGTGGTGCTCAGATCGCCGGGAACGGCGAGCGCCGGCGCGCTGCCCGCGCCCTTGTAGTTGACGCGGTCGGAAGCAAACCAGTCGTTCAGCGTGTCACAGCCGGCGAGCGTCGTGAGGGCAAGCGCCAGCGCCGCCATGCGGGTTGCGTGGAGGGAAAGTGCGGAACGTTTCATGAGGTCCTTCGTGATGCTGGAACGCGGTGCCTTGGTTCTGTGTGCCGGGAACGTGGGCTGGATCGACGTCGGTTAAGGGAGTGCCGGTGGCAGGCTTTCGTTGGCGCTGGTGGTGCCGCGGACGCTGTCCGCCTAGCCCAGCAGGCCCGCTTCGCGCAGCGCGCCGCGCACCACTTCGTGGTATTGCGGATCGAGCGGCGTGAGCGGCAGGCGGATTCCGCCCTGCACACGACCCAATTGCTGCAGCGCCCATTTGGCCGGAATCGGATTCGATTCGATGAACAGGTTCTTATGCAGCGACAGGAGTTTCAGATGAATCTCGCGCGCGGTCTTAGCGTCCGCGGCGAGCGCAGCCTTGCAGAGATCACTCATGGCGCGCGGCGCGACGTTGGCGGTGACCGAAATATTGCCGTGGCCGCCGAGCAGCATCAGCGCGATGGCGGTGGGGTCGTCGCCGCTGTAGATGCCGAAGTGCGACGGCGCGGACTTGATCAGATGCGCGGCGCGATCGATATTGCCGGTCGCTTCCTTCACACCGATGATGCCCGGCACCTGCGCGCAACGCAGAATGGTTTCGTTGCTCATGTCCGCAACGGTGCGGCCCGGCACGTTGTACAGGATCACCGGCAGATCGACGGTTTCGGCGATCTTCGCGAAATGGCGGTAAATGCCTTCCTGCGTCGGCTTGTTGTAGTACGGCACGACCTGGAGCGTGGCGTCGGCGCCGACTTCCTTGGCCTGCTGGGTGAGTTCGATCGCCTCGGTCGTGGAATTGCCGCCCGAGCCCGCGATCACCGGAATCCGGCCCGCCGTATGCTCGACCGCGGTCTTGACCATCAGCACGTGTTCCTCGACCGACAGCGTGGCCGATTCGCCGCTCGTGCCGACCACCACGAGAGCGTTCGTGCCCTCTGCGATATGCCAGTCGATCAGTTTGCGAAACGCCGGCAGATCCAGGCTGCCGTCTTCGAGCATCGGGGTGATGATGGCAGGAATGCTGCCGCGAATCTGAACGCCGTCGTTGCTGCCTTGGTTGCTGCCTTGGTTGCCGTTAGTCATGAAACGCCATGAATTTGATCAGGTAAACCGCGATTGTAGCGGATTAGCCAGCCAACTCGTAACAAGGCGGAGCTGCCGCCTGCGCGGGGTCGACTGAGCGCTCCGCCTCCAGAATTGCGCAGATCCGCTGGACGTAGGCCGGGCGCGGCTGCGCGAGAAAACCATCTTGAAATGCGACCACCCGGAGCTGGCCGCGCACGCGCTCGAGCAGCTCGCCGGGCGCCAGTAGAAACGCCGGATTAGAGGGTTTGCCGACCCTTTCGTTTCCTTGCGCGAAGGTCTCGTAAACCAGCACGCCGCCGGGCGCGAGCGCGCGCAAAAGCTGTGCAAAGAGCGGGCGGTGCAGGTAATTCGTCACCACGACGGCGGCGAATTTCGACTCGGCGGGCAACGGCCACGCGGCGCCTTCGAGGTCGGCTTCGACTGGCGTGACGAGCGGCTCGCCACGCAGCATGCCGAGCGCCGCCGCGTCGCGGTCGATGGCGGTCACCGGATGCCCCAGCGACGCAAAGAACCGCGCATGCCGGCCCGCGCCGGATGCGACGTCGAGCACCGCGCCGCCCGGCGCGACCAGATGCGCCCAATCGCGCACCCAGGGGGACGGCTCGCCCAGTCCGTGCATGGCGGCAGCGGGCGTGCTCATCGACTTGCCCGCCGTTCAGCACGGCTCACCGGTTGGGTCACTCGCGTCAGTTGCTTCACTTGCGTCAGCTGCTTCAGTTGTAAGACAGGCCCATGGCCTCGCGAACGTCGCGCATCGTTTCCGTGGCGAACTTGCGGGCCTTGTCGCAGCCGTCGGCGACGATCGCGCGCAACAGCGACGGGTCGTCCATGTACTTCTGCGCGCGCTCGAGCATGGGCTGCTGCTCGCGCAGAATGCCCTCGATCACCGGCTGCTTGCACTCGAGGCAGCCAATGCCGGCCGACCGGCAGCCCTTCTCCACCCAGTCGTGAGTGGCTTCGTCGGTGTAGACCTGGTGAAGCTGCCACACCGGGCACTTGTCGGGGTCGCCCGGATCGGTGCGGCGCACGCGAGCCGGATCGGTCGGCATGGTGCGGACTTTCTTCGTGATCGTCTCCGCGTCTTCACGCAGGCCGATCGTGTTGCCGTACGACTTCGACATTTTCTGACCGTCGAGACCCGGCATGCGCGACGCCTCGGTCAGCATGGCTTGCGGCTCGACCAGAATGATCTTGCGCGAACCTTCGAGGTAGCCGAACAGACGCTCGCGATCGCTCATCGACAGGCTCTGTGATTCCTGCAACATGGCGCGCGCCTGTTCGAGCGCTTCGTCGTCGCCTTCCTGCTGGTAGGCATTGCGCAGTTCGTGATAGAGCTTGGCGCGCTTGCCGCCGAGCTTTTTCGCCGCCTCGTTCGCCTTCTGCTCGAAACCCGGTTCACGGCCGTACAGGTAGTTGAAGCGGCGCGCGATTTCGCGCGTCATTTCGACGTGCGGCACCTGGTCTTCACCAACCGGCACGAGCGAGCCGCGATACAACAGGATGTCCGCCGCCATCAACACCGGATAGCCGAGAAAACCGTAAGTGGACAGATCCTTGTCCTTCAGCTTCTCCTGCTGCTCCTTGTAGGTCGGCACGCGTTCGAGCCAGCCGAGCGGCGTGCTCATGCCGAGCAGGAGCGCCAGTTCGGCATGCTCGGGCACCTTGCTCTGAATAAACAGCGTGGCCTGCGCCGGATCGATACCCGCTGCCAGCCAGTCGGTCAGCACATCCCAGACGTTCTTTTCGATCACTTCGGGCGTTTCGTAATGCGTGGTCAGCGCATGCCAGTCGACCACGCAGAAGAAACACGGGTACTCGGACTGCAGCCGCACCCAGTTTTTCAGCACGCCGTGATAGTGGCCGAGGTGCAACGACCCGGTGGGCCGCATGCCGGAGAAGATACGGTCTGGGAACATGATTATTTAGAAAAGCGAAACAAGAGGAGTCAGAATGGCGGTGATCGCGCTATAGCCGATCGTGACAAGCGGGTTCAGCCAGTAGCGCGTCAGCGTGCCCGTCATGACGAGCGCCATTACGATGAAAAAACCGTACGGCTCGAGGCGCGACAGCGTGATGGATTGCCGCGGCGGCAGCAGCGCCATTAGCACACGGCCGCCGTCGAGCGGCGGCAGCGGAAACAGGTTCAGCACGCCGAGCACGAGATTCACGCCCACGCCGGCTCCCGCCATGCGCGTGAAGAACGGCTCGTCCACATTCATTACCGCGAGCGCGACACCGAACAGGCCCCAGACCAGCGCTTGCACGAAGTTGCAGGCCGGTCCTGCCGCCGCGACCCACAGGCTGCCCCAGCGCGGATTGCGCAGGTTGCCGAAGGCGACCGGCACCGGCTTGGCGTAGCCGAACATGAACGCGCCGCTGGTGGCGAAGTACAGCAGCAAGGGAATCGCGATCGTGCCGAGCGGGTCGATGTGCCGCATCGGATTGACCGACACGCGGCCGAGTACGTAGGCCGTGTTGTCGCCGAGCCAGCGCGCCACATAGCCATGCGCGGCTTCATGCAGCGTGATGGCGAAAATCACGGGCAACGCGTATACCGCAATGGTCTGTATCAGGGAAGAATCCATAACTCGCTATTGTAACAACGCGATTGCGTGCGTCTGTCCGCTTTCACTCATGCCGTCTCTTCGAGGCCGAACGGCGCGAGAGAGCCGCGCCCTGCCCGCACCAGCACCGGTTCCGCGCCCGTCAGATCGATCACCGTGGACGGCTCGCACACGCAGGGACCGCCGTCGATCACCAGATCCAGCTGCTTTTCCAGACGCGCGCGGATTTCTTTCGGGTCGTTCATTGGCTGGGTTTCCCCCGGCATGATCAGCGTCGAGCCGAGCAGCGGCTGGCCGAGTTCTTCGAGAATCGCCAACGTGATCGCATGATCCGGCACGCGCAGGCCGATAGTTTTGCGCGACGGATGCGAGAGGCGCCGCGGCACCTCCTTGGTAGCCTGCAAGACGAATACATAGGGGCCGGGCGTCACCGATTTGATCAGCCGGTACTGCCGGTTGTCCACCATCGCGAAATTCGAGAGTTCGGACAGATCGCGCACCAGCAGCGATAGCAGCTGCTTCTCGTCCAGTCCGCGAATGCGCCGCAGACGCTCGACCGCGTCCTTGTCGTCCAGATGGCAAGCGAGCGCGTAGCTGGAATCCGTCGGCAGCGCGACCACGCCGCCATCGTTGATGATCTGCACGGCCTGCTTGACGAGGCGCGGCTGCGGGTTATCAGGATGAAGCCGGAAGTATTGGGACATGGCTAACGTTGGCTGACGAATGAACTGCGGCTGAACGGCAAATGAACTGCGGCTGAAGACCGGCCGGAAGATCGCGCCCAAGCCTGGAGCCAGGCGCGTGCCGCGCGCCGCGCCCCGCCGGCTTTCGCGCTCGACGTGCCGTTACGGCACGGCGCGCTCACAGCCAGCGTTCCCAGACGGGCTTCAGATCGGAGGGCAGCGGCGGCAGCGTGCCGAGGTCGACACGGCCTTCGCCGGGTGCGTGGAAGTCGGACCCGCGCGACGCCTCGAAGCCGAAACGGCGCGCGACATCCGCGTATTCGCGATACTGGTCGGGCGTATGGCTGCCCGTCACCACTTCGATCGCCTTGCCGCCGAGATCGATGAATTCGGCAAAAAACGCGTCGAATTCGACCGGCGAGTAAGCATACCGACCCGGATGCGCAATGATGGCTTCGCCGCCGGCAGCCTGGATCCAGCCGACCGCGTCGGCCAGTTTGGCCCACCGGTGCGACACGTAGCCGGGCTTGCCGTCGCCCAGATAGCGCGTGAACACGTCTTGCGTGGAAGTGGCGTAGCCGTTTTCAACCATGAACCGCGCGAAATGCGTGCGCGAAATCATGTCGGGGTTCGATACGTATTTGAGGGCGCCCCGATAGGCGTCGGGAATGCCGAGCTTGGCCAGTTGCTCGCCGATGGCTTCGGCGCGCGCGGCGCGGCCGTTGCGGGTGCGCGCGAGACCGTCGATCAGGATCGAACTGGTCGGATCGATGCCCAGCCCGACGATATGCACCGTGCGCGACGCCCACGTCACCGAAATTTCGACACCGCTCAGATAGCCCATGCCGAGCGCTTCGGCGGTGTTTTTCGCTTCGTGCTGGCCGCCGAGTTCATCGTGATCGGTGAGCGCCCACAGCGTCACGCCGCCCGCGTGCGCGCGGCGCGCAACCTCGGCCGGCGCGAACTGGCCGTCGGAAACGGTGGAATGACAGTGGAGGTCGGCGTTCATCGTTGTCTTGAAAAGGATCTGCACTCATTTTACTGCAACGCAGTAAGTGGACGCAGAGCTATCTCGCGCAACCGCCGCCCGGAGGCAGTTCCCATGCGGGGCGTTCCGAAGGAAGCGCACTCTGCGATTCCTCCGCCTTTCGAGAACGCTACGCGCAGAACCCTTCGATCAGCGCGGCCACTTGCTCCGGCTGGTCGTGGTGAACCATGTGCCCTGCTTCGTCGATGATCTTCTCGCGCCAGTTCGGGAACGCCTGAAAGCGCGCCTTGAACTCGTCGAGCGGAATTTCGCCCGCGATCTGCGCAAGCGTCGGCGAGTTGGCGGCTTCCACGTGCAGCACCCTGGCGCTCACCTTGCGCCACGTCGCCATCACTTCGTCGAGACGGTACAGCGCGGGGCCGCGCAGTTTGTGCGCTGGGTCGGCGAGCAGCATGAAGCGCCCTTCGCCATCCGGCTTCGACCAATGCTGCGCGAGGAACTGCGCGCGCAGCGGATCGAGGCGCGGATTGGTCTTGATGAGACGCGCGGCGACGTCCTCGAGCGACGCGTAGCGCTTCAGTTGCGGCGGATCGCGCAATTCGTCGAGCCAGTTGCGCAGACGTTTGGGCGCCTGCGCCGCGTGCGAAGGCGCGAGGCCGAACCCTTCGAGGTCGACCACGCGCCGCACCCGCTCCGGCCGCACGCCCGCATACACGCAGGCAATGTTGGCGCCCATGCTGTGGCCGACCAGATTCACTTCGCCGGTCGGCGCATAGTGGTCGAGCAAGGCGTCGAGATCGGCCAGATAGTCCTGGATCCAGTAATTGCCGCCGCCGCGCTCCGCCACCGGCCAGTCCGACAGGCCGAAACCGCGCATGTCCGGCGCCAGCACCTGCCACTCGCCGCCCAACGCGTCGACGACGAACTGGAACGAGGCCGCGACGTCCATCCAGCCGTGCAGCATGAACAGCATCGGCGCATCCGGGTTGCCCCAGCGGCGCACATGCAGACGGATGCCGCGCACGGCGACGAATTCAGACTGGGAAGAGTTCATGAACGGCACGTCCAAAAAAGAATGGTCGTTCGATTATAACGAGATAGGCCGGCAACGCGCGGCGCCGGATTGCGAAGGAAACCTCAGTCGGCGGCGGACGGCGGCACCGCCTGCGGAGCGTCGAGGCCCGCGAGGGCTGTCAGCTCGGCCAGTTCCGCTTCGTCGAAGCCGGCCTCGCGGCGCGCCGCGAAATTGAACGGACCACGTAATTTCGGTGCGTGATACTGGTCGGCAAGACGCGTGTACGTGTCGTGAGGGTCGAATCCGCTGGCGTCGCACAGGTGCCGGAACCAGCGGTTGCCGATCAGCACGTGGCCGATTTCGTCGCGCAGGATCACGTCGAGAATTGCCGCCGATGCCTGATCGCCCGCCTGCAACAGGCGCGCTCGAATCGGCGGCGAGGCGTCGAGGCCGCGCGCTTCGAGTGTGCGCGGCACCAACGCCATGCGCGCCAGCACGTCGCCGCGCGTGCGCTCGCACATGTCCCACAAGCCGTCGTGGGCCGGGAAGTCGCCGTAGACGTGGCCGTACTGCGCGAGGCGCGCGGCCAGCAGCGAGAAGTGATAGGCCTCTTCGGCGGCGACTTTGAGCCAGTCCGTGTAGAACGCCGCGGGCATGCCAGCAAAGCGCCAGACCGCGTCGAGCGCGAGATTGATGGCGTTGAATTCGATGTGCGCGAGCGCATGCAGCAGAACCGCACGCCCTTGCGGCGATTGCATGCTGCGCCGCTTCAGCTGGCGCGGATCGACCAGTTCGGGCCGAGCGGGACGGCCCGGCAGACCGGCCGGTTCGACGAGTTCGAGGTCTGCGGCGCACACCATGCGGCCTTCGAGTACCGCCGCGTAGAGCCCTCGGGCCGCGGCGGCCTTGGCGGCCGGATCGGCTTCGCACAATGCGTGGAGCGCGGCGGCGCGCGCGCAATGCACTTGCCGTCCGGAATCGGCGACGGATGAATCAGACGGAGCGGACGGAGCGGACGGAGCGGACGGAGCGGACGGAGCGGACGGAGCGGCAGACATCATGGCAAGCGGATCGACAAAGGAAACAGCAAAAAGAGCCGAAGGCGCGGAGGCCAGGGAAACGGCAGGACGAGCCGCGGCCGATACATCGACCCGCGGCCTTCAAAGCACGAGCCGCGGCACGACCACGCATCCGGCAGCCCCAGGAGCGAAGCGGCGTATCGCGCCGCCGTATCAAGCGGCTCAAGCACACAACCGTTTACAATACTCGATTCGACGACCATCCAACGTGACCGAAGCCTTGGCGTGGCGGCACAGCCCGGCGGCGCAAGACATGCCGGCCCGTTTCGCGCCCTATTCCGCGCACGTAGCGACCGATCAAGAGGAGACACTGTGACCATTTACAAGCTTGGCGATGCCGCCCCGACCATCCATGAAAGCGTGTTCGTAGCGGATTCAGCGAGCATTATCGGCAACGTGACGCTCGAAGAGAACGCCAGCGTCTGGTTCGGCGCGACGATTCGCGGCGACAACGAGCCCATCACCATCGGCACGGGCAGCAACGTGCAGGAAAACGCCGTGCTGCACACTGACCCCGGTTTTCCGCTGACGATCGAGCCGAACGTCACGATCGGCCACCAGGTCATGCTGCACGGCTGCACGATCAAGGAAGGTTCGCTGATCGGAATTCAGGCCGTGGTCTTGAATGGTGCGGTGATCGGCCGCAACTGTCTGGTCGGAGCGGGCGCCATCGTCACCGAAGGCAAAGTGTTTCCCGACAATTCGCTGATTCTCGGCGCGCCCGCCAAGGTGGTGCGCGAACTGACCGAGACGGATATCGCCAACATGCAGCGCGGCGCGGCAACCTATGCCGAGCGCCGCGAATATTACAAGGCGCAGCTCGTGCGCATCGGCTAGCCAGCCGGTGCGCACGGCGCGCACGACGCGGCATCACGCTGCGTCATTTGACCGAGGAAAAGTTGTGAGCGACCAGTTGCAAAAATTCATGTTCAGCGCGGCGCCGGTGCGCGGCGAGATCGTTTCGCTGCGCAATACGTGGCAGGAAGTCCTGACACGCCGCGATTATCCGGCGCCGGTGCGCACGGTGCTGGGCGAAATGATGGCCGCGTGCGCGCTTCTGTCGGCGAACCTCAAGTTCGACGGCACGCTCATCATGCAGATTTTCGGCGACGGCCCGGTCAAGATGCTGGTGGTGCAGTGCGGCTCCGATCTGTCGATGCGCGCCACCGCCAAGCTGTCAGGCGAAGCGGCCAATGTGATCGGCGAGACGACCAGCATGGTCGACCTGTTGAACGCGAGCGGCCACGGCCGTTGCGTGATCACGCTCGATCCGGCCGACAAGCAGCCCGGTCAGCAACCGTATCAAAGTATCGTGCCGCTCTCGGGCGTGGACGGGCCGCTCAACTCGATGTCCGAGGTGCTCGAGCATTACATGCACCACTCGGAGCAGCTCGACACGCGCCTGTGGCTCGCGGCGAACACCGAACGCGCCGTCGGCATGCTGCTGCAAAAACTGCCGGGAGACGGCGGCATCGTCCCGCATCCGGGCGATCTGGACGCGGACACGTGGGAACGCGTCTGCACGCTGGGCGGCACGATGTCGCAAGACGAGTTGCTGAAGGAAGAACCGGAAACGATTTTCCGGCGCCTGTTCTGGCAGGAGAACGTTCAGCATTTCGAACCGGCAAAGACGCGCTTCGAGTGCACGTGTTCGCGCGAAAAGGTCGGCGGCATGCTGAAGATGCTGGGCCGCGAAGAGGTGGACGGCGTACTCGAAGAACGCGGTCACGTGGAGATTCATTGCGAGTTCTGCAACCAGCGTTACGAGTTCGATCCGGTCGATGTCGCGCAACTTTTTGTCGCCGAGGCGCTCTCACAAGGTGTGACGCCCGCGGCTGAACAGCGGCACTGAACGGGCCCGCCGGCGCGCGGGCTCCATGCGCGCCGAACGCCGGTCCATCACGCTTGTGTCACGGCAGACAATACCGTGTCGCCCGCTGCATTTTCAGGGCTCGGGCGGCACAGCATCGTCGAATATTGCGTTGAATCATTGGCGGGGCCAGGCGGCGCATGATTTGCTTAGGCATCCGACCGATGGAGATCGAACATGAACCACCCTGCTTCGTTGATGCCGCTGCTGCGTCACGCACGCGCAGCCGCCGTGCTGGCTATCGTCGTCGGCAGTGGCATGCTGGCCGGCTGCATGATGGACCCGCCGGGGCCGTCGCCGATCTATAGCCGCCTGCCCGCCGACCAGTCGGGCACGGCCGGCACCGCCCAACCGCTGACACCCGCAGAGCGCCAGCGCTATGACGCGATCGACCAGCAGGTCATGGCCGAGCAGAATCAGGCGATTGCCGCCGAAAACGCGGCGCAAGCCTGGTCGCGTTACTACACGCCGCCAGTCAGTGTGTACGGCAGCTACTACGGTGGTGGTTGGGGGCACGGCTGGGGTACGGGAATTGGCGTCGGTTACGGGCCGTACTGGGGTTGGTGAGCGGCGGCAAGCTCACGCGGCGCGAGAATCCGGCCCGACGAGCGAGCATAAAGAAAAAGGCACGGTACTCGCCGTGCCTTTTTTACGTCTCTCGTATTGCGCCCTTGAGCCGCGACGAAGCTCAGTGCGCAGGCTTCTTCTCGTTCGCAGCACCTTTGCCGCCGTGCTTGCGATCCGGCTTCGCGCGCGATTCCGGATTCGGCACCACATGCAGCGGCGCCGCCGACATCTCACCGCGCGTGGATGTGGTCACCGATGGCGTGTTCGCCGTCGGCAACGGCGCATTCGGCGATACGAACTGCACGAACACTTCGCCGTCCTTCACCATGCCCATTTCATAGCGCGCCCGCTCTTCGACCGCGGCCGTGCCGTTCTGCAAATCCTGCACTTCACCTTGAATGCGCTCGTTACGCAGCTTCGAGTCGGCATTCTTTTGCACCTGCTGCGCCAGTTGCTGCTGCAACTCGTGGACGCGCAGCCAGCCGCCATGCCCCCACCAGAGCGGGTACTGGATCAGCGCCAGTAGAACGATCAGGACAGCAGTGACAAGCCGCATGAAGTAAGCACAATAAATACACGCCGCCCTGCGCTATACGCAGGGCGGCGGGGTCAATCAGAAACGAAGGATAACCGGCTCATCGGTCGGCGCCAGCACAACAGCCATTAGCGCAGATTGTAGAACGCCGACTTGCCCGGGTAGCTGGCGATATCACCGAGGTCTTCTTCGATGCGCAGCAACTGGTTGTACTTCGAGATGCGGTCCGAGCGCGACAGCGAACCCGTCTTGATCTGACCGGCGTTCAGGCCGACTGCGATATCCGCAATCGTCGAATCTTCGGTTTCGCCCGAGCGGTGCGAGATCACGGCCGTGTAGCCCGCGCGCTTGGCCATTTCGATCGCCGCGAAGGTTTCCGTCAGCGTGCCGATCTGGTTGATCTTGATCAGGATCGAGTTGGCGATGCCCTTCTCGATGCCTTCCTTCAGGATGCGCGTGTTGGTGACGAACAGGTCGTCGCCCACGAGCTGAACCTTCTTGCCGAGCTTGTCGGTCAGAGTCTTCCAGCCGGCCCAGTCGCTTTCGTGCATGCCGTCTTCGATCGAGACGATCGGGAATTTGTCGGCCAGGTTCGCGAGGTAATCCGCGAATTCCGTCGAGGACAGTTGCAGGCCTTCACCAGCCAGCTGGTACTTGCCGTCGTGGTAGAACTCGCTCGCTGCGCAGTCGAGCGCGAGCAGCACGTCTTCACCGGCGCGGTAGCCTGCTTTCTCGATGGCTTGCAGGATAGTCGACAGGCATTCGTCGTTGCTGCCGAAGTTCGGCGCGAAGCCGCCTTCGTCGCCCACTGCCGTGCTCATGCCGCGATCCGACAGGATCTTCTTCAGCGCGTGGAACACCTCGGCGCCGCAGCGCAGTGCTTCGCGGAAGGTCGGCTGGCTGACCGGCACGATCATGAATTCCTGGATGTCCAGGCTGTTGTTGGCGTGCGCGCCGCCGTTGACGATGTTCATCATCGGCACCGGCAGTTGCATCGCGCCCGAGCCGCCGAAGTAGCGGTACAGCGGCAGGCCGGCTTCTTCAGCAGCGGCTTTGGCGACGGCCATCGAGACAGCCAGCATCGCGTTCGCGCCGAGGCGCGACTTGTTGTCGGTGCCGTCGAGCTCCAGCAGCGTCTTGTCGAGGAACGCCTGCTCGGAAGCGTCCAGACCCATGATCGCTTCGGAGATTTCGGTGTTGATGTGCTCGACGGCCTTCAGCACGCCCTTGCCGCCGTAACGGCCGGCTTCGCCGTCGCGCAGTTCGATCGCTTCGCGCGAACCCGTCGACGCACCCGACGGCACCGCAGCGCGGCCCATCGTGCCCGACTCGAGCAGCACGTCGCATTCGACGGTGGGGTTGCCTCGCGAATCGAGAATCTCTCGACCGATGATATCTACGATAGCACTCATGGTTTCCTCAAGAAATGACGTTGAATTCTTTACTGTGACACTGTATCTGGCGCAGACCGGTCTCCCCGGCAAACTGCTTGCGCGCCGATACGTTCGACGACCATTGCGTGCATTCGCCGCGTGCCGATTGTGCAATCCGATCGTGACACGCGGTGAATGCCTGAATCAGTTGAAATCGCTTTCGAGGAACGGCGCGCGCTTGACGGCCTGATCGAGCGTAACCAGCGTCTCGAGCAGATCGGCCATGCGATGAAGCGGCACCGCGTTCGGACCGTCCGATTTGGCTTCGGCCGGATTCGGGTGAGTCTCCATGAAGAGTCCCGACACGCCCACCGCCACCGCGGCACGTGCGAGCACCGGCACGAACTCACGCTGACCACCCGAGCTCGTGCCCTGCCCGCCCGGCAACTGCACCGAGTGAGTGGCGTCGAACACGACCGGCGCGTTGGTTTCGCGCATGATCGCGAGCGAGCGCATGTCCGACACGAGATTGTTATAGCCAAACGACACGCCGCGCTCACACGCCATGAAACGGTCTTCCGACAGACCCGCTTCACGCGCGGCATCGCGCGCCTTGTCGATCACGTTCTTCATGTCGTGCGGGGCGAGAAACTGGCCTTTCTTGATGTTGACCGGTTTGCCCGAACGCGCGCAAGCGTGGATGAAGTCCGTTTGACGGCACAGGAAAGCCGGCGTTTGAAGCACGTCGACCACCGAGGCGACCTGCTCGATCTCGTGCTCGGCGTGAACATCGGTCAGCACGGGCAGACCGAGTTGACGCTTCACTTCGGACAGGATGCGCAAACCTTCGTCCATGCCCAGACCGCGGAACGACTTGCCGCTGCTGCGGTTGGCCTTGTCGTACGACGATTTGTAGATGAACGGAATATTCAGCTTCGCGCAGATTTCCTTCAGCCGGCCGGCTGTGTCGATCGTCATCTGTTCGGATTCGACGACACAGGTGCCTGCGATCAGGAAAAACGGCTTGTCGAGCCCGATTTCGAAATCGCCCAGTTTCATGCTTTCTCCCCGACTGCGGTCGCCGTGCTTGCCTCGTGGTGCGCGAGCGCTGCTTCGACGAACGACTTGAACAACGGATGGCCGTCACGCGGCGTGGACGTGAATTCCGGGTGGAACTGCACGCCGACGAACCACGGGTGCATGCTGCGCGGCAATTCCATCATTTCCGGCAGATCTTCACTCGGGGTACGGGCGCTGATGATAAGGCCGCCCGCTTCGAGTTGGGGCACGAAGCGGTTATTGACTTCATAACGGTGGCGATGGCGCTCGTTCACGTCCTTGCCATAGATCTCTTCCGCCATCGTGCCGGGCTTGATCGGGCAGCGTTGCGAGCCGAGGCGCATCGTGCCGCCCAGATCCGACTCTTCCGTGCGCTTCTCGACGCGGCCTTCACGGTCGTACCATTCGGTGATCAGCGCGACCACGCGGTTCGGCGTTTCCTGATCGAACTCGGTGCTGTTCGCGTCTTTCAGACCCACCACGTCGCGGGCGAATTCGATCACCGCCAGTTGCATGCCGAGGCAGATGCCGAGATACGGCACCTTCGCTTCACGCGCATAACGGATCGCGGCGATCTTGCCTTCGGTGCCACGACGGCCGAAGCCACCCGGCACGAGGACCGCGTCCAGATGCTTGAGGCTTTCGACGCCTTGCGTCTCGATTTCTTCCGAGTCGATGTATTCGATGTTGACCTTGGTCGACGTATGCATCGACGCATGGCGCAGCGCTTCGATCAGCGACTTGTACGACTCGGTCAGATCGACATACTTGCCGACCATGCCGATCGTGACTTCATTCTTCGGATGCTGCAGCTTCTCGACCAGTTCGGACCACATGGACAGATCGGCCGGCTTCGGCGTGAGCTTGAGCTCTTCGCAGATGATCGCGTCGAGGCCCTGATCGTGCAGCATCTGCGGAATCTTGTAGATGCTGTCCGCGTCCCACACGGAGATCACGGCGTCTTCCGGCACGTTCGAGAACATGGAGATCTTCGCGCGCTCGTCGTCCGGAATGCGGCGGTCGGCACGGCACAGCAGCACGTGCGGCGAGATACCGATTTCGCGCAGCTTCTGCACGCTGTGCTGCGTGGGCTTGGTCTTCAGTTCGCCGGCCGTGGCAACCCAGGGCACCAGCGTGAGGTGCACGAAGCACGCGCTGTTGCGGCCCATGCGCAGGCTCATCTGACGGGCTGCTTCGAGGAACGGCAGCGATTCGATATCGCCCACGGTGCCGCCCACTTCGACGATGGCGACGTCCGGCTCACCGCACGTTGCGGAAGCCGCACCGCGTTCGATGAACGCCTGGATTTCGTTCGTGATGTGCGGGATGACCTGCACCGTCTTGCCGAGATAATCGCCGCGGCGTTCCTTGCGGATCACCGATTCGTAAATCTGGCCCGTGGTGAAGTTATTGGCCTTGCGCATCTTCGTGCTGATGAAGCGCTCATAGTGGCCGAGGTCGAGATCGGTCTCCGCTCCGTCTTCCGTCACGAACACTTCGCCGTGTTGAAACGGGCTCATCGTGCCGGGGTCGACATTGATGTAGGGATCGAGCTTGAGGAGGGTGACTTTAAGACCGCGCGATTCGAGGATCGCGGCGAGGGAAGCGGCGGCAATACCCTTGCCGAGGGAAGATACTACGCCGCCGGTGACGAAAACATATTTGGTCATCGCTGGATGCTCGCGGGAAAAACGGATTATACCGTAAAGCAGGGTCTCAACCCAGCAAAATCCGAGCGATGTCTGCGCGCGCATATGCCACGGCGGCGGCCGTCGCCGCAGGTCGATCATGCACCGTTTTTTGCGGCGCATGCGCGGCGGCCATGCGCTGCACTCAACGCGGCGTCAGGCGCGCCGCTCCAGTTCATGCAACATGCGTTGCACCGCGCGCGCGGTTTCGAGCGGTTTTTCCATCGGGTACAGATGACTGCCCTCGATCCATTCCACATGACCGCCGGTCGCGCGGCGGGTGGCCGCAAGACCGGCCTGGCGAATCTCCTTCGAACGCGTGCCGGCGATGAAACCCACCGGCACCGGTGCGCCCCGGGCGAGCCGCGAGCCGAGCGTATGCGGCAAGGTTCTATAGATCTGATACTCGGTGCGGCGATCGAACGCCAGCGAACGCGAGCCGTCCGGCGAAGTTTGCGGAATCCCGAAGTCGATGTAGTCGGAGAGCATGCGCTCATCCCAGCGCGCGAATGCCGGCTTCGAATGGAAATGCCGCCACGCTTCGTCGCGGCTCGCCCACTGGGTGCGGCGCGTACGGGTGGCGGCCGTGGGCGAGAGACGCTCGTCGAGCCCGGTCCATTGCGACACCCGCAGCATGCTGCTGCGCCAGCCGGCGATCACCGGCGAATCGAGCATCACGACCCCTCTCACCCACTGCGGCTTTTTCAGCGCGGCCATCAGCGACAGATAGCCGCCGAGCGAATGCCCCACCAGCCACACCGGGTGTTCGTACGTTCTGCCGATGTCGTCGAGCAACTGCTCGACCAGATGCGGCCAGTCCTGCGTCACCGGAAAGCGCGCGTCGTGACCGATCCGCTCGATGGAGCGCAGTTCGTAGTCGTCGGCGAGTTCGGCGAAGATCGTCCGGTAGGTCGACGCCGGAAAGCCGTTCGCGTGCGAGAAGTGGATGATGTTTTTCAACTGCGGCTATCTCCGTTCTGTTTTTTGCGCGCGGGGCTTCCGTGCGCGCTTGCGCGCAGGCGCTTTGCCCAGCAGCGCGCTTCTTGTGCGGTCCTGCTGCGTTTCGTCCGTCCATGCCGGCCGGCATTTCGCCGACAAGCCTGCTAGCGATCCATCCAGTAGCGGCGCTGCGTGTCGCGATAACGCTCGAGCGTCAGCCCGGCACTTTCGCTCGTGGCGCGAGTATTAGACCCGGCGTCCGGGTTCACCTCGACCCGCACCGCACCGTCCGTATCGCTGCGGCCAAGTTCGATCTGTCTTGCCTTGTAGCGCTCGAACACACCCGCATGCGGATGATGAAAACGGTTGCGATAGCCTACCTGAAATAGCGCGACGAGCGGGTCGATAGAGTCGAGGAACGGCTCGGTCGACGAGGTCTTGCTGCCGTGATGCGGCACGACCAGCACCTGAGCCTGCAATGCGCCGCGATCACGCGCGAGCAGAACGCGTTCCACGGGCGCCTCGATATCCGCCGTGAGCAAGGCGGTCATGACCGGCGGCGTTGTTTGAACGGGTTGAACGCCCGCGGTCGGCTGCCCGGTGGCGGGCGGCAACGTGCTGACCCGCAGCACGCAGCAATGCGCGTTCGGCTTGCCTTGCAGCGGACCGGCGTCGGGCCAGAGCATCGCGAACTCGACGCCGTCCCACTGCCAGCGCTGCCCAGCCGCGCAGGGCAGCGTGTCGGCGCCGTGCCGGCGCGCGTTCGACCACAGCGCATTCGACGGCGCCAACGCCGCCACCATTTGATGCACCTCGATCGCGTCGAGAACAGCGGGCGCGCCGCCCGAATGATCGGAATCGGCGTGGCTGACGATCAGCGTATCGAGCGCGTTCACACCATGCGCCTGCAAGAACGGCACGACCACCCGCTCGCCCGCGTGAGTCGATTCCGGTCCCGGACCCGTATCGAACAGCAACGTGTGACGCGCCGTTTGCACCAGCACGGACGTACCTTGACCGACGTCCAGCGCCGTGAGGCGGAAGCTGCCGTGCGGTGGCCCGGACGGCGCCGGCATGACGAGCGGCAGCCACGTCAGCGGTGCGGCCCAGCGCAACGGCCAGCCGCGCGGCGCCAGACACCAGAGCACGCCGAGCGCGGCGGCGGCCAGCGTCCACGCATCCGGTTGCGGCAGGCGCCAGAGCGCCCAGGCGGGACCCGACAGCCGCTGCAAGCCCGCGGCCAGGCACTCCAGCAAAGCATGCGCGACATGCCACGCGTAAGCGTCGAGCGGTGCAGGCAACGCGACGCCCGCCAGTACCGACGGCGTCACCAGCAGGCTCACCCACGGAATCGCGAATGCATTCGCGAGCGGACCGATCAGCGGAATCTGCGCGAACCAGTAAACGGTGAGCGGCGCGAGCGCGACCGTCACGGCGAACTGCACCTGCGCCGCACTGCGCAGTCTTTCGCCTGCACCGCGCACGCGGCGCGGCAATCCGGCACGCAGCCTCGATAGCCAGGACGGTGACTCACCGTTCTCGTTTGCATCGTCGCGGTGCTGTTCGTGGTCCCGCACTTGCGGGCGTCCCGACATGGCGAACAGGATCGCCGCGACCGCGCAGAAGGACAACCAGAATCCCGCCGACACGACCGCCCAGGGATCGATCAGCACCACGAGCCCCAATGCCCAGGCAAGCACCGCGGACCGCGCCACATTGCGCCCGCTGACGAACGCGAGTGCGACCACAGCCGCCATCCACAGCGCGCGCTGCGCCGGCACATTGAAGCCGGCCAACGCGGCGTGCAGCGCGGCGAACAGCGCACCGCCCGTCATCGCGACGACTTGTGCGGGCAGCCGCAAGGGCCAGTCGCGGCCGATCCAGCCGGAGCGCCGCCACAGCGCTCCCGCGAACCAGCCCGCGAGGCCCGCGACGAAGCCAATGTGCAGTCCCGAAATCGCCACGAGATGACTCGTGCCCGTGCCGCGCATCAGCAGCCAGTCAGCGGCGCTGACTTCGTCCTGCGCGCCGATGGCGAGCGCCACGACGATCCCGCGGTGTGGCGCATCCCCGAGTACCGCGCCGATCCGCGCGCGCAGCGCCGCCCGCCAGCGGTCCACCGTCACGCCGATCCCGCGTGCGTGGCCACGCAATCGCACCGCGCGAGCCGGCGCGCTCACGTAGCCGGTGGCGCGCACGTTGCGGGCGAGCAGATTGGCCTCGGCATCCCGCACGCCGAAGTTGGCGTTGCCATGCGGACGTTTGAGCCGGACGGTCAACTGCCAGCGTGCGCCGGGTTCGAGGATCGGCGGCGGCGCATCTTCGGCAATCCACGATAGCTGGATCACGCGCGGGAAATTGGCAATAGGCGCGTCGGCCGATTCGACGTCGAATAGAAAACGCGCGCCGTTTTCGTCGCGTGACGGCAAGCCTTTGATAGTGCCGGAGACTTCGATATCGCGGCCTTCCCATGCAGTCGGCAAGCTCACCGCGAGGCGCATCTCCGCGCGCAGGGCGGCGTAGCCGAAGCCCGCGCACAACGCGGCGCACCACACGGCGCCCCAACCGGCGACTGAACGCAGGCGCGGGGTAAAGCGGACGCGAGTTATGAGTGAAGCGAGCTTCGCGGCGCGAGCGTACGCGCCAAACGTAGGCGCGGCGGTTGGCGGCGGCGGCGACGCGGGAGCCGGAGCTAAACACTCCTTCGCGCCAGCAGCCAAACCGGCTGCCGCACCCACCGCCCCATGCCCCTCCACCAACCCCTCAGCCCCGCCCAACCCCCACACCGCCACGACAACCGCAGCGCACACGACCATCACCAGCCCGCACATCGCCACCCAATCCGGCAGCGCCGCCTGCCGCTGCAGCCAGACCACCCCCAACGCAAACCCGCACCACCATGCCCGCATCCGCCCTCCGCCAGCAGACGCCGGACGACACAACGCCTACGCGCGGGCGTCAACGAACCCGCCGGGCGTGGGTGTCGCCCGGCGCGAACCACTCAGACCATCGAGTTCAATTATGCAGAGGAAAGTGCGAGCCGCGGCAGCGCGGCGAGCGCGTTAGCCGTTGTGCCTAGGGCGGCTTCATCGGCTGTCATGCCGCGCAGTTGCGCGAGGCCCGCGCCGATCGCCGGAATCTGCTCCGGCGAATTGCGCTGCTTGTAAATCCAGGCCGGCGCGATGTCCGGCGCATCGGTCTCGACGACCAGTGCGTCGAACGGCAACTGTTCGGCGAGGCGGCGGATTTGCCGCGCCCGCTCGAACGTCAGATTGCCGCCGAAACCGAGATGCATGCCCTGGTCGATATACGCCTGAGCCTGCTGAAAACTGCCGTTGAATGCATGCGCAATGCCGCGATGAATCTGATGCCGCCGCAGCCCCTTGATCACCTGATCCTGCGATTTGCGCACATGGCAGATCACCGGCAGGTCGAATTCGCGTGCGAGTCGCAACTGACCGTTGTAGAAGAACTGCTGGCGCGCGTCGTCGAGACCGTCGACGAAATAATCCAGCCCGATCTCACCGATACCGACAAACAGCGGATCGTCGAGACTCGCCTCGATTTCCATGCGCAACAGATCAAGATCGCTCTCTTGCGCCGACGGCGTGAACAACGGATGGATGCCGAGCGCATACGCGCCGCCGGCGACCCGGTGCGCCAGTTCGCGCACCCTGGCGAAATTCTCGCGTCCGATCGCCGGAATCACGATCCGCCCCACGCCCGCGCGCTGCGCCGCCGCCGCGACCTGCGCGCGGTCGGCGTCGAATTCCGAAGCATCGAGATGACAGTGCGTATCGATCCACATGGCGTGCCTCGCTAACGGCTCAGCCCAGGCTTTCGGTGTCCGGCAATCAGACCGGCACCACCGGCTCTTCGTGCAGCACCCCGTCGCGCAGCCGCATGATGCGGTCGCAACGTCCCGCCAGTTCTGGATCGTGCGTGACGATCACGAAGCTCGTTTCGAGCGTTTGCGACAGTTCGAGCATCAGGTTGAACACGGTGTCGGCGGTGCCGCCGTCGAGATTGCCGGTCGGTTCGTCGGCCAGCACGCAGGCGGGCTTCGTCACCAACGCGCGCGCAATCGCGACACGCTGACGCTCGCCGCCCGACAACTCGCCCGGACGATGCTTCGCGCGATGCCCCATACCGACGCGCTCCAGCACCGCGAGCGCTTCGCGGCGCGACGCTTCGGTGGACATGCGGCGGATTCGCAGCGGCATCGCGACGTTATCGAGCGCGGAAAACTCGGGCAGCAGGTGGTGGAACTGATACACGAATCCCAGCGCGCGGTTACGCAGGTCGTTGCGCTCGCGCTCGGAGAGCCTGGTGAACGGTTTGCCCATGACGGAGACATGCCCGGCGCTCGGGTCGTCGAGGCCGCCGAGCACATGCAGCAGCGTGCTCTTGCCGGACCCCGACGCGCCGACGATCGCCAGCTTCTCGCCGCGCCGCACGTTCAGTTCCGCGTTGTTGAGCACCGTCACGTTCAGACCGCCCTGCACGAACGACTTGGAAATGCCGGTCGCTTCCAGCACATAGGGATGCAGCACGGTATCTGAAGAAGCCATGGATAGAGTAGCGGAACGGTCATTCATAGCGCAGTGCCTCCGCGGGACGGACTTTCGCACCACGCCAGCTCGGGTACAAGGTTGCCAGCGCCGACATCACGAAGGCGATGATGCCGATCCGCGCGACGTCGGCCGGAATCAGTTCGGACGGCAATTCGCTGATGAAATACACCGACGGCGGCAGGAACTGCACGCCGAGCATGTGCTCGATCATGGGCACGAGCCACGGAATGCTCCACGCGATCAGGCAACCGAGCGCGACGCCGGTGGCCGTGCCGATAAAGCCGATCGTCACGCCCTGCACGACAAATATCTTCATGATCGAGCCGGGCTGCGCGCCGAGCGTGCGCAGAATCGCGATGTCGGCCTGCTTGTTGGTCACCGTCATGACGAGCGACGAGACCAGATTGAACGCCGCCACCGCGATGATCAGCGTGAGGATGATGAACATCATGCGTTTTTCGATCTGCACCGCCGAGAACCAGGTCTTGTTCTGCTGCGTCCAGTCGCGAATGTACAGATCACCGGACAGCGTGCGCGCGAGCTGATGCGCGACTTCTGGCGCGCGCTGCATGTCGGTCAGGCGCAACCGCACGCCGGTCGGCGCGGGCAGCCGGAACAGCGCCTGCGCGTCCTTGATGTTGATCAGCGCGAGCGTGCTGTCGTATTCGTAATGCCCCGACTCGAAGATGCCGACCACCGTGAACTGCTTGAGCCGTGGCAGCATGCCGGCGGGTGTGATCGTGCCTTCCGGCGCGACCAGCGTGATCTTGTCGTTGACCGTGACGCCAAGACTGGTGGCGAGATCGGCGCCGAGCACGATGCCGAAATCGCCCGGCACCAGCGCGTTCAGACTGCCGCCTTTCATCTCCTTGCCGATATCGGACACCTGCGGCTCGAGCGACGGCTCGACGCCGCGCAGCGCCACCCCGCTCACCGCGTCCTGACGCGTGAGCAGCGCCTGCGCTTCGACATACGGCGCCGCACCGATCACTTCCTTGTTCTGACGGGCTTCCTGGGCGGTCAACTGCCAGTTGGGCATCGACCCGGTCGGCGAGAAAATTTCCACGTGCGCAAGCACCGACAACATCCGGTCGCGCACCTCTTTCTGAAAACCGTTCATCACGGACAACACGACGATCAGCGCCGCGACGCCGAGCGCGATGCCCGACATCGAGACGAGCGCGATGAAGGAGATGAAGCCGTTACCGGTCGTGCGTTTGCCGGCGCGGGTGTAGCGCCAGCCAATCTGCCATTCGTAGGGAAATTTCAAGCGAATCCTTTTCTGCGTTTCTTCGGCTTTGTGCCGCGCACGAAGGCGTGAAGCGCCTGCCGTGCGGCCCGAGCGTCGTGATTATTGGTGTCGTTGCGCAGCGGATGGTTCCGGCATGACGCGCCATGCCCATAGCAATGGGCGCGCCACCCCGATCCGCGGCGGTCTGGAAGACGCCCGCCGCCGCTGGCACCGCCACTGCCACCACCAATCAAGCGCGAAGTTTGCCATACAATGCCGCCGACTCGCGCAAAGGCAGTCTGGAGCGGAGCGCAGGCGCAATGGCCGGCCCCGAAACGCACGCCCATTCCACCTACCGCAGGTTGTAACGCCCGCGCAGCTCATTGATGATGCCCGCGGCGGCGCTGTTGGCGACCCCGGCCACGTCGGCGTCCTTGCGGTCGCGGTGCAGATGGCTGATGTCCCAGTTGCAGCCGGTCTCGTCGTCCACGGTTTCGTGGAAACCGGTTGGAATCCAGCCGGCCGTGGCCGGGTTGGCATCGAGCGCCTTGACGACCAGCGCCAGCAGTTCCTGTTCGGTTTTGAGTTCACGCGACATGACGGTCTCCATCGTCCTCTGCGCGGTGCCGCCGCGCGCGGCTGTTGCTCCACGCTTCAGGCCCGGGTCTGACCAGGCCAGGCTGATACGGCGGCGAACGCATGGCCCGCCGCCGCGGCTTCAGCAAGCGGGAGCTGATGGACGGAATACTCGCACTCTTTGCCCTACAATGCGCAGCATCATGCTCGCCAACCGCCTCCATCTTCTCCTGCCCTTCGCGCTGCCCGCCGCAGCGGACGCCGCAACCGCCCTTCACGATATCCGCAGTCCCGCCCTCGACCGGCTGATTTCACGCGCGACGCTGGTGGAGCGCGTGATCGGCGAAGACTTTCAGCGCACGCTGCCGCACGAGCGCTGGGTGGCGCGCCAGTTCGGCGCGCTGCCGAGCGGCGCGGCCGCCGCCGACGAAGCGCCGCTCGCGCCCTACATGCTGCGCGCCGACGGCGGCGAACCCGGCAACGCCACATGGGCCTGCGTGCAGCCGGTGCACGTGCGCATCGCGCACGACCATCTGGTGCTCATCGATCCGGCCTCGCTCGATCTGTCCGATGCGGAAGCCGGCGCCCTGCTCGCGGTCGCGCGGCCGCTGATCGAGGAACTCGGCGTGCGTATCGAAGCGCCGCGGCCCGCGCGCTGGTATCTGTCGGGCGAAGGGTTCGGCACGTTGGCCGGCGCGTCGCCGTTGCGCGCGAGCGGACGCAACATCGAAATCTGGCTGCCGCACGAGGCGCATTCCGGCGAGCGTTCGCGCGCCTGGATGAAGCTGCAGAACGAAGTGCAAATGGCATGGTTCGAACATCCGGTCAATGAAGCGCGCGAAGCGCGCGGCCTGCCGGCCGTCAACTCGATCTGGTTTCACGCGCAAGGCGCGGCGCAACCGGTGCGCAGCCCGTTTGCACGGGTGTTCTCCGACGCCGCCGCCACACGTGGCCTCGCGATGACGGCGGGCGTCGCGGCGGCTGCGCCGCCGGCGTCGTTTGCGGCGCTGCGGGCGGCGGGCGCGACGCGCGGCGCTGCGGATAACGCGCTGCGTGGCACGTCGGGCGGCGCGCCCGCGCTCAACGCCAACGCCAACTCGAATGCAAACACGAACACGAGCGGCTCCACGCTGGTCGAACTCGATCCGTTCTCCGCGGCCTACATCGAGCAGGATTGGGCGCGCTGGAACGACGCCTTCGCCGCCTTGCAAACGGACTGGTTCGAACCGGCACTCGCCGCGCTGCAATCCGGCGAGCTCGACGAACTCGGCCTGACCCTGTGCGGCGACACCGGCTCGGTCACGCTCTCCGTCACGCGCGGCGATCTGCGCAAATTCTGGCGGCGGCGCGTGCTCGCCTCACTCTTCATCGAATAAATGATCGACTGACCCAACGAATGATCCACGGCCTTTCCGAATGACTCGAATCGTTACGCGCACCTGTTCTCCCGTCGACGCTGAAATTCTCACCCGCCACGGCCTGCATCCGGTGCTCGCGCGCCTCTACGCGGCGCGCGGCGTGTGCATGCCCGACGAGATCGAAACGGGCCTCGCGCGGCTCGTGCCGCCGGTCGCGCTCAAAGGCTGCGAAGACGCCGCCGCCCTGCTCGCCGACGCGATCCAGAACCAGCGTCGCATGCTGGTGGTCGCCGACTACGACTGCGACGGCGCCACCGCCTGCGCGGTCGCCGTGCGCGGCCTGCGCATGTTCGGCGGCCGGATCGACTACCTGGTGCCGAACCGTTTCGAGTACGGCTACGGCCTGACGCCGGAGATCGTCGAGCTGGCGGCGCGCAATCCGTCGGGCAAACCGGAACTGCTGATCACGGTGGATAACGGCATCGCCAGCGTGGACGGCGTGGAAGCGGCCAACGCGCTCGGCATCGACGTGCTGGTCACGGATCACCACCTGCCCGGCGACGAACTGCCGCCCGCCCGCGCGATCGTCAATCCGAACCAGCCGGGCTGCACGTTTCCGAGCAAGTGCATTGCGGGCGTCGGCGTGATGTTTTATGTGCTGCTCGCGTTGCGCGCGGAATTGCGCCGCCGTGGCGCGTTCAACGATAACTTCCCCGAACCGCGCCTCGACGGTCTGCTCGATCTGGTCGCGCTCGGCACGGTCGCGGACGTGGTCAAGCTCGACGGCAATAACCGCGTGCTGGTCGCGCAAGGGTTGCAACGCATCCGCAAAGGCAAGATGCAGCCGGGCATCGCCGCGCTGTTTCGCGCCGCCGCGCGCGACGCCCGCAGCGCGTCGGGGTTCGACCTCGGCTTCGCGCTCGGGCCGCGCCTGAATGCGGCGGGCCGCCTGTCGGACATGTCGCTCGGAATCGAATGCCTGACGACCGACGACATCGGCCGCGCCTGGGACCTCGCGCAGCAACTCGACACGATGAACCGCGAGCGCCGCGAAATCGAAGCCGGCATGCAGCAACAGGCGCTCGACGACCTCTCGGCGATCGACCCGGACGGCAGGACCACCATCACGCTCTTCAATCCCGACTGGCACCAGGGCGTGATCGGCATCGTCGCGGGACGGCTGAAGGAGAAATTCCACCGGCCCTCGTTCACTTTCGCGCTCGCCGACGACAGCGGCCAGACCGTCAAGGGCTCGGGCCGCTCCATTGCGGGCTTCCATCTGCGCGACGCGCTCGACCTGATCTCGAAGCGCGAGCCGGGCCTGATCGTGAAGTTCGGCGGCCACGCGATGGCCGCGGGCCTTACGCTCGCCGCCGCCGACGTGCCGCGCTTCACCGCCGCGTTCGAAGCGGTCGGCCGCGAATGGCTGTCCGAAGAGGCGCTCTCGCGCACGGTGGAAACCGACGGCGAGCTCGAGGACGCGTACTTCACGCCGCAATTCGTCGAAATGCTCGACGCCGCCGTGTGGGGTCAAGGCTTTCCGGCGCCGGTGTTTTCGGGCGAATTCGATATCGCGTCGCAGGCGCTGGTGAAGGACAAGCACCTGAAACTGCAACTCGTGCGCGGCCGCCAGCGCTTCAACGCAATCTGGTTCAACCACACGGACACGCTGCCCGCCCGCACCACGGTCGCCTACCGTCTCGCGAGCGATACGTGGAACGGCGTATCGCGCGTGCAGTTGATCGTCGAGCACGCGGCGAGTTGAAGCTCGCGCAGCGCGCCGGGGTCCGGCGTCCTGAAAACGTCGAAAATCTCCACAAAATCAACCCCAAACACGCGCCGGATCGCTCAACAGCCTCCGGCGCGCCGCGCCGATCGGCTATAATTTCGTCTTTTTACGAAGCTATAAAAGATCGACATGGAAGCGGAACGTCTCAACGCGATCGAAGCCTCACTGGCGGACCTGCGCACTCGCGCGGACTCGCTACGGGGGTATCTTTGACTACGACGACAAAGCACTGCGTCTAATCGAAGTCAACCGGGAACTCGAAGACCCGGACGTCTGGAACGACTCGAAGCACGCCCAGGCCCTCGGCCGGGAAAAGAAGCTGCTCGACGACACGGTCGGCAAACTCACGTCGCTCGATAACGACCTGCGCGACGCGCAGGACCTGTTCGACATGGCCCGCGAAGAAGACGACGAGGAAACCCTCCTCGCCTGCGAAGCCGACGCGCAAGGCATCGAACAGCGCGTGGCCGACATGGAATTCCGCCGCATGTTCGCGAACCCGGCCGATCCGAACAACGCGTTCCTGGACATCCAGGCCGGCGCCGGCGGCACCGAGGCGTGCGACTGGGCGTCCATGCTGCTGCGCCAGTATCTGCGCTACTGCGAGCGCAAGGGCTTCAAGACCGAAGTGCTGGAACAGACCGACGGCGATGTCGCGGGCATCAAGAACGCCACGATCAAGATCGAAGGCGAATACGCGTACGGCTTTCTGCGCACCGAAACCGGCGTGCACCGCCTCGTGCGCAAGTCGCCGTTCGACTCGTCGGGCGGCCGTCACACGTCGTTCTCCTCGGTGTTCGTGTACCCGGAAATCGACGACTCGATCGAAGTGGACATCAATCCGGCCGATCTGCGGATCGACACGTACCGCGCGTCCGGCGCGGGCGGTCAGCACATCAACAAGACCGACTCCGCGGTGCGTATTACGCACATGCCGTCGGGCATCGTCGTGCAGTGTCAGAACGACCGTTCGCAGCACCGCAACCGTGCCGAAGCCATGGCCATGCTGAAATCGCGCCTGTACGAAGCGGAAATCCGCAAGCGTCAGGAAGAGCAGGACAAGCTCGAAGCCGGCAAGACCGACGTGGGCTGGGGTCATCAGATCCGCTCGTACGTGCTGGACAACAGCCGTATCAAGGATCTGCGCACCAACGTCGAAATCAGCAACACGAAGAGTGTGCTCGACGGCGACCTCGATCCGTTCATCAGCGCCAGCCTGAAACAGGGCGTCTAAGCGCAACCGGCGCGGCCTGAAAAGCCGCGCCGCATCTTCGCCGTCTTCTACTGCTTCTTTCTGTTTCTTCGCTGTTTCTTTACACCGCCTGAGGTTTTTACTGACTGGCCACCCGCAAGCGCGCCACTCGCGTGCGGGCCACCGAATACCAAATCATCATGACCGAACCGACCCAGCCTAACGCGGCCCAGCCTGACGCGGCCCGACCGAATGCCGTGCCCGAGGTGGACGACAACAAAATCATGACCGAGCGCCGCGAAAAGCTGCGCGAGTTGCGTGAGCAAGGCGTCGCCTATCCGAACGATTTCCGCCCCACGCACCACGCCGAAGATCTGCAGTCGCAATACGAGCACGCCGACAAGGAAGCGCTCGAAGCGAATCCGCTCGAAGTCGCGATCGCCGGCCGCATGATGCTCAAACGCGTGATGGGCAAGGCAAGCTTTGCGACGGTGCGCGACGGTTCGGGTCAGATCCAGTTCTTCATTACGCCTGCCGACGTTGGCCAGGACACGTACGACGCCTTCAAGAAGTGGGACATGGGCGACATCGTCGCGGCGCGCGGCGTGCTGTTCCGCACCAACAAGGGCGAACTCTCGGTGCGCTGCACGGAACTGCGCCTGCTGTCGAAGTCGCTGCGTCCGCTGCCCGACAAGTTCCACGGTCTGGCCGACCAGGAAATGAAGTATCGCCAGCGCTATGTCGATCTGATAGTCACGCCGGAAACGCGCAAGACGTTCGTCGCGCGCACCAAGGCGATTTCGTCGATCCGCAAGTTCATGTCGGACGCCGACTTCATGGAAGTCGAAACGCCCATGCTGCACCCGATTCCGGGCGGCGCGGCGGCCAAGCCGTTCACCACGCACCACAACGCGCTCGACATGCAGATGTTCCTGCGTATCGCGCCGGAGCTGTATCTGAAGCGCCTCGTGGTCGGCGGCTTCGAGCGTGTGTTCGAGATCAACCGTAACTTCCGCAATGAGGGCGTGTCCGTGCGCCACAATCCGGAATTCACGATGATCGAGTTCTACGCCGCGTACACCGACTACAAGTGGCTGATGGATTTCACCGAGCAGCTGATCCGCCAGGCCGCGATCGACGCGCTGGGCACGGCTACCATCACGTATCAGGGCCGCGAACTCGATCTGGCGAAACCGTTCCATCGCCTCACGATCACGCAAGCAATCCAGAAGTACGCGCCGCAGTACACGAACGAGCAACTCGCCGACAGCGCGTTCCTGCGCACCGAGCTGAAGAAGTTCGGCGTGGATGCGTCGCAGCCGCAGTTCCTGAACGCGGGCGTCGGTTCGCTGCAACTGGCGCTGTTCGAAGAAACCGCCGAGTCGCAATTGTGGGAGCCGACTTACATCATCGATTATCCGATCGAGGTGTCGCCGCTCGCGCGCGCGTCGGACAAGGTTGAAGGCATTACGGAGCGTTTCGAACTGTTCATCACCGGCCGTGAAATCGCCAATGGCTTCTCGGAACTGAACGATCCGGAAGACCAGGCAGCGCGCTTCAAGAAGCAGGTCGACCAGAAAGACGCCGGCGACGAAGAAGCGATGTTCTACGATGCGGACTATATTCGCGCGCTGGAATACGGCATGCCGCCGGCCGGTGGTTGCGGCATCGGTATCGACCGCCTGGTCATGATGCTGACCGACAGCCCGAGCATCCGCGACGTGATTCTGTTCCCGCATCTGCGCCGCGAAGACTGATCGCTGCGCGGTTGAAGTTGCGGTTGAACACACCCCAAGCGCCCGGCATGAGCCGGGCGTTTTTCTTGCTGCTCCGAAGACGTGTGGCGGCTGTCAAGTTTGTAACCATCGGTAAAAACTGCCCACCCTGCCGGGCTCGGCTGTATGAGTTCACCATTCGAGCACCTGCCTTCGGCGCGGCGCCGTCAGGATGGTTGCCCGGAAATCGTTACAAATTGAAACCCTTGCGGAATCGATTTGTCAGACACTTTGCCTTACTAAAAGTCGACTCTGCTAAAGACGGAGGCCAAAATGGACAATCCCAACACGCAACCCACTACGCAATCTCAACAGCCTGCGCAACAACGCCGGATACACCCGCTGGTCGCGACCGCTGCCGGTGCGGTGATCATCGCGAGCCTGGCCGCCACGGCGGCCGTTACGGGCCTGTTTCCGAAGGCGTCCAGCAATGGCGCGCAAAACGATCAGACTCAGGCGGCGCAAGTCTCTACGCAAGGCACACAGCCGGGCGTAGTCGATTCGGCAGCGCCCGCCAACCCGACGGCGCAGCAGGCTGCCCAGCAGCAGGTGGCTCAGCAACCGCAGCCTGCACCCGCCCCCACACCCGCCCAGCAGCAGCAATACGCTCAGCAGCAACAGGCTCGACCGGCACCTGATTACGCCCAGCAACAGCCCGCACAACCGGCCTACTGCTCGACATGCGGCACGGTCGAAGCCATCTCGGCGGTACGTCAGGAAGGTCATGGCACCGGTATCGGTGCAGTCGGCGGCGCGGTAGCCGGCGGCGTGGTCGGCAATCAGTTCGGCAGTGGCAACGGCCGCACCGCGATGACCGTTCTCGGCGCGCTCGGTGGCGGCCTTGCCGGCAACTCGGTCGAAAAACATATCCGCAGCACCACGTCGTACTCGGTGCGCGTGCGGATGGAAAGCGGCAAGACGCGTTACTTCACCTACCATGAAGCGCCGCCGTTCCAGCAGGGTCAGCGCGTTCGTGTTGAGAACGGCACACTCGTGGCAAGCTAGACACCCACTGAATACGTTTTCGATAGACGCAAAAAAGGCGATTCCAATGGAATCGCCTTTTTCTTTGCCGTAACCGGAGGGGCGAGCAGAACGCCGACCGGCGCCGGAAAACTCAGTGACGCTCAGTAATCCGCGTCTTCAATCCATGCAGCCTGAATCGCCTCGAGGATCTTTTCGTTCGAACGGTTAGGATCGTCGTCGAATCCTTCCAGTTCGGTAACCCAACGGTGCAAGTCGGTGAAGCGCACCTGTTGCGGATCGATGTCCTGGTGCTTGTCAGTCAGGGCCATCGCGATGTCTTGCGTATCGGTCCACTTCATGGCTGCATCCTCCTGTTAGTGGTTTTCCTTCGCGTGATTGATCGAGTAGCGAGGGATTTCGACAACCAGATCCTGCTCGGCCGGCACCATGGCCTGGCATGACAGGCGCGAGGTCGGTTCGAGCCCCCATGCCTTGTCCAACAGATCGTCCTCGTCTTCCTCGGATGGCGTCAAGGCGGCGAAACCCTCACGCACGATCACATGGCAGGTCGTGCACGCGCACGACTTCTCGCACGCGTGCTCGATTTCAATGCCGTGCTCGAGCAGGCTGTCGCAGATGCTCTTGCCGGGCACGGCATCGATCACCGCGCCTTCCGGGCACAGTTCGACGTGAGGCAGCACAACGATTTGAGGCATACATTTTCCGTTTGGGTCTGAGGCACGGCGGCCTCAAACAGGCTCCGTACCATTTTACTGGCGACGCGAGGACTTTTTAAGTCCACGCGGCGCGATTCGAATTTTTGCAGCGGCGGACAACGCAGGCCGCCTGCCGCTGCTGCAAGGCTCGGGTCGAGCTCAGATCTCGTCGAGCTTGCGGCCGGCAAGCGCGCGGCGAATGCCCTTGTTCATGCGGCGGGCGGCGAATTCGTCGGTGCCTTCAGCGAGGGTTTTCGTGGCGGCTTCGATTGCATCCACGTCGTCGCTCTGCGCGACATTGCGCAATGCATCGAGCAGCGTGTCGAGTTCGGCGCGCTCGCTGTCGTCGAGGAGCTCCGCGTCGGCGGCGAGCGCCGCGTCGGTGGCTTCCACGAGACGCCGCGCTTCGACTTGCGCTTCGCGCAGCGCCCGTGCCCGCATGTCGACCTCGGCGGTCGAGAAGCTCTCTTCGAGCATTTTCGCGATGTCGTCGTCGGCGAGACCGTAGGACGGCTTGACTACCACCGACGCTTCCACCCCCGAGCCCTGCTCACGTGCGAACACGGACAGCAGGCCGTCGGCGTCCACCTGGTAGGTCACGCGAATGCGCGCGGCGCCCGCGGCCATCGGCGGAATGCCGCGCAGCTCGAAACGCGCGAGCGAGCGGCAGTCGCTGACGAGTTCGCGCTCGCCCTGCACGACGTGGATCGCCATGGCCGTCTGGCCGTCCTTGAAGGTCGTGAAGTCCTGCGCGCGCGCGACCGGAATCGTCGAATTACGCGGGATGATCTTCTCGGTCAGACCGCCCATCGTCTCGACGCCGAGCGACAGCGGAATCACGTCGAGCAGGAGCCACTCGTCGCCGTCCGCGCCGCGGTTGCCCGCGAGCAGATCGGCCTGGATCGCCGCGCCGAGCGCGACCACCTGATCCGGATCGAGATTGATCAGCGGCGGCTGGCCGAAGAACGACTCGACCGCGCGTCGGATCACCGGCATGCGCGTCGCGCCGCCGACCAGCACCACGCCCTTGATGTCTTGCGTCGTGACCTTGGCGTCGCGCAGCGCCTTTTTCGTCGGGCCGAGCGTGCGCTGAACCAACGCCTGCGTGATGGCCTCGAAAGTGGCCTCAGCGATCGTCAGATCGATCCGGGTGCCGTTCGAGAGCGTGACCTGTAGCTTCGTATCCGGCGCGTCGGACAGCGCCTCCTTGGCCACACGCACGCTGTCCAGCAGCAGGCGGACGTCTTCGGGTGCGAGCGTTTGCGGCGCGATGCCCACCTGCTCCAGCACGTAGCGATACAAGGCGTGATCGAAATCGTCGCCGCCGAGTGCGGAGTCGCCGCCCGCCGCGAGCACTTCGAACACGCCTTTGGTGAGCTTGAGAATCGACAGGTCGAAGGTGCCGCCGCCCAGGTCGTACACGGCGTACAGCCCCTCGGAACCGTTATCGAGGCCGTAGGCAATCGCGGCCGCCGTCGGTTCGTTCAGCAGGCGCAGCACATTCAGGCCAGCCAGACGCGCGGCGTCTTTGGTCGCCTGACGCTGGGCTTCGTCGAAGTAAGCCGGCACCGTGATGACCGCGCCGACGAGTTCATCGCCGAGCGTGTCCTCGGCGCGCTGGCGCAGCGTCGCGAGAATTTCGGCCGACACTTCGACGGGGCTCTTCACGCCGTCCACGGTGCGGATCTGCACCATGCCGGGTGCGTCGACGAAATCGTACGGCGCGTTTTCGGCGCCTTCCACTTCCGCCTTGCCACGGCCCATGAACCGCTTGACCGAAACGATGGTGTTGCGCGGATCGCTCGCCGCCTCGGCCTTGGCCGTACGGCCGATGCGGCGGCCGCCCTTTTCCAAGTAGCGCACCACCGACGGCAGCAGCGCATGGCCGTCTTCGTCGGGCAGCACGTCGGGCACGCCGCTGCGCACGGCGGCGACGAGGGAATTGGTGGTGCCGAGATCGATGCCGACCGCCAGACGCCGCTGGTGGGGTGCCGGCGCCATGCCGGGTTCGGAGATTTGCAGTAAGGCCATCTGGGTCTTCTCGGGGCCGCTCGGCCCCGTCCTGAATTTTCGCGTTGCTGGATATAAAGCTACGGCTCGGCTGGCGAACGTGGCCGCGCTCCCGCTGCTGCGCGCGGCGCGAGCTCGCTAGGTGTCGAGCCGCTCGATCTGCGTACCGATTTCCGACGCCACCCGCTCGATGAACATCAACTGCCGCACGGCCTCGCCTGCGGCCTGATTCGCGCCGCTGTCGAGCAACGCGCCTAGCTTTTCGAAACGCATGCGCTCTTCGTCGCGCAGTTCCGTGAGCAAGGCGTCGAGCGCATCGACGTTCTTCGCCGCAGCCGCGTCTTCGATCCCTTCGCGCCATTCCATTTGCTGCATGAGGAACGCCGGCTCCATCGCCGTATTGTTCTCCGCGCCGACGTCGATGCCGCGCAGATGCAGCAGATAAGTGGCGCGCTTCAACGGATCGCGCAGCGTCTGATACGCCTCGTTGGTGCGCGTCGCCCACTGCATCGCAATGCGCTTTTGCGCGTCGCCGGCCGCCGCGAAGCGGTCCGGATGCACTTGCGCCTGGACCGTGCGGTAGGCGTGATCGAGCGCCGCCGCGTCGAGCGCGAATTGCGCCGGCAGGTCGAACAGGTCGAAGTGGCTGTCGTTCAGCGAGGCCATCGGATAGAAGAAGTCCGTTCAGGAAAGCGCACCGGAGTGCAGTCTAAAAACTCGGCTCGGTGGAGCGTGAAGGCAGCGTGGCCGCGCAGGCGAATGCGTGGATCAAACTAAAAAGGCGGCCCGCGCCGCCTTTGATCCGCTGCACGCGGAAATGTCCGGAATTACACGCGGAACGATTCGCCGCAACCGCATTCGTCCTTCACGTTCGGGTTGTTGAACTTGAAGCCTTCGTTCAGCCCTTCACGTGCGAAGTCGAGCTCGGTGCCGTCGATATAGGCGAGGCTCTTCGGGTCGACAATGATCTTCACGCCGTTGCAATCGAAGACTTCGTCTTCGGGCGCGAGTTCATCCACGTACTCGAGTTTGTAGGCCAAGCCGGAGCAGCCGGTGGTGCGCACGCCGACGCGCAAGCCGACGCCTTTACCGCGCCGGGTCAGATACTTCTGGACGTGCTGTGCTGCCTTTTCGGTCAACGTAATTGCCATAGCGTTTCTCATTGCGCAGTGCGTGCCGGCCGTTCGTCTGCCTTCTCACGCGCTGCTACCCTGCCTGCATCAAATATCGCTCGTGTCGGACGGTTGCGTTGAATTCGCGCCGTCCGTTTCCATTCACCTGAAACCGCGCCGCAACCGCCGCTTAAGCGTGTTGCTTCTCGTCCGCGACGACTGCTTCACCGTGACGTTGCTTGTAGTCGGCGACCGCTGCCTTGATCGCGTCTTCCGCGAGGATCGAGCAGTGGATCTTCACCGGCGGCAGCGCCAGTTCTTCGGCGATCTGCGTGTTCTTGATCGACATGGCCTGATCGAGCGTCTTGCCCTTCACCCATTCGGTCACGAGCGAGCTCGACGCGATGGCCGAACCGCAGCCATACGTCTTGAACTTCGCGTCTTCGATAATGCCGTCCGCGCCCACGCGGATCTGCAGCTTCATGACGTCGCCGCATGCGGGCGCGCCGACCATGCCGGTACCGACCGCATCGTCGTCCTTCGCGAAGGAACCGACGTTGCGCGGGTTTTCGTAATGGTCCAGAACCTTGTCGCTATAAGCCATGATGACACTCCTTGATTCGTTTCAACCTGCAATTCGTGCAATTCGCAATTCGATAAATTCGACGTAGTCCAAACGGCGCGTCAGTGCGCTGCCCACTGGATAGTCGAAATGTCGATCCCGTCCTTGTGCATTTCCCACAGCGGCGACAAGTCGCGCAGCTTCGAAATCTTGGTCTTCAGCAGGTTGATCACGTAATCGACATCCTGCTCGGTCGTGAAGCGGCCCACCGTGAAGCGGATCGAGCTGTGCGCCAGTTCGTCGTTACGGCCCAACGCGCGCAGCACGTACGACGGCTCCAGCGAAGCCGACGTACACGCCGAGCCCGACGACACCGCCACGTCTTTCACCGCCATGATCAGCGACTCGCCTTCGACGAAATTGAAGCTGATGTTCAGGTTGTGCGGCACACGCTTTTCCATGTCGCCATTCACATATACCTCTTCCATTTCCGACAGGCCGCGCAGCAGACGGTCGCGCAACATGCGGATACGTTCGTTCTCCGTCGCCATTTCTTCACGCGCGATCCGGAACGCTTCACCCATGCCGACGATCTGGTGCGTAGCCAGCGTGCCCGAGCGCATGCCGCGCTCGTGACCGCCGCCGTGCATCTGCGCTTCGATACGGATACGCGGCTTGCGGCGCACGTACAACGCGCCGATGCCCTTCGGTCCGTACGTCTTGTGCGCCGAGAACGACATCAGGTCGACCTTCAGCTTTTGCAGGTCGATCGCGATCTTGCCGGTGGCTTGCGCGGCGTCGACGTGGAAAATAATGCCCTTTTCACGGGTGATCTCGCCGATCGCCTCGATGTCCTGAATCACGCCGATCTCGTTATTGACGGACATGACCGACACCAGAATCGTGTCCGGACGCAGCGCGGCCTTGAATTTCTCGAGGTCGATCAGGCCGTCGTCCTTGACGTCCAGATACGTGACTTCGAAGCCTTCGCGTTCGAGTTCGCGGCAGGTGTCGAGCACGGCCTTGTGCTCGGTCTTCACCGTGACGATGTGCTTACCCTTGCTCTTGTAGAAGTGCGCGGCACCCTTGATCGCCAGGTTGTCCGACTCCGTGGCACCCGAGGTCCAGATGATTTCGCGCGGGTCGGCGTTCACCAGCGCGGCGACATTCTCACGCGCTTCTTCGACTGCCCGCTCCGCGTCCCAGCCATACGAGTGGCTGCGCGATGCGGGGTTGCCGAACTGCTCGCGCAGATACGGAATCATCTTGTCCACCACGCGCGGATCGATCGGCGTCGTCGCGCTGTAGTCCATGTAGATGGGCAGATGGAGAGTGTCGTTGTTCATCAATTGCTCCGGGGACGTCATGTGCTCTGGCTTCTGGGTTTCTGATCAGGCTGCGGTTTCTGCTTGATACCGCGCCTAGGAACCGGCCATGTTGAAAACGGAATTCGGCCCTTTCGGCGCCACGCGGACAGGTTCGACCGCCGGCGCCTCGTTGCGCCTGTCGCGCAATACGGCCGGCGCGCCTTCGCGCGAACGCTGCTGGTCGACCAGATCCTTCAGGGAGACCGAATCGAGGTACTCGACCATTTTCTGGTTCAGCGTGGACCACAGTTCGTGCGTCATGCAGTGGCCGTCGTGCTGCTTGGTACCCTCGCAGGAGCCTTTGCCGCCGCACTGGGTGGCGTCGAGCGGCTCGTCGACCGCGATGATGATGTCGGCCACGGTCACGTCTTCAGAGCGGCGGGCCAGATTGTAGCCACCGCCCGGCCCGCGCACGGACTCGACGATTTCATGACGACGCAGCTTGCCAAACAGCTGCTCGAGGTACGACAGGGAGATATGTTGGCGCTGGCTGATACCCGCAAGCGTCACCGGGCCCTGCTCCTGGCGCAGTGCCAGGTCAATCATCGCCGTGACGGCGAAACGGCCTTTCGTGGTGAGTCTCATATGTAGGGGAACCGCAATTCTCGACAAGTTTTGTCAAGTATAAATACATGAGCGATTTAGTCAAGTATCCCTATCGCGATTTGGGTCATTCGCTTAATTGCGAGATAGGCTCGGCGCACTAACGCCCTCGGCCGCCAAACGCTTAAGCCAGCAAGTGCGGGCGCAACGCCGCGATCAGGCCACGGCAGGCCGCTTCGCACTGATCCAGCACCTGCTCGAAACCTTCCGCGCCGCCGAAATACGGATCCACGACTTCGCGGGCGCCGCCCCAGCGGACGTCCGCCTCGGGGACGAACTCCATCAGCAGACGAATCTTGTCGTGCTGTTCCGGCGCGCAGACCTGGCGCAGGGCGGCGACGTTTTTGTCGTCCATTGCGATCAGCAGATCGAAACGCTCGAAGTCCGCAGCGGCGATCTGGCGGCCGCGCAACGCGGCCAGTTCATACCCGCGCCGGCCGGCCGCGTGCTGCGCGCGCTCGTCAGGCGGCTCGCCGATGTGCCAGTCGCCCGTGCCTGCGGAATCGATCAGAATGCGCTCCGCGAGCTTCGCCTCGCTCACCAGATGGCGCATCACACCTTCCGCAGTCGGTGAACGGCAGATGTTGCCGAGGCAGACAAAGCAGATCGACACGGTTTTCATCAGAGGCTTTTCCGGCGCGCCAGCGCTTCGGCCGACGGTTAGCAAACAGTTGCCGCGATTATACAAAGCCGGCCGGAATTTCGCCGGAAGCCCGGCGCGCGGCAGTTTGGGATGGCGCGGCGCTACGCGGCGATGACACTTGCGCCGCTGCGGTCGCGCGTACCTTGTGCTTACCTTCGTGTTTACGACGCTTCCGCGAGCGGCATCGCGGTGACAGCTCGCATCGGTTTCGCCGGCAGCGCCGAGGCGGCATCGACCATGCCGTACGAGACGGCGCGAGCGAGTTCAGCCGTCAGTTGATCGGCAGCGAGCGGGGCTTGCGACGCGTGCGATGCGGTGTTTCCGCAAATGTGCAGATAGGCAGCCGCAGCGAGCGGCACAACGATGGCTAATGGCCAGTACACCGATATTGTCTTTTTCATGATGTCGTTTCTTCCGATTGTGGGCGGATGAGCTTGTAGCCCACTATGCCCAGTCCAAATCCTATAGGAATATGCAATCGGGAAAAACCCAACGCCGCGAGACAGATCGTTGCTCTCAATGAAACAGTCGATCGGCTGTTTGCGGCGCGCGTCGCGGGCGTCGCGGGCGTGCGGCTTGCGACAGAAAAAGAAATCCTTACAAACGCATACAAAGCTCTTGTGACGGATGACGATAATAGCGGTCTTAAAAATACATGCCCTCGTACTGGTCTATCTTGGTCTATCTCACATGAAACGCTTCGCACCAATTGTCTGTCTCGCGGCCGCCGCCCTGCTCGGCGGCTGTGCGGTGTATCCGGACGGCACGCCGATGTACGGCAATGCCAATGGCGGATACAACGGCTATAACGCCTATGACGGGTACGACGGGTACGCCACTGGCGTGCCGGTCGTGCCGCAAACCAACGTCTACATGGGCTACGGCAACTACTCGGAACCGGGCTACTACGGCGGCCCGGGCCGTTATTACGGCCCCGGACCCGGTTATGGCGGCTATCCCGACCACGGTCGGCCGAATAACGGCAACTATGGAAATAACGGCAACCACGGCGACAACGGCGGCTGGCATGGTCAGCCCGGTGGCGGTGGATCGCACGGCGGACCGCCGCCTCAAGGCGCGGCGGGCGGACCGCGGGGGCCGAGCGGATCGAATGCGCCGCGCCCGGGAGCCGGCGCCCCGCCACCTCCGCCGCCGCCTCAACAGGCAGGGAATGGCGGCCATGGCAACGGCAACAACGCGGCACCCGTGCGCGGGGTGCCGGGCCGACAGTCCGGCCAGATGACGGACCATTAAGGCAAGCGTTCGCGTTGGAGTTCCGACGCGAACGTGCGAATCCGCCAGGCGACCGCGCTCCAATTGACGGCTACGGGAGCGCACTTGAGCCTACTCTGCGGCTTCGGCTGAGTTCATCCGAAGCGCCAGCCAGAAAGCGAGATGAGCAATCAGACAGCGCGATGCCGGAATCTACGGCTCGCGCACAATGCCGCGAGACATCGGACCTACGACACCAAGCCCCGCTTGCCCCTATCCGCTCAGCCGATATGACTGCGTTGCGCGGCGTACAACTCCCTGAACGTCCGTCCGACCGGTGCGGGCATATCCCGCGTATCGGTCCAGCCCGCGCCACCTAACGGCAGCCTGGCAATCGACCGGTTCGTGCCACCCATGCGCTCGAGCACCCGCACGGCCAGCTTCGTAAAGAGCGCATAAGCATCCGGGTGCAGCGCCAGAAAACCCCACACGGCGAGCCCCACGCGTTCTTTCCAGGGGCGCAGCCGCCGCTCCACCTGCTTCTCGCGCAGCTTGCGCAACAGATCCGACAGCGGGATCCCCACCGGGCACACGCTATTGCACTCGCCACACAAGGTCGCGGCCTGCGGTAAGTCCAATGCCTTGTCGATACCGACATAGCTTGGGGTCAACACCGAACCCATCGGCCCTGGATACACCCAGCCGTACGCGTGGCCGCCCACCTTCTGGTACACCGGGCAGTGGTTCATGCACGCGCCGCAGCGGATGCACCTCAACATTTCCTGGAAGTCGCCGCCGATCAGCCCTGTGCGCCCGCCGTCGACGAGCACCACGTACATATGTTCGGGACCGTCCTGATCGCCCTCGCCGCGCGGCCCGGTCAACACGGAAAAGTAGTTCGAGGTCGCCTGCCCGGTCGCCGAGCGCGGCAGCAGACGCATGGCCGTAGCCAGATCCTCGAGCGTGGGCAATACTTTCTCGATTCCGGTCACGGCCACATGCACGCGTGGCATGACCGTGCACATGCCTTCATTGCCTTCGTTCGTGACCAGCACGACCGAGCCGGTTTCCGCCACCACGAAATTGCCGCCTGTCACACCCATGTCCGCCGTCATGAAATGCGGACGCAGAATCTCGCGCGCTTCGCGCGTCATGTCGGTGATTTCGGTCAGGCGCGGCCGGTTGTGAGTCTTTGCGAACAACTCGGCGATTTCGTCCTTATCTTTGTGGACGACCGGCGCGATGATGTGGCTCGGCGGCTCGTTGTCGTTGATCTGGAGGATGTACTCGCCCAGATCCGTTTCGATGGATTGCACGCCCATTTGCCCGAGCACTTCGTTCAGGCGCATTTCTTCGGTGACCATCGACTTGGTCTTGATCACCTTCTTTACCGCGTGACGACGGGCAATGTCGCCGACGAGCCGCGCCGCCTCCTGAGTCGTCTCGGCGAACAGGACGGTCACACCACGCCGGGCCGCCTCGCGCTCAAAGGTTTCCAGCCACACGTCGAGATTGTCCAGCGCGCGATTGCGGCGCTCCTTCAGCGCGGCGCGCGTGGCCGGAAAGTCGATCTCGGTCATGGCCGAGGCACGGGCCGTGACGAATTTGGTCGACAGCTTGGTCAGGTTCTGCTGCAAGCGCTGATCGGCGAGCTTTTGACCAGCGCGCGCCTTGAATTGCATGGATTGGACTTGCATGGCGGCCTTGTGCGGAATCGGGCAAAACGCGCCTGAAAGCTGAAGCGCGAATCTGAAACGGCGGGGAATGCGGCGAACAGCGTTACACGTCGCCGGCCAGGACCTGGGCGATGTGCAGCACCCGCGTGGTGACGTCGCCGGTACGCCGCAAACGGCCTTCGATATTCAGCATGCAGCCCAGGTCGCCGAGCACCACCGCGCCGGTTTCGCTCGCCCGAATGTTCGCGCATTTTTCGTCGACGATCGCCGTGGAAATATCGCCGTACTTGAGCGCGAACGTGCCGCCGAAGCCACAGCAATGCTCGCAGTCCTTCATCTCGCTCACCGTCACGCCGACCTGCGCCAACAGCGCGCGGGGCTGCGCTTTCACGCCTAATTCGCGCAACCCTGAGCAGGAATCGTGATACGTGACGCGACCCGCGAACTCACCCGGCTGCAACTGCACTTTGGCCACGTTCACGAGGAAGTCGGTCAGTTCGAACACTTTGGCGCGCAGGCGGCCGAAGCGGTTCATCAGTTCGGGATCGTCGGCGAAAAGGTCGCCGTAATGCGCGCGGATCATGCCGCCGCACGAACCGGACGGCACCACGACGTAATCGAACTGTTCGAACTCGCGCAGCGTTTTCTCGGCCAGATCGCGCGCGATGCGCCGTTCCCCTGAGTTGTAGGCCGGCTGCCCGCAACAGGTTTGGGCAGGCGGCACCATCACCTCGAAACCCGCGGCTTCGATCAGCTTGATGACCGAAAACCCGATCTCGGGACGCATCAGGTCGATCAGGCAGGTAACGAACAATCCGACTCGCATGAGCCCTCCTTCGGGAAAACGTCCCTGATTATCCGCTGTTTGGCGCACAATACCAACGGCCGGAAGGCATAGGACACAGATCAAGTCCGATTGGAATAGCGCCTCCAACCGCTTTCTTTTTTTTCACAATACGGGATACAATCAATTTCCGCTGTTTGACGCGTCAACCGATTCCTCCCCATGAGCGATACGAACCCGGATCCCAAGACTTCGATCCAGGTGATCGAACGCATGATGCGCTTGCTCGACGCCCTTGCTGCGCATAGCGACCCGGTCAGCCTGAAAGAACTCGCCATCCGCACCGAGTTGCACCCTTCCACCGCCCACCGCATCCTGAACGACATGGTGATGTGCCGGCTGGTGGACCGGTCCGACCCCGGCACTTACCGTCTGGGCATGCGCCTGCTCGAACTCGGCAATCTGGTGAAAGCCCGCCTGTCGGTACGCGACGCGGCGCTCACGCCGATGCGTGAATTGCACCGTCAGACCGGCCAGACGGTGAACCTGTCGGTACGTCAGGGCGACGAGATTGTCTATATCGAGCGTGCTTATTCCGAGCGTTCCGGCATGCAGGTGGTGCGCGCCATCGGCGGGCGGGCGCCGCTGCATCTGACGTCGGTCGGCAAGCTGTTCCTCGCCGCAGACGAATCCACGCGCGTGCGCGCCTATGCAACCCGTACCGGCCTGTCGGGCCACACGCAGAACAGCATCACCGACCTGACGAAACTGGAGCGCGAACTCTCGCACGTGCGTCAGCAAGCCTGCGCGCGTGATAACGAAGAACTGGAACTCGGTGTGCGCTGCATCGCCGCCGGCATTTACGACGACACCGGCAAACTGGTCGCCGGTCTGTCGCTGTCCGCGCCGGCAGATCGCCTGCAGGATTCCTGGCTTGGCCAACTCAGCCAGACCGCGCTGATGATCTCCGAGTCGCTCGGCTACCGGCCGCAACCGGCGCAAGACCATTCGCATAGCCATCACGCGTAAGCTGGCGCCTGACTTTCAGCGCAATAAAAAGCCTCGCAAATGCGAGGCTTTTTTCTACAGGCCGATCCGGAAACCGGCCGCTCACGAGCGGCTTCAGGTACCCGAACCGCCGGCGTCCGCGCTGGTAATGCGCGGCTGGTCGCCGCCGTTGTCCAGCCACGTGCGCAGACGCGTTGCGTCCGCGAACCGCGAGTACTTACCCGACGAGTCGAGCAGCACCATGATCATCGGACGGCCGTGAATGGTCGCCTGCATCACGAGGCACTCACCCGCTTCGTTGATGAAGCCGGTCTTTTGCAGACCGATGTCCCAAGTCGGGTTACGCACCAGCGCATTCGTGCTGTTGTACGCCAGCGAACGCTTGCCGGTGTACACCTCGTAGCTGTGATCTGTCGAGAACTTGCGAATCACCGGATACTGATACGCGGCGTTGACCATCTTCACGAGGTCGCGCGCGCTCGATACGTTCTGGCTCGTCAAACCCGTCGGGTTTTCAAAGTGCGTGTCGGTCATGCCAAGTTGCTTGGCCTTCGCGTTCATGGCCGCGAGAAACGCGGGACGGCCGCCCGGGAAGTAACGCGACAGCGCTGCCGCCGCGCGATTTTCCGATGCCATCAGCGCGATATGCAGCATGTCTTCACGCGAGAGCACGGAGCCCACCGACAGACGCGAGCCGGTGTTCTTTTCGTAGTCGCGGTCTTCGTCGGTGACTTCGATCTGATCGGTCATCGGCTCTTTCGAGTCGAGCACCACCATCGCCGTCATCAGTTTCGTGATCGACGCGATCGGCACCACGGCGCGCGAATTCTTGTCGAACAGCGGTTCCCCGGAGTTCTGATCGATCACGTAGGCGACGCTGGAGCGCAGCATGAGCGCGTCCGGCGTTTCGTGCAGGCCGAAAGCCTGGCCGACGCTCGGCGAACGCGGTTCATACGCGACACGGCGCACCACCGAGTGGTGACGGCCATTCGACGTATAGGTTACGCGCTTGCGCTTGACGCCCGCGCGTGGCGCGTCGTCCTCAGCGGCTACCGACTTTGCAGCCGCCGCTTTCGATGCCTTCGACACCTTGGCGGGGGCGGCAGCCGGCTTTTTGGCTGCTTTCGCGTGTTTGGAGGTTTTTGCAGGTGCAGCGGGCGTGGCGGCAAAAGCGCTCACAGGCGTGGCGAACGCCGCTGCGATGACCATGGAGGCGGCCACCGACAGAGCGGTGCTGCGGGCCGCGCCGTGGATCACTTTTAGCGACGAAAACATGTCGGTTTTCATGGGTGTTCGGTAGGGAGCGGCGAGAGGTTTTCCGCAAGTGTAGTAAAACAACGAAAAATTAGCAATTTGAAGCACTTATACGCGCTCCTTAAACCGGCTTGTAAGCTCCGATCGCAAAAACACGAATAAGTGCCACGCCTCGATCGAAAAAAACGATCGCCCAGGCGTTTCGCCTCGCGGCTGCCGCCATACGCCAGAATCGAGGTGATTCTTCCAGCATAACGGCAATTTCGAGACAACCTTGATCAGGGGAAATACGGTCAGAGCACGGGCGAACGGGTGCTGCCAGTGCCACAGTACGAAGTTGGGATCAATCCAGCGGCGTGTTAAACGTCCACTGGAAACCGCCAACGCGCATTCGACCGGATTCAGTCATTAACGTTCCGTGACACTTTCCGGTTTACATCGATTTGCATTTGCGGCGTTTTGTTAATTGTCGGATGTTACCGGCTTCCCTTGCTGGCGTGTGACGGGAGGTCGAAATGCCCCACAACGCGGCAATAACGACAGTATTTCGTTAGCACCAGCGCGGTGCAGCGCTCAATTTGACCTGCGTCACGCGAACGTCATGCCCAACGCATAACATCTTGTTTTATCAGCGGTTTCTTAATATGGTGCGACGCACAAAAAACACTTGACATTCGTCGTGGCCATCCTAAAATGGGAACCATTGCTGCGATGCACCATACATCGCGGTCCGGCGGGACGCACCAATGTGTCTCACCACCCACCAATGCGGTCCGCACAGACAGACCGCGATCCAGGAGCGTAAACCATGACTCTGCTGACCCCTGAGCAATTCGCCGCAGCCCAGAAAGCCAACTTTGAAACGCTGTTCGGCCTGACGACCAAAGCATTCGAAGGCGTCGAAAAGCTGGTTGAGCTGAACCTGCAGGTCGTGAAATCGACGCTCGCGGAAAGCCAGGAAAATGCTCAACGTGCGCTGTCGGTGAAAGACGCGCAGGAACTGCTGGCACTGCAGGCAAGCCTTGCACAGCCGGTAGCCGAAAAGGCGCTGTCGTATGGCCGTCACGTGTATGAGATCGTTTCGGCAACGCAAGGCGAATTCGCCCGCGTCGCGGAAGCGCAATTCGAAGAGCAAAACCGCAAGGTTCAATCGCTCGTCGAAAACGTTGCAAAGAATGCCCCGGCTGGTTCGGAAACCGCTGTCGCCGTGATGAAGTCGGCTATCACCGCCGCCAACACCACGTACGAAACGGTTCACAAGGCAACCAAGCAAGCAGTCGAAATCGCTGAAAGCAACTTCAATGCAGCTGCAACGGCCGCATCGAAGGCAGCTTCGCAAGCTGCAGCACAAGCGTCGCGCTCGGCCAAGAAGGCCGTCTAAGCTTCCGTCTCAAGCATCACCTCTGCAGGCAGCATTCAACGCCGGCACAGCTCACCGCTGTGCCGGCGTTACCGCAAGCAACAGCGTCGTGCCGTTGCCGCTCACACGGTGTTAATTGGCCGAACGCTCCGATACGTTGAACAGCGTATCGTTTGCCCGGCGCAAGGCCGGGATTTTTTTACCCGCCGCGTCTGTTCCGGCGCCGGTGACGTCGAGCGGATTTGATACCGTCGTCGTTGCACGGTAATGGCCCTGCCCTGCTGTCCGAAAGAAAAACGGCGCGTCCTTTGCGGGACGCGCCGTTTTTTTCTCCGGACCACCCGCATGAATGCGGGCGGGCCAGAGCGCATTACTTCTTTTTCTGCGGCGGCAAGTCGGTACACACGCCTTCATACAACTCGGCGGCCATACCGATCGATTCGCCGAGCGTCGGATGCGGGTGAATCGTCTTACCGATATCCGTTGCGTCCGCACCCATCTCGACCGCGAGACACACTTCGCTGATCAGGTCGCCTGCATTCAGACCGACGATCCCGCCGCCGATCACGCGATGCGTTTCCTCGTCGAACAGCAGCTTCGTGAAGCCTTCGTCGCGGCCGTTGGCGATCGCGCGGCCGGAAGCCGCCCACGGGAACACCGCTTTGCCGTACTTGATGCCGGCTGCCTTCAACTGGTCTTCCGTCTTGCCAGCCCATGCCACTTCCGGGTCGGTGTAGGCCACCGACGGAATCTGCAGCGCGTCGAAGTACGCTTTCTCGCCATGCGCGGCTTCGGCGGCAACGTGGCCTTCGTGCACGGCCTTATGCGCGAGCATCGGCTGACCGACGATATCGCCGATCGCGAAGATGTGCGGCACATTGGTGCGCATCTGCTTGTCGACGTCGATGAAGCCACGATCCGTCACCGCGACCCCGGCCTTGTCGGCACCGATCTTCTTGCCGTTCGGCGTACGGCCGACGGCGACCAGCACGAGGTCGTAACGCTGCGCTTCGGCCGGGGCTTTTTCGCCTTCGAACGACACGTAGATGCCGTCGTCTTTGGCTTGCGCACCGGTAGTCTTGGTCTTCAGCATGACGTTGGCGAAACGCTTGCTGTTGTACTTCTCCCAGACCTTGACCAGATCGCGGTCCGCGCCGGCCATCAGACCGTCGAGCATTTCGACCACATCGATTTTCGCGCCAAGCGTGGCGTACACCGTGGCCATTTCCAGACCGATGATGCCGCCGCCGATCACCAGCATGCGCTGCGGAATCTGACGCAGTTCGAGCGCGCCGGTCGAATCGACCACACGCGGATCTTCCGGAATGAACGGCAGCTTCACCGCTTCCGAGCCCGCGGCGATGATCGCCTGCTTGAACTTGACGACCTTCTTGCCGCCCTCGGTCTGCACTTCCATGTGGTACGGATCGACGAACGAGCCGTTACCCGTCACGACTTCGACCTTGCGCATCTTCGCCATGCCGGCGAGACCGCCGGTGAGCTTCTTGACGACGCCCGACTTGAAGTCGCGCAGCTTGTCGAGATCGATTTGCGGCTTGCCGAACGTGATGCCGTGCGCGCCGAGCGCTTCGGCTTCGTCGATCACGAGCGCGGTGTGCAACAGCGCCTTCGACGGAATACAGCCGACGTTCAGACACACGCCGCCGAGCGTCGAGTAACGCTCCACGAGCACGGTCTTCATGCCGAGGTCGGCGGAACGGAACGCGGCGGAATAACCACCGGGGCCCGAACCGAGCACGAGCATGTCGCACTCGATGTCCGCGGAGCCGGAATAGCTGCCGGCTTGCGGCGCGGGTGCTGCCGCCTTGGCCGGAGCCGCCGCAGCCTGGGCCGCCTGCGGTTTGGCTTCCGCTTGAGCGGGCGCTTTCTCGGGTTCTTTGGCCGGAGCCTTCGGTGCATCTTTCGCGGGCGCCGCGTCTGCCGATGTTTCGACGAGCGCGATCACCGTACCTTGCGAGACTTTGTCGCCGGCTTTGACGCGGACTTCCTTGACCGTGCCGGCGGTATCGCTCGGCACTTCGATGGAGGCCTTGTCGGACTCGAGCGTCATCAGCGCCTGTTCATTCTCGATGACATCGCCCGGTTTGATATTGACTTCGATGACATCGACGTCTTTGAAGTCGCCGATATCCGGCACTTTTACTTCGACGAGACTCATTAGTGTCCCCTTCTCTTATTGACCGTGATGAAGGAAGAACCTCAAAAAAGCAGCCTACAAGCTGGCAGCGCGGCGAACAGAATCATCCTTTGCAGTCCGCCGAAGGACGCGCCTTTCTTTTGCCTACTTTTCTTTGGAAGACAAAGAAAAGTAGCTGCCGCCCCGCACAGGGGCGACACTAATAGACCGACAAGAAAGCAGGTTCTACAGAGAGACGCGGATCACAGAAAAACAACCCGCGCCCCGCACAACCATCACCAAATCAAAGAATCACACGCCGGAAATCGGCAAGAAGCGCCCCGAGATACGCATTGAACCTGGCCGCCGCAGCACCATCGATCACCCGATGGTCATACGACAAAGAAAGCGGCAGGATCAAACGCGGCACGAACTGCTTACCATCCCAAACCGGCTTCATCGCACCGCGCGACAGACCAAGAATGGCGACTTCAGGCGCATTGATAATCGGCGTGAAGTTCGTGCCGCCAATGCCACCCAAAGACGAAATCGAGAAGCACCCGCCTTGCATCTGATCCGGCTTCAACTTGCCGTCGCGGGCGGCCTTCGACAGCTCGGCCATTTCCTTGGCGATATCGATCAAGCCCTTCTTGTCCGCATCGCGAATGACAGGAACGACCAGACCATTCGGCGTGTCAGCCGCAAACCCGATATGGAAGTACTGCTTGAACACCAGGTTGTCGCCGTCGAGGCTGGCATTGAACGTCGGGAACTGCTTCAAGGCCGAAACAACAGCTTTGATCACGAAAGCCAGCATGGTGATCTTCACGCCTGCCTTTTCGTTCTCCTTGTTCAACTGCACGCGCAGCGCTTCGAGATCGGTGATGTCCGCTTCGTCGTTGTTCGTGACGTGCGGAATCATGACCCAGTTGCGATGCAGATTCGCGCCCGAAATTTTCTTGATGCGCGACAGCGGCTTCGGATCGATCGGACCGAATTTCGTGAAGTCGACCTTCGGCCACGGCAGCAGGTTCAGTTCGCCACCACCTGCCGCAGCCGGCGCAGCAGCGCCGGCCGGCGCCGCACGCTGGCCGGTCATGACGCCCTTGATAAAGGCGGTCACGTCGGCTTGCGTGATGCGGCCCTTCGGACCCGTGCCCTGCACCTGTGTCACGTCGACGCCGAGTTCACGCGCGAACTTGCGCACGGACGGCGACGCATGGCTCGCGTGACGCGCGCCACCTTCGCCGGCCGGAATGACCGGTGCCTGAGCGAGCGCCGACGGCGCCGCCGGAGCCGGCGACGGCGTGGCCGGCGCATCGGACGGCTTCTCGACGGCTTCCTGCTTCGGAGCCGGCGCCGGCGCAGCCGCGCCGCCTTCCGCTTCCACCACCACGATCACCGAGCCTTCCGAGACGGTATCGCCGACCTTGACCTTCAGTTCCTTGACAATACCGGCAGCCGAGCTCGGCACGTCCATGGTCGCCTTGTCGGATTCGAGCGTCACGAGCGACTGCTCTTTCTCGACGCGATCGCCGACCTTCACCGCGACTTCGATCACGGGAATGTCTTTGTAGTCGCCGATATCCGGTACTTTGACTTCCTGCAGACCGCCGCCGCCCGCAGCGGCCGCGGGTGCGGCAGCTGGTGCCGGCGCCGCAGCCGGAGCCGGTGCAGCGGCAGGCGCCGGAGCAGGCGCAGCCGCGCCGCCTTCAGCGCCTTCCAGCACGACGATCAACGAACCTTCCGAGACGTTGTCGCCGACCTTGACCTTCACTTCCTTGACGACGCCGGCGGCCGAGCTCGGCACGTCCATGGTCGCCTTGTCGGATTCCAGCGTAGCGAGCGATTGCTCTTTCTCGACGGTGTCACCCGCCTTCACCAGCACCTCGATCACAGGGATGTCCTTGTAATCGCCGATGTCCGGCACCTTGACTTCGATCGCTTGACTCATTGTTAGTGTCTCCTGGGCCGCGCACGCGCCCGGCCCCTGTCGATCAGGGGGCGGCCGCGCACGCCGTGGCACACGGGGAAGGATGCCTTAGACGGTCATCGGGTTGGGTTTGGCGGGATCAAGGTTGTATTTCTTGAGCGCCTCGGCGACGACCTTGCGTTCGATCGTGCCTTCATCTGCCAGTGCATTCAACGCGGCAACCGTGACCCAGTAGCGGTCGACTTCGAAGAAGTGGCGCAGCTTTTCGCGCGTGTCCGAACGGCCGTAGCCATCCGTGCCCAGCACGACGAACTTCTGCGGCACGAACGCGCGAATCTGCTCGGTCAGCGCGCGCACATAGTCGGTCGAAGCGATGACCGGACCTTGCGCGTCCTTCAGCAGCTTCTCGACGTGCGAGAGCTTCTTCTCTTCGGTCGGGTGCAGCAGGTTCCAGCGCTGCACTTCATGGCCTTCGCGCGCGAGTTCGGTGAAGCTCGGCACGCTCCACAGATCGGCGGCGACGCCCCAGTCGTTCTTCAGCAGGTCGGCGGCGGCGATCACTTCGTTGAAGATCGTGCCCGCGCCCATCAGTTGCACGCGCGGCGCCTTCTTGTCCGCTTCGGCCTTACGGAACGCGTACATACCCTTGATGATGTCGGCCGCTACAGCGTCGCCCTGCGGAATCGCCGGGTGCTCGTAGTTCTCGTTCATCACCGTGATGTAGTAGTACACGTCTTCCTGATCCGCGACCATGCGGCGCAGGCCGTCCTGCATGATGACCGCGAGTTCGTAACCGAACGTCGGGTCGTAGCTGATGCAGTTCGGCACCGAAGCCGCCCACAGCAGCGAGTGGCCGTCTTCGTGCTGCAGACCTTCGCCGTTCAGCGTGGTGCGACCCGCCGTGCCGCCCAGCAGGAAGCCGCGCGAGCGCATGTCGCCCGCTGCCCATGCCAGGTCGCCGATGCGCTGGAAGCCGAACATCGAGTAGAAGATGTAGAACGGGATCATGATCTCGCCGTGCGTCGAGTACGACGTCGCGGCTGCGATCCAGTCGGCCATACCACCGGCTTCGTTGATGCCTTCCTGCAGGATCTGACCAGTTTCCGACTCACGGTAGAACATGAGCTGGTCGGAATCTTCCGGCACATACTTCTGGCCGTCCTGATTCCAGATGCCGATCTGACGGAACAGGCCTTCCATACCGAACGTACGCGACTCGTCCGGCACGATCGGCACGATGCGCTTACCGAGTGCCTTATCCTTCAGCAGAATGTTCAGGATCCGCACGAACGCCATGGTCGTGGAGATCTCGCGGCCTTCGCCCGTGCCCTTGAGCAGCGGCTCGAATACCGACAGCTCCGGCACCGGCAGCGACTCGGCCTTCTGGCGACGCGCCGGCAGATAGCCGCCGAGGTCCTGGCGGCGAGCACGCATGTACTCCAGTTCCTTCGAACCTTCTTCGAACTTGAGGTACGGCACGTTGACGAGATCTTCGTCGGAGATCGGCAGGCGGAACTGGTCGCGGAATTTCTTCAGCTGATCCACGTGCAGCTTTTTCTGCTGGTGGGTGATGTTCATGGCCTGGCCGGCTTCGCCCATGCCGTAGCCCTTGATCGTCTTCGCGAGAATGACGGTCGGCTGGCCCTGCGAATTCGACGCTTCCTGGAACGCTGCGTAGATCTTGTGCGGATCGTGGCCGCCGCGGTTCAGGTTCCAGATTTCCTCGTCGGACCATTCGGCGACCAGCGCCTTGAGTTCCGGCGTGTTGAAGAAGTGTTCGCGCACATACGCGCCCGACTCCGACTTGTACGTCTGATATTCGCCGTCGACCACAGCCATCATGCGGCGCATCAGCGCGCCCGACTTGTCGCGTTGGAACAGCGCGTCCCAACGGCTGCCCCAGATGACCTTGATGACGTTCCAGCCGGCGCCGCGGAATTCGCTTTCCAGTTCCTGGATGATCTTGCCGTTGCCGCGCACCGGACCGTCGAGACGCTGCAGGTTGCAGTTGATCACGAACACGAGGTTGTCGAGGCGTTCACGGCCAGCCATGCCGATCGCGCCGAGCGATTCCGGCTCGTCCGTTTCGCCGTCGCCGAGGAACGCCCAGACCTTGCGGCCGTCGGTCTTCGCAATGCCGCGCGCCTGCATGTACTTCATGAAGCGCGCCTGATAGATCGCCATGATCGGGCCGAGGCCCATCGAGACGGTCGGGAATTGCCAGAAGTCCGGCATCAGCCACGGGTGCGGGTACGACGAGATGCCCTCGCCGCCCACTTCCTGGCGGAAGTTGTCGAGCTGGTTCTCGGTCAGACGGCCGAGCAGGAACGCGCGCGAGTACACACCCGGCGACGAATGGCCCTGCACGAACACGAGATCGCCGCCATGTTCAGCCGACGGCGCATGCCAGAAGTGGTTGTAGCCGACGTCGTACAGCGTGGCGGCCGAAGCGAACGAGGCGATGTGGCCGCCCACGTTGGTTTCCTTGCCGGCGCGCAGCACCATGGCAATGGCGTTCCAGCGGGTGTACGAGCGGATACGGTGTTCGATGTCCTGATCGCCGGGGATCTTCGCCTGGCGCGAAACGGGAATCGTGTTGATGTACGGCGTGTTGGCGGAGAACGGCAGATGTTCGCCATGCACGCGGGCGAACTCGATCTGTTTCTCGATCAGGTAGTGAGCGCGATCGGGGCCCACAGCAGAAATCACGCCATCCAGCGCTTCAAGCCATTCGCCGGTTTCCTGGGGATCGTCGTCTTTTTCAGCAGCGACATATTTCATGACTTCGTCGGGTACAGCGGACATGCTCGTCTCCTGGATGTAGAGGAACGCTCTTTGAACAGACGACGCGGACGAAGCACGGCCGCGGCAGCTTCGGCCGATTGTAATAAGGGTCCCGACGTCCGCGCAACAAAATTTTCGAATTACGAGATCGATTCTCATAATGCGGAAAATTGTTGCGACGCAACCTGATTTGACTGCCGATCGACGAATACGTCGGCTAGTTTGCGCCGATTAATGGCACTTTCAGCGCTTTTTTGCGCCATTTACTAGCTTCACGCTGCGCTACAATGCCTCGCATGTTGACCGAACGGCTTTTCGCACGCTCGGCGCGCACCGCCGGTTCGCCTGCGGATTCGACGCCGTCCTCCCGCTGGCACCACGGACCGTGGTGGTCCAATTCCTATTTGCTCACGCCGCTCCTGTCGATCCTGGTGTTTCTGGTCGTCATGAGTCTGATTCTGTGGAGCCTGAACCGGCGCGAACAGCAACAGCAGGAAGACACGCTTTACCGTAATGTGGCGTGGGCGCAGCAGCAGATCCGTCTTTCCATGACCGGCGCGCAGGAACAGATCCAGGCGCTCGCGCGCGATCTGGTCGCCGGCCACGCCGATCCGCATTCGTTCCAGGTGTCCACCACGGACATCATGCAGGGGCATCCCGAGATCCTCTACATGAACTGGTACACGAGCCAGCAGCAGCCGCGCTGGCCCAATACGGCGCTGCCGGTGTTCGGCCAGCGGCTCGCGAGGCCGAACGACACGCAGATGGACGAAGCGGTCAAAGCCGCCTTCACCGAGGCGCGCAATACGCGCCGCCAGGTCTATTCGCCGCTCATCTACGACGACCTCGGCAACGGCTACATCACGCTGCAAACGCCGGTGTTCCGCGACCGCGACTTCCTCGGCACGATCGCCGCGGTGTTCTCGGTGGAAGGGATCCTCAAGCACGACATTCCGCCCGAGCTCTCGGCGAAATACAAAATCTCGATCATCGATGTGAACAACCGCGAGTTGACCACCACGTCGACCCGCCCGCGCCTGCCGCGCGACATGTTCTACGACCTGCCGCTCGACCCGCCGGGCCAGGGCGTCTCGGTGCGCGTCTACGCGTTCCCGCAGATGACCAACTTCACCAACAACACACTGGTGTGGCTGGTGGCGGGTCTGTCCTGTTTCGTGTTGTGGAGCCTGTGGAGCTTGTGGAAACACACGCGCCAACGCTTCGAGGCGCAGCAGGCGCTGTATGCCGAGGCGTTCTTCCGCCGCGCGATGGAAAACTCGGTGCTGATCGGCATGCGCGTGCTCGACATGCACGGGCGCATCACCCACGTCAATCCAGCGTTTTGCCGCATGACCGGCTGGGACGAAAGCGATCTGGTCGGCAAGAACGCGCCGTTCGCCTACTGGCCGCGCGACGCTTATCCGGAAATGCAGCGCCAGCTCGACATGACGCTGCGCGGCAAGGCGCCCTCGTCGGGCTTCGAATTGCGGGTGCGCCGCAAGGACGGCTCGCTGTTCCACGCCCGCCTCTATGTGTCGCCGCTGATCGACAGCTCGGGCCGCCAGACCGGCTGGATGTCGTCCATGACCGACATCACCGAGCCGAAACGCGCGCGCGAAGAACTCGCCGCCGCGCACGAGCGCTTCACCACCGTGCTCGAAAGCCTCGACGCGGCCGTGTCCGTGCTGGCCGCCGACGAAGCCGAACTGCTGTTCGCCAACCGCTATTACCGGCACCTGTTCGGGATTCGCCCGGACGGACATCTGGAATTGGCGGGCGGCGGGTTCGATAGCGCACAGGCGTCGTCCGATTCGATCGATATGGTGGACACCTATGCCGGGCTGCCCGCCGCGGCGTTGACCGAAAGCACCGCCGATGCGCAGGAAGTCTACGTGCAAAGCATCCAGAAATGGTTCGAAGTGCGCCGCCAGTACATCCAGTGGGTGGACGGCCACCTCGCGCAGATGCAGATCGCAACCGACATCACGACGCGCAAGCAGGCGCAGGAATTGTCGCGCCAGCAGGACGAAAAGCTGCAGTTCACCAGCCGTCTCATGACGATGGGTGAAATGGCCTCCTCGCTCGCCCACGAGTTGAACCAGCCTCTCGCCGCGATCAATAACTATTGCTCCGGAACCGTCGCACTGGTTAAATCCGGTCGGACGACACCTGACAATCTGCTGCCCGTGCTCGAAAAGACGGCCCAGCAGGCGGTGCGTGCCGGCATGATCATCAAGCGCATTCGCGAGTTCGTGAAGCGCAGCGAGCCGAAGCGTCAGGCCACGCGCGTGGCCGATATCGTCGCGGACGCGGTGGGTCTGGCCGAACTCGAGGCGAGAAAGCGCCGCATTCGCATCGTTACGGATCTGCGCGCGCGCCTGCCGGTGATCTACGTCGATCCGGTGCTGATCGAGCAGGTGCTGGTCAACCTGCTGAAGAATGGCGCCGAAGCGATGGCCGAAGCCCGTCCGAACGCGGTTGATCCGGTGATCCGCGTGGTCGTGCGGCTGGAAGGCGGGTTTGTCTGCATCAGCGTCGTCGACCAGGGGCCGGGCGTCGACGAAGCAACAGCCGAGCGGCTGTTCGAACCGTTTTACAGCACCAAGTCCGATGGTATGGGCATGGGGCTGAATATTTGCCGTTCGATTATCGAATCGCACCGCGGTCGTCTGTGGGTGGTGAACAACGTCGAATCTGACGGCCACATCACGGGCGCCACGTTCCATTGCAGTCTGCCTATTGGAGAGCCTGACGGCCCGAGCAACGGCGGGTCACAGGCGCCGACACCACAAACCGTTACGGGAGAGCTATGAACAGCCCAGTCACCACACAGGAAACTGTCTTTGTCGTCGACGACGACGAGGCCGTGCGAGATTCGCTGCGCTGGCTGCTGGAGGCGAACGGCTACCGCGTGCAATGCTTCTCCAGCGCCGAGCAGTTCATCGACGCATGGCAGCCGCACACGCATCCGGGCCAGATCGCCTGCCTGATCCTCGACGTGCGGATGTCCGGCATGAGCGGGCTCGAATTGCAGGAACGCCTGATCGCCGACAACGCGTCGCTGCCGATCATCTTCGTGACGGGTCACGGCGATGTGCCGATGGCTGTGTCCACAATGAAAAAAGGCGCGATGGACTTCATCGAAAAGCCGTTCGACGAAGCCGAGTTGCGCAAGCTGGTCGAGCGCATGCTCGACAAGGCGCGCAGCGAAAGCAGCAGCGTGCAGCAGCAGCGCGCCGCCGCCGAGCGTCTGGGCAAGCTGACCGCGCGTGAGCACCAGGTGCTCGAACGCATCATCGCGGGCCGCCTGAACAAGCAGATCGCCGACGACCTTGGCATCAGCATCAAGACGGTCGAAGCGCACCGCGCGAACATCATGGAAAAGCTCAACGTCAACACGGTCGCCGACCTGCTGCGACTCGCGCTGTCGAACAAGCCGCAACCGGCGCAATAAGCCGCACCTGCCGGCACGCCCGAAGGAAGTCCCCTCGTGGGACTCGCCACCGGAGCAGTGCCGCGCATCAATGGCCGGACTATCCACGAGTCCGGCCCGCCTCGCCCTCTCCCGCCTGTTATTCCCTCAGCACCCTTCAGCGCCTCGCACACTTCTCACGGCCATCAACGCGAACCGCGTTAAATCGACGCATCTCCCGGAAAATAATACGCATTACTCAGCAAATGCTTACCCGATTGCGCAACAATTTCTTTCCTCAGACAAGATTGACGGACTGATCCGCACCCTTTAATTTACGCAGAACTCCTTAGCGGATGTCGTCGATAGCGCGATCAACGCGGGAATGACGTGCTGCAAAACGCCGCACGCCGTATCGCCTGGTGGTGCGAAACAATCGGATAGGATCGAACGTTTCCCTCTAGCAGCACGTGTTTTCGCCGAGCCACTTCACGGCAAACCGGACGCCTGCTCGCTCCGCCCCTCCATGGCAGATTCCATTGCGACGAACCGACGCAGTCAGTACTGCGAATCCACGTCGCGTCTTATCAACACCACCGGGAGGAATTCATCGTGAAACGATCCGGAGCACACCACTCGCGTGCGTTGTTCGTCTGCGCGGTTCTCGCGGGCGCGCCGCTCTTCAGCGGGCTCGCCACGCCGGACGCCGTCCATGCACAAGGCGCCACCAGAATGTCGAACCAGCAGCTCGATTCGCTGGCTGCTCCCGTCGCGCTTTATCCGGACGCCCTGCTCGCCCAGGTGCTGATGGCCTCGACCTTTCCGCAAGACGTGCGGGCTGCGGCCGCGTGGTCCAAAGCAAACGCCAGACTGCAGGGCGACGACGCGGTCAGAGCGGTCGCAGCCGAGCCGTGGGACGCGAGCGTACAGTCACTCGTCGCTTTTCCGCAGGTGCTCGCCACCATGGCCTCGAAATCCGATTGGGTCGCGCAACTCGGCACCGCGTTCCTTGCCCAGCCTGGCGACGTGATGGACTCCGTGCAGCGTCTGCGCAGGCAAGCGCAAGCGGCCGGCAATCTGAAAACGAGTGCGCAGCAAACGATTGTGGTCGAGCAGAGCACGATTCAGATCGTGCCGGCCAATCCGCAAGTGGTGTACGTGCCGACCTACAACCCCACGGTGGTCTACGGCGTGTGGCCCTATCCCGCGTATCCGCCCGTTTATGTGCCGCCGCCGCCCGGCTACACCATCGCCACCAGCTTCATGGCCGGCCTCGCATTCGGCACGGGTATCGCCGTCGCGAACGCACTGTGGGGCGGCTTCAACTGGAACTCGCATGACGTCAATATCAACGTGAACCGGTACAACACGATCAACGTGAACAACCGGCTCAACGTGAACGGCAGCACGACGAACTGGAATCGCAATAGCAACGTCAACAACGCGAATCTCGAACGCAACCTGAACAACAACGTCGGCGGCACGCAGCGCGAGGCGTATCGCGGCCGGGACAACGCCCGCGCTCAGGCACAGCAGACCTTGCAGAGCCGCACCGGCCAGAATCTGGGCGGCAGCGCGAGCGAGCGCCTGCAAGGGATCCGCCACGGCGGCACGGCGAACCCCGAATTGCAAAACCGCGCGCAGAACGCCAATCGCGACAACGCGCTGCGCGGCGCCGGCGACGGCAACGCCGCGCGACAGGACACGCAGCGCGGTCAGACAAGCCGCGACGCGCTCGCCAGCCGCAATGGCCAGCAGTACGCGGCAGGAGATCGCGGTGCGAACGCGGGCGGCCTGCAACACTCGCACGCCGCGCCCGGTGCAAACGGCGGCGGTCAGCAGCGCACGTCGGCAGGTCTCGGTGCAAACGGCAGCGGCCAGCAGCGCACGTCGGCAGGTCTCGGTGCAAACGGCAGCGGCCAGCATGGCAGCGGAATCGGCAATTGGAGTGGCGGATTGGGCGGCGGCGGCGCAGGTGAGCACCACTTCGGCCGCGGCCGTTGAACAAAAAAGGAGTCTCTGATGATGCGTCTATTCTCAACGCGCACGCTGCGCGCCAACGTCCTGACAGTGGCGGTCGCTCTCGGCACCACTGCCACGCTGCTCCTTGCTCCGGTGCTGCTGATCAGCACGATCCCGGCCCATGCCCAGGCGATCTACCCTAGCGCCAACGACGCCGCCAACGCATTCGTCGAAGCGCTCGCCCGTAACGACGAGGACGCGCTCAAGCACGTGCTCGGCAGCGACTTTCAACGTGTCATTCCCACCGAAGGCATCGGCGAGGACGACATCTACCAGTTCCTCGGCGAATGGTCGAAAAACCATCAGATCATCGAGGAGCCGGCTATCGACAGGGGGCGCGTCACCGCGCATCTGACGGTGGGCTACAGTGGCTGGAACCTGCCGATTCCGCTCGTGCAGGCAGGCAACGGTTGGCGCTTCGACCTGCCGGCGGCACGCGACGAGATGCTGACGCGCCGCATCGGCCGCAATGAGCGCGCCGCGATCCTGACTTCGCTCGCCTACCTGGATGCGCAATACGACTATCGCAATCTGACCCAGCGCTACGCACAACGCTTCGTCAGTACGCCGGGACAGCATGACGGACTGTATTGGACAACGGCGCCAGGCGAACCGGAAAGCCCGTTTGGACCGCTCGCCGCCACCATGCCGAACGGCACGCTGCCTCAGGAGGCCTATCACGGTTATCACTACCGCATCCTCACGGCGCAAGGGCCGCACGCGAAGGGTGGCGCGCAGAACTACTTCGATCACGGCGTGCTGTCCAAAGGCTTCGGGCTGATCGCCTCGCCGGCCGAATACGGCAAGACCGGTGTGATGAGTTTCATCGTCAACCAGGAGGGGCAGGTGTATCAGAAGAACCTCGGGCCGCAAACCACGCGTGCGGCGGCGGCGATCAAGACGTTCGATCCGGACTCGGGTTGGCAAGCGGTCCAGCCGTAGCGAGCCGGCGCGACGGCGTACGCGTCTCCCCCCGCAACGCCGCGATGCAACCGGCCATCCGTGCGCGGCGCACGAGGCAGGGCCGGTATAATGTCGGACTTTGCAGCGCCGCTTAACCCCGATTCGCGCCGCGCGCTTTTCACGTGCCGACCTATTCCCGATGAAAAGCGCCATCGCGCGTGGCCCGCTCGAGCGTCTGCGCCCTGCCCCGCTTTCCAAACTGCCCATCTCGACCCGACCATGACTGCCAAACTGATCGACGGCCTCGCCCTTTCCAAGACCCTGCGCGCCGACGTCGCCGCACGCGCCGCCGCCCTCACCGCCCGCGGCCATCAGCCAGGCCTCGCCGTGGTGCTGGTCGGCGACAATCCGGCTAGCGAAGTGTACGTGCGCAACAAGGTCAAGGCGTGCCACGACAATGGCCTCGGCTCGTCGTTCGATCGCTATCCGGCCGACCTGCCGGAAGCCGAACTGCTCGCGCGCATCGACGAACTGAACCACGACCCGCGCATCCACGGCATTCTGGTGCAGCTGCCGCTGCCGCCGCACATCGACAGCCATAAGGTGATCGAGGCGATCGCGCCGGAAAAGGACGTGGACGGCTTTCACGTCGCCAACGCCGGCGCGCTGATGACCGGCCAGCCGCTGTTTCGCCCGTGCACGCCGTACGGCGTCATGAAAATGCTCGCGGCCTACGAGATTCCGCTGCAGGGCGCGAACGCGGTGGTGATCGGCCGCTCGAACATCGTCGGCAAGCCGATGGCGCTGCTGCTGCTCGAAGCCGGCGCGACCGTGACGATCTGCCACAGCAAGACGCGCGATCTGGCCGCCCACACGCGCAACGCCGACGTGGTGGTCGCCGCCACGGGCTTGCGAAACATTCTCACGGCCGACATGGTGAAGCCCGGCGCGGCGGTGATCGACGTGGGCATGAACCGCGACGAAGCCGGCAAACTGTGCGGCGACGTCGACTTCGCGGGCGTCAAGGAAGTGGCCGGCTATATCACGCCGGTGCCGGGCGGCGTCGGCCCGATGACCATCACCATGCTGCTCGTCAACACGATCGAAGCCGCCGAGCGCGAAGCAGCAGCGAACGCGTAAAGCGGAGAATGTCAGGCGGTGAACGTCAGGCGGAAAGCCGGCAGAGCGCAGAGCCGCTCCGCCGGCATCGAAACCTTGCAGGCCCTGGCCTCGCGCCAGGCATCGACCATGATCGGCGCCACACCGCGCCACCTTCGCGCCATATACCCGCCCCACACGCGCCGCATATCTCAGCGCACGGCTTGATCGCTTGCCGGCATACCCGTCGCTAGCGGCGTCGAGCGGCGCGCCAGACGCCCGCGGCACCACTTCAGCACGGGCCGTTCCACGAAGTGCCACGACAGCGCCGCGCACAGCAGGATGAACGGCGCGGCGATCAGGACCGCCGCCACATGGCTCAATTGCGGCGCGAGATTCGCAACGCATTGCTGCACCATGAAGCCGTACAGATAGATGCCGTACGAGTAATCGTGACGCGGCACGAGGCGCCGCAACAACGGCGTCGTTCCGACCCACAGCACCCCATACACGAAGGCCAGATAAAACAGCGGCTGCGCGCCGGCCGTGTCGCGGAACACCAGAAACACCATCGTGAGCGCCAGCGCCGTCAGACCGTTGATGTCGATGCGTTCACGCCAGCCGTACAGCAGCATGCCCAGCATGAAAAACGGCTCCGGCCAGAATGAATATCCGCCGGGCGTTTCGCTGAAATCGCGCAAGCCGACCTGCCAATGCGACAGATTCACGCGCAGTACGAACGCGGCGCAACCCAGCGCGGCAGCGAGCGCCACGCCGCGCGAACTGGACAGCAGTCCGACCATGCCAGTCACGAGCACGATCAGATAGCACCTTACTTCGAGCGGCAGCGTCCAGAGCGGCGCGCAGACGTCGACGGGAAAGCGGTTGTGCTCGAACACGCCCGGCAGCGCCCAGCCGGTTTTCAGCACGATGGTCGAGAAATTGTCGAGGTTGGCCCACGTCATGCCAGAGGCGAAATACTCGCGCAGCGGCAGCGTCGTAAACAGCGGGCCGACGATGAACACCGTCACCAGCGAACCGGCCGCGATCGCTGGCCACAGGCGCGCGATGCGCAAGACGGCGAAGCGCGGCACCGAGCGCTGCCGGTCGAAGCTGGCGGTGACCAGCATGCCGCTCAAGAGGAAAAAGGCGTAGACGCCGAGCGCGCCAAAACCGTCGAAACCGAGCGCGTTCTGGACCCAATCCGTGGTGCCGTCGGGCGCCTGGAGCAGATAGGAATGACCGTAGACGACGGCGATAGCGGCCAGCAGCCGCACGAGATCAAAGTTGTTGCCCTTGCGCGATAACGCATCCGAAAGCGGGTTCATCCATACCTCTTTTACGAAAAACGCCGCTGACCGGTAGCGACACCCCACCTTGCCGCATAGCAGCAATTGGAACCGTTCGTTTTCGCACAAAGCACAGTGGCGCTTTTGCCCCCGCGCCGCGCTTGTCCCGCTTGTCCTGCAACCCGCACGGCACGGCGACATCTGATAATTTGTCTGCCGACGGATTGGAATCGGCGCGCCCTGCCCCAATAATGTCTGTATCGGCTGCGACAGGGCGTCGTCGCGCGCGCCCCGAAGGGCGTTGCCCAAGGGGACACCCGTCCATGCACCGATTACCCGTTCACCCGCGTCAGACAGGAAGCCTCATGTCCACTACCGCCTCGAATCACGACAATCCGCTCCTCGATTTCTCCGACCTGCCGCGCTTTGGCCAAATCCGTCCCGAACACGTCACGCCCGCCCTCGATGTGCTGCTCGCCGACGCTGCCGCCGCCGTCGAGCGCGCCGCCCAGCCGATCACGCCCGCCTCGTGGGCCGACGTGGTCGAACCGGTCGAGCGCGCGACCGAACCGCTGTCGCGCGCCTGGAGCGTGGTCGGCCATCTGAACGCCGTCGCCGATACGCCCGAGTTGCGCGCCGTGTATGGCGAGAATCTGCCGCGTGTCACCGAATTCTGGTCGAGCGTTGGACAGAATCTCGCGCTGTACGAAAAGTACAAGGCGCTGCATGCCAGTAGCGATTTCGCCTCGCTGACCGGCGAGCGCAAGAAGATCCTCGGCAATGCGCTGCGCGATTTCCGCCTGTCCGGCGCGGAATTGCCGGAAGACCAGAAGCCGCATTTCGCCGAATTGCAGGAACGTCAGGCGGCGCTCTCGAAAGCGTTTTCGGATCACGTGCTCGACGCGACCAATGCGTATGCGTATATCGTCGAAGCCGGCAATGAGGCGCAACTGGCCGGCCTGCCCGAAGACGTGGTCGAAGCCGCCAGGGAAGCGGCCGAGCGCGAAGGCAAAACCGGCTACAAATTCACGCTGCATTTCCCGTCGTATTTCCCGGTGATGCAGTACTCGGAAAATCGTCCGATGCGCGAGGCGATGTATCGCGCGTACGTGACGCGCGCTTCCGAGCTCGGCCCGCAATACGGCAACGGCAAGCCCGAGTGGGACAACACGGCGGTGCTCGCCGAGCAGTTGAAGCTGCGCGCTGAAGAAGCGCACATGCTCGGCTTCAACAACTTCGCCGAAGTCTCGCTCGCGCCGAAAATGGCCGAGTCGCCCGCCCAGGTCATGAGCTTCCTCGAAGACCTCGCCACGCGTGCGCGTCCGCATGCCGAGCAGGACTGGAAGGAGCTGCGCGAATTCGCCGCGAACGAACTCGGCATGAGCGAGCTGCAACCGTGGGACATGACGTTTGCCGCGGAGCGTCTGCGTCAGAAGCGTTATTCGTTCTCCGAGAACGAGGTCAAACAGTACTTTCCGGAAGACGCTGTCTTCAAGGGTCTTTTCAAGGTCACGGAAACGCTGTTCGGCGTGCGCATCCGCCGCGACGAAGCGGCCGCGTGGCACCCGGACGTGCGCTTTTTCCGCGTCGAGAATCAGGACGGCGGGCTCGTCGCGCAGTTCTACCTCGATCTGTATGCGCGTGAAGGCAAACGCGGCGGCGCCTGGATGGACGACGCGCGCGGCCGTCACAAGCACACGCATGGCAGCGTGCAAACGCCGGTCGCATATCTGACCTGCAACTTCTCGGCGCCGGTCGGTGGCAAGCCCGCCTGCTTCACGCACGACGAAGTGATCACGCTGTTCCACGAGTTTGGCCACGGCTTGCATCACATGCTCACGCGTGTCGATGAGCTGGGCGTGTCGGGCATCAACGGCGTGGAGTGGGACGCGGTCGAACTGCCGTCGCAATTCATGGAGAACTTCTGCTGGGAGTGGGACGTGCTGAGCGACATGACTTCGCACGTCGAAACCGCCAAACCGTTGCCGCGCGAACTGTTCGACAAGATGCTCGCCGCGAAGAACTTCCAGAGCGGTCTGGGCACGCTGCGCCAGATCGTATTCTCGATGTTCGACATGCAACTGCATACCGGCTTCGACGCCTCCGGCACGAAGAACGCCACCGAACTCGCGAGCGAAATCAACGAGCGCTTCCACGTCGTGCCGCAAGCGCCGTTCTCGCGCTGGCCGAATACGTTCAGCCATATTTTCGCGGGCGGCTATGCGGCGGGCTACTACAGCTACAAATGGGCTGAAGTGCTCTCTGCCGACGCCTACGCGGCATTTGAAGAAGCGGCGCAAGCGGCGAGCGGCAGCGTGCTCGATCAGGCGACCGGCATGCGTTATCGCAAGGAGATTCTGGAAGTGGGCGGCAGCCGTCCGGCGATGGAATCGTTCAAGGCATTCCGCGGCCGCGAGCCGAATATCGACGCACTGCTGCGTCACAACGGCATGACGCCGGGCGCGGCGCATTGAGGGGTTAATGCGAGCGTCGGCGCTTGCGTCGTCCGATGAAAGCCGGTGACTTGCTTAACGCAGGCACCGGCTTTTTTCTTTGTCAGCGCTGAACGCGCAACTAGGCGCGATGCAGTTTGAAATCCACTTCCGATGGCCGCCCTTCGAGCGACAACGCGGCACGCGCAGCCGGCGCGCGGCTCACCACCTTGCCGCGACTCACCACAGCAAGACGCGCCGCGCGCAAGCGGATTGCTTCCACCGGATCGCGCGCGTCGAGCAACACGAGATTGGCCGCGCAGCCCGGCGCGATGCCGTAGCCTTCGAGGCCGAGAATGCGCGCGGCGTTCACCGTCACCGCGTCGAAGCAGGCGCGCATGCCTTCGACACCCGTCATCTGCGCCACATGCAAACCCATGTGCGCGACTTCCAGCATGTCGCCCGAGCCGAGGCTGTACCACGGGTCCATCACGCAATCGTGGCCGAACGCGACGTTGATGCCCGCTGCCATCATTTCCGGCACGCGTGTCATACCGCGACGTTTCGGATAGGTGTCGCTGCGGCCTTGCAGCGTGATGTTGATCAGCGGATTCGCAATCGCCGCGACGCCCGCCTCGCGCATTAGCGGCAGGAGTTTGCTGACATAGTAGTTGTCCATGGAATGCATCGAGGTCAGATGCGAGCCGGTCACGCGCCCCTGCAAGCCGAGCCGATGCGTTTCGGCCGCGAGCGTCTCGATGTGACGCGACATGGGGTCGTCCGATTCATCGCAATGCATGTCCACGCGCAAGCCCTGCTCCGCCGCGTACTCGCACAAGAGACGCACGGACTGCGCGCCGTCGGCCATGGTGCGCTCGAAATGCGGAATGCCGCCGACCACATCCACGCCCATCGCGATCGACCGTTTGAGATTCTCGAAAGCGCCCGCGCTGCGCAACACGCCGTCTTGGGGAAAGGCCACCAGTTGCAGGTCGAGATACGGCGCGACGCGGCGCTTCACTTCGACCAGCGCCTCGACCGCGAGCAGGCGCGGATCACACACATCCACGTGGCTGCGGATGGCCAGCAGCCCGCGCGCGACGGCCCAGTCGCAATACTGCAACGCGCGCTCGATCAGCGCCTCCTGCGTGAGGTCCGGCTTCAGTTCGCCCCATAGCGCGATGCCCTCCAGCAGCGTGCCCGATGCGTTCACGCGTGGCAATCCGTACGAGAGCGTCGCGTCCATATGGAAATGCGGATCGACGAACGGCGGCGTGACAAGTGAACCGGCGGCATCGATTTCTTCGCGCGCGCTCGCGGCCAGATTCGGTTCGACGGCGACGATGCGGCCCGCTTCGATGCCGATGTCGACCGGCTCCTTGTGCTGCGGCGCGGCGCCCGGTGGCAACGTCGCGCGGCGGATGATCAGATCCATGTATCGCTCCCTTTGGCCCTTCCTGATTGATCACGATTCTATCGGCGTCAGAAAGCGTGTGGCGACGTTTATCCGGCGTTTTTTTCGCGCATTTTTTCATCTGGCCGTACCGGCGAGCGGCGCGCGATCCGTACCGGCTGCGCGTCCGGCCGCCCGCCTATACTCGCCGGACAGACGGTCGATGCCGCGCCGTCATTCACTCAGGGAGCAGGCACATGAAAACAATTGGGGTGATCGGCGGGATGAGTTGGGAATCGTCCACCGAGTATTACAGGCTCCTGAACCGCCACGCCAAAGCGCGCCTGGGCGGCCACCACAACGCCCGCAGCCTGATGCTCACCGTCGACTTCGCGCCGGTCGAAGCGCTCCAGCGCGCGGGCGACTGGGACACGCTTGGCCGACAGTTGGCCGATGCCGCGCGCCAACTCGAACGCGGCGGCGCCGATCTGGTGCTGCTCGCAACCAATACGATGCATCGCGTGTATGAATCGATCGAAGCGGCGATCGACGTGCCGTTCCTGCATATCGCCGACCCGACCGGCAACGCGTTGCGTGCGGCCGGCGTCGAACGAGTGGGTTTGCTCGGCACGCGCTATACGATGGAGCAGACTTTCTACACAGGGCGCCTGCGCGAGCGCTATGGCCTGACAACACTGGTTCCGGATGAAGCCGAACGTGCCGAGGTGCACCGCATCATCTACGACGAGCTGTGCCACGGTAAGGTGAATGACGCTTCACGCGCGGTGTATCGGCGTGTGATCGAGGCGCTGGCCGCGCGTGGCGCGCAGGCGGTGATTCTCGGCTGCACGGAAATTACGTTGCTGATCAAGCCGGAAGACTCGGTGTTGCCCGTGTTCGATACGACCGCGTTGCATGCGCAAGCGGCGGTGGAGTGGGCGATTGGTGAGGAGTGAGGGCAGCACGGGCGGAGCGGAAGACTTCGGCGCACGCGTCCGCGCCCAGCTGCCCCTGGCGGTGCTCAAGGCACATGACCATTTCGCGGCGCGGACGGCAAGATCTTCCTATTACCCGGGCGAACGGTTTGATTGCCCTGCGTGCGGGGCTGCGACTCGGCTGCCCCGCAAGCGGGTCAGAAAAACCGTCAGGCTTTAGCCGCGCCTGCTTCCTTTGGCGGCTGCAACGTGACGTCCTTGCCACGCATGCCGTTCCTGTCAACTATATGGGCAGTCTCGGAACCGTCGGCATTGACAGTTGCGACTGTCCGGCTACCGTCTTTGTGGTACTCCACCAGGAACGTATCCTTACCATTCTCGTCAAGGTCACGCGACAATACGGGCTGTCCATCGCGATCGTACTGGAACTGCGCCCGAACACGTCCTTCTGCATCATAGTTGGACACCGTACGCCCGCCGTCCGTTGACTTGCGATCCTGAACTGCGAACTTTCCCGTTTCTGGAACGATATAATTCGCTTCGATTTTCTCTCCCTTGCCGTCGAATTGGGCAATCTGCGTGTTGCGGTTTTTCGCATCGAACGAAGTGGCTTGAGACGAGTTATCGCTCGCATAATCGCGCACTGTTCCTGACCTGTCCGCATTGAACTCGGCACGCTCAGTTTCACGCCCCGCGCCGTTCCTGACGTCGACCGAATAGGCACCGTCCTTTGCGTAACTATAGGCCGCTGTCGAGGTTAATTCGCCGTGAGCGTCCGCGAGTTCTGCAGTCTGGATTTTGCCTCTTGAGAACGTCTGCGTGCCGACATCGCCGGACGCCCAATGCTCAGTCATCGAATTAATGTCACCCTGCTCGTCGCCGGTGAACTCTACCTGCTTGATACTGCCGGTTTCAGGTGCCGGCGCGCGACTGCCCTCCCCGTAGTATTGGTAGTAGGACTTACCGGTCGCGGTGGAAGGATTTGCATTAACATAGGCGTTCATCCCGGCAACGATAAGATTATTGCGATCCTCCGCGCTCGACTTGCCTGCGCCTACATCGACTGCGTGCAGGGCATCGAGTTTTTCCTGGAGGCCCGGGAGTCCGCTAACTTCGATCTGGGTTCCGGGCGCGTTCTCAGTGGCCGTGCTTTTCTGGATTTCCTGTTGAATCTGAAAGTTATTCGCGACCGCCTCCCCTTCTTGATGAGCACCGGTTAGCGCCGCCACGTTATAGGCCTGGGGATCGCGCGGATTGACGGCATACTGCGACTTGAACGCTTTATCGTTCGCGCGATTCTCGTAGTGGCCAATTTCATGCGACAAATGACCCAGCACGGAAGCGTCAGACATCGTCGAGTGTTGATATTGACCGACTACGATGTGCCTGCCGTCGAAATACGTGGCGATGTCTTTGCCCCTGCTCATCGGATCCATATTGCCCGAACTCACGTCACTGCCATAATCGAATAATTGAGATCGAAACTGGGGGCTCGCATTGACGAGCCTGATCTGCTCGGGTGTCAGCTTCACTTCACCAAAGTAGGATTCCTGACCAGTGACCACGTTCTTTCCCACACTCAAGTTCGATGCCATATCCATCCATCCGTTAGCCATTGAGGAGCCTCTCGCGATCCGCTTGCCTGTGCACGTAGCGCGAGAGGGCCGTGCGCCTGGCGCGACAAGATGGAGTGTGCCGATCTGTTTCTCGCACGGGTGGTGTTTGCTCACCCGCTTCGCTTCCCAACACCTGGCCGGCATGTGCACGACTCGGAACAAGGCCGTTGACGAACACCTTAATTGGCAAATGGATTGTCTTGCTGAACGGTGGTGGCTTGTCCGCAGCGGCAACGGACATGGCCGGATGCCGTCACGACGTGATTCGGTTCCCGGCTAGCTTTGCAGCCTCGCTGTGCGCCGCAGGATAAGAATCGCCGTGCCGCTATCGAAGGTAGCGATCAGATTTCGCTCATCGCGAATCATGCAGGTTCTCACAGCGCTCACGGCGACAGCATCGCTTTGCTGATTCATCTGCGTCGTACACGTCATATTTAAACGGCACGAACCCAGATTGTCGACGGCCGGTTTGACGAAGTGTCGCAACGGGTCACGGCAAAACACAGGAGCCTGGAGAGGCCGTAACCGCTGACTCGACCAACGACGCAAGGCAAATCATTGCGACGCTAATGGGACCGATCAGGAAAGCAGTGCGCGCTGACTGCGCGCAGCCAATTCGCACTGTGTTCGACGCGTGCGCCCAAAGGGAAATATCTCCCGCCCTTTTGTGAATTTTCCGATGGCAGGATGGGCCGGCTTACGATTCAATGACGGTTCTGGTCTGTCTTTCAACTCAAATAATAAGGATGACATAGCGATGGGATATGTAGAGGACACGCGTGTCCACCCCTGCAACGGACGCACCCTTCCGTTTGCCTTGCCAAGGCGCTGCCCGAGATAATGTGCACAGATGCACCCGCGACTTCTTGAGCACTACAACGCCGAACTGCTCTACATGCACGAACTGGCGCAGGAGTTTGCCAACGCGCATCCGAAGATCGCGAAGCGACTCGGCATGCAGGCGGGCGAAGTCGGCGATCCCTTCGTCGAGCGCTTGCTCCAGTCATCGGCCTTCTCGACCGCGCGCATGCAGATGCGCCTCGATGAAACCTTCGCGGAGTTCACCCAGCCGCTGCTGCAAACCCTCTATCCGAACTATGTCAGCCAGACTCCCTCAATGGCTGTCGCGCGTGTGTTCCCGCTCGTACGAGGAAAGCAGTTCGCCAACGCAACCGTGGTGCCGCGCGGCACCGCCTTCATGTCACGCGTGCCAGACGGTGAGTTGACGGCCTGTGAGTTCCGCAGCAGCCAGGACGTGACGTTGTATCCACTGGAAATCGCGCAGGCACGGCTAACCGGCATCCCGCCCGACATTCCGGGGCTCGGCCGCTACGTCGCCCAAGACGTGCAGATACAGGGCGCGCTGCGGCTTCTTCTGCGAACGATCAACGGCGCACCGATCTCAAGTCTCGCGGAACTCGACCGGCTGACGGTCTGCCTGGCCGGCGACGAAGCGAGCGCCTCACACCTGTTCGAACTGGTTCACGCGGCCGGCGTGGCCACCATCACGGGCGTACCCGGCGAGTTCACGACCGGCACGCTGCATGTCGTCACCGAGAATGCGGTCGTGCATGATGCACTCGAACCGGAACAGAGCCTGCTGCCCGCCGTTCCTCACAAGTTTCACGGGCACAACCTGTTGCAGGAGTATTTCAGCTGTCCCGCACGCTTCTGGTTTTTCACGCTCACCGGCCTTGGCAAGGGGTTGTCCGCCATCGGCAGCACTGAGGCTGAAATCATCGTGTTACTCGACCGCCGCGTGGACAAGCTGGCAGAGACGGTCGACGCGTCGCATTTCGCGCTGTTCTGCACGCCCATCATCAACCTGTTTCCACGGCGCACCGAGTGGCTGGCGCTTGGCGCTCGGGCAGCTGACCACCCGCTCGTGCCTGTGGCCAAATTTCCGCGCGACTACGAGGTGTATTCGGTATCGGGTGCCTAGGGACAGGTTTCGGAACATGCCGAAGCGCTGCGACTCCATCCCCTGCACGCGCGCTACCGGCATGGCGATGGTCAAAGCGGGCGCTACTTTACGATACGGCGCGAGTTGACCCGCCCGGCTGATGACTCCCGCCACTACGGCAGCCGCCGGCCGTTCACGGAAACACGCACGTTCCTCTCGCTGGTGGACGAGAACGGAATGCCTGATGCAGAAGGCATTCGCAATGTGTCGCTCGAAGCGCTCCTGACCAATCGTGACCTCCCGTGCGTGGTGCCGTGCAACGGCGTGTCCGACCTGTCTGTGGCGAGCTCGATTCCCCAAAAGAGCATTGGCCTGCTGCGCGCGCCGACGACGCCCCGGCCACCGCTTGCGTTCGGTAAGCGCGCATGGCAGTTGATCGGGCAACTGAGCTTCACCTACAGGGCGTTCGATGGCCGGCCGGATCAACCGTGCGCCGCCGACGGACTGCGCAGGCTGATGGACCTGTACCTGGGCACCGAGTCTCATGAATTGCGGCGTCACGTGGCGGGGCTAGTGGGCGCAACCGCCACGCCTGTCAACCGTCGTCTGGCGCTCGACGGCGATCACATGTTCGGCCGCGGGATTGAATGCGAGCTGACTTTCGACGAAACGGAGTTCGGTGGCGTGAGCCCGTACACGCTTGCGCTCGTGCTGGAACGCTACGTGGCCCGCCATGTGTCGCCTCGTTCGTTCACCACGACCGTATTGCGCTCGAAGCAGCGCGGGCGAATTGGACGCTGGCCACCGCGCGCCGGCACGCGCGACGCGGTTTGAGCGGCGTGACGATCTCATTTTCCAGTGCCTGATTTACCACCCTATCTGAGTTGCTCGCCAAGGGAGTTGCTGATGATTGGAGTCGCCGATGTCCTGGTTTAAACAGCCGCGCACGCTGGAAATGAGCGGCAAGGCGCTGCCGCAATGGGCAGGCGAATCACTGTTCGTCGTTGGCCGGCTGGCGGGGAAAGAGAAGCTCGGCCGTCTGTACGACTACGATGTCGATGTCAGCACGATGGATGACGCGCGGCTGAGCGTTGTCGAGGCGCAGCGGCTAGTCGACGTCGACTCGCTGATCGGCAAGGAAGTCACCGTCAACATCGCTATCGAGGGCAGTGGCGCCTCAGATCCGGGCCGCTCGGGCACGGCAGCGAACTGCGGCGCGGACGTGCGCAAGCTGACAGGGCTGATCGTCTCGGCGAAGTGCGTCGGCGCGGATGAGCGGCGTGCGTACTACCGCCTTAACATTCGCCCCTGGTTATATCTCGCCACGTTGAACCGTGATAGCCGGATCCTGCAAGACAAGGACGTGACCGAGATAACGCGCGAGGTACTGCAGAAATACCCGTACCCGTTCGACATGCGCCTCGCCGGTCCCGGCGCTGCGCGCCGCCCCTATCCGAAGCGCGAGTATCAGCGGCAGTGGTGGGAGTCGGATTTCGCGTGGCTGTCCCGGCTGTGGCAGGAATGGGGCATTACGTTCTTCTTCAACGAGAGCACGCTGGTGTTGTGCGACTCGCCTGGCGCCTATCAGAAGCACCCGCCCGCTTATCAGACGCTGCGCTTTCTCGACCGCGACGGCCAGCGCATCGACGAAGAACATGTCCACGCGTTTCGCGTTTCCCGGCAACTGACGACGGGCCAGGTGACGCTGGTCGACTACGACTACACGCAGTCACTTGCGGCGCTGACGGTCGAACAGGCGGACCACAGTCAGCGCTCATGCGACAACGCCGAGGAATATGCGTGGGGCGACTACTCGCAGCCCATGGAAGGACCGAACGGTGTCGATCCTTCGTGGCGCAATGATCCCGACTTCGACAGCAAGCACCTCGCACGCGTGAAAGTCGAAGCACACCGTTCGAAGAGTCTGCGCGCGAAAGGCAAAGGCAACCTGCGCGGACTGATGACGGGCTATACGTTTGCCCTCCAGGGCTATCCGCTGACGCCCGGCGACGGCGAATACCTGGTCGTGTCCACCCATACCGAAATCGTCAACAACGACACCGTCTCGCAGCATGGCAGTCTCATGCGCCCGTACAGTTGTGAAACGAAGTTTATGGCCGTGCCCGCCGCTACGTTCTACCGTGCGCCGCAAAAAGCGAAGAAGCCCCGCGCTTACGCCGAAGCGGCCGTCATCACGGGGTACGGAGAAGAGTCAACTTACTGTGACCAGTACGGGCGCGTCAAAGCTCATTTTGTCTGGGACAGGATCGGGCCGACCGACCAGGACGCAAGCTGCTGGCTGCGGGTCGCGTCGCCCTGGCATGGCGCCGAACACGGCGCCATGTGGCTGCCGCGCGTCGGACACCACGTTCTGGTGGGCTACTACGACAGCGACCCGGACCGGCCCTACATCATGTCCGAGCATACGACAGAGCTTCACCAGGCTCCGTGGGCCTTGCCGAAGAACGATGCGCTGTCGGGCTGGCGCAGCCGGGAACTGAAAGGCCACTCGGCCAACAGCGTCGTGACGGACGACACTCCTGGACAGTTGCAGGTTCAGGTTGCAAGTGACCACGCGCAGTCGCGGCTCGTGCTCGGCTTTAACACGCGTATCGACGGACACCAAGGACGCGACGAGGCGCGCGGTGAAGGCTTCGAACTGGCAACGCAGGCGCACGGCGTGGTGCGTGCAAACCAGGGCATGCTGGTGACGACCGAACCACGGGCCGGGGCAATGTCGCCCGTCAAGGACATGGGTGAAACGGTGCAGCGTCTAACGCGGGCGCGCGAACAGCATGAAGACCTCGCGCAGCTTGCGCAGCGGCACAACGCCCAACCCATCGAAGCAAACCAGAACGACGCAGCCCGCTCGATCGGCGCGCAGAACAACGCGCTCAACGGCGGCGCAAGAACCTGCGAGAACCCGTCACCGGAAATGACGCGCCCCGATTTGCTGCTGGCGAGTAGCGCGGGCATCGCGACCTCGGCGGCCGACGGCACGCACATGGCGAGCGCAAATGATCATGCGGTCACGGCGGGCCGCGACGTGAGCGTGTCATCAGGGAGGTCTTTACTCGCCTCGGTGCGCGGTGCGATCTCCATGTTCGCCTACGCGCTCGGCATGAAGCTGATCGCGGCGAAAGGCAGGATAGACATCCAGGCGCAAAGCGATGAACTGGCGCTTGCCGCTCTCAAGGACATCACCATTGGCAGCACAGACGGCAAGATTGTTCTCACCGCCGCGAAGGAAGTCTGGATTGGCGCGGGCGGTTCGTACATCCAGATCAGCGCGGGCGGCATCGTCAACGGCTCGCCCGGGCCCATTCTCGAAAAGACCCCTCACTGGGGCAAACCAGACGCATCGTCGATGCGCGCGCCACTGCCCGTCCTTCCGCTCGCCCCGCTCGTTCAGAATCCGGCCGGCATTTACACCCAGACGTTCGACGTGAGTACCGTCGCCAGGAATCATGGCGTCGGCCTAAGGCTGGCAGACCAGTCTTATCGAATTTATCTGCCCGACGGCACGATCCAGCAGCAGGGGATGTTGACGAACGGGGCCACGCTCACCGTCACCACGCCGGCATCGACCCAAGTGAAGTGCGAAGTTGGCGCGGGCGACTGGCGCGTCGCGGAAGACGCGTACGACCATGACGAGTCCGACGATAGCGACGCGTCGGCGTGAGTCGTGTGTGCAAACGAACAACGAACCTGCAAGAACCTATGGCTCATCACAAGCATCCAGCAAGTCAGCCGAAGGGATCGGCTGCACCCTACGTGCAAGCTACCCTTGTCTTTCGTGACGTCCTGCAGAAGCCCATTGAAGGACTCTCCGTGCAGATCAAGGCGGGTGCGGGCGCGCGGCCCGCTCCGCAATGGACAACCGGCGCGCAGACCGACGCTGCCGACGCATCGGCAACGCTGGCCACGTCCGCTCCCGCTGTCGCCTCCGCGGCTACCGCGCCTCCTCCGCCTGCAATTGCAAACACCATTGAAGCGACAACGGACAAAGACGGCTACGCGATCACGATTCGCAATGCCGCACGGAACCAGCCGATTGACGTGCTGGTGAAGAACCGTCGAGGCGAGTTCGTCTGGAAGGCCACGGTCACACCGAAGAAAGACATCAGCGTATTTACGGTCACCAGCCCCGAATACCACCTGGAAGCCACGACGAAGCTCACGCCGAAGGAGGAATTCGAGCAGGAATTGAACCTTCCTGTGGTGCAACACGATGAAGTCATGACCGTCGAGCGGCTCGTGGGCGAGTTTGGGCCTTATATCGGTTGGTCGCAGAAAGTCACTGAGCAGGGCAAAGTCAAAAGGGATACGCCGACACGCCATAAGGAAACCACGATCGACGACAAGACGAAAAAGGAAAAGACGACCGTGACCATTGACCACTACTACACGGTTGTCGATACCGGCAAGCCGACCACTGTCGCATTCAACGTGCTCGGATCAAAGCTCAACTATCCCAAAACGCTCGAAATAAGCGAGAAGAAATACGCTGAGGCGGCGAAGACTCTCGGCTGTGAGGCGGCTGCCATCAAGGCGGTCGCGATGACCGAAAGCGATGGGGTGGGATTCTGTGACAACGGCTTGCCAAAAATTCGCTACGAACGTCATGTCTTCTTTCGATCCCTCTTGCCGAAGGACAAGAGAAATGAAAAGCCGGCTTTATTAAAAAAGCAGCCGAATCCTTTCCCGGCATTTCCTAATCTTTGCCTGCCGATTCAAGGCGGATACACGGCTGGCGAAACTGACGATCATGGCTGGTCGCACAGCGATGAAAAAGTCATGCACCAATACGAGCGTTTTGTTCAGGCATGCGCGTTGAATCGTGATGCCGCGATCATGGCCTGCTCATGGGGAGCATTCCAGGTGTTGGCCTTTTTCTACGAAGAAATGGGCTACGCAAGTCCCATCGAGTTAGCCAACCTCGAAATGCAGGGCGTTGACGAGCAATTTGATCTTTTTGTCGCCTACGTCCATGAACAGTTCAGCAAAAAAAGCACTGCAAGAGAAGAACTGGGAGTCTTTTGCATATTATTACAACGGCCAACATTATCCTCAAAAATATCCTGACTCGATGAGAAAATTTTATGAAAAATTCAAATAGAGGGCTTTTCAAAGCGATTGCATCCTGCTTCCTTATGTTGGCCTGCCAAATCGCCACCGCCGGTGTCGCGACGACATACGACGAACTGAGTTTCGTAACCTATCAGTCGGGGGAGGATATCGTCGGCTATTACCGCGCCCAGGAAACCCCATTCTCATGCGGGTTCCTGTTCATGGCGAACAGAGATGAGGGAGTCAAAAGCGCGGACGGAACAGAGGTGTTGCGAATGAAGACGTTCGACTTCATTCCCTATAAAGGAATGTTCTCCTATGCTCAACGCGACCCACGGGCGGAAATCGACGGCACGCTGTATCTGCACGACAATGAAATCGCGCTAAAAACAGATCGTCCGCACGCGGGGTGTCAGAGTGCAGCGGGCTTGTTTAATGCGGCGCCCGGAGAACGTGGCGCTAGTCAGTATTCGGCGACTGAACGATTCGACGCCGTTGGTATCGCCGTTTCCACCAACAAAACCTATTTCTATGAAAAACCGGGCATCGGCAAACGGCGACAGTATATTTTGCCAGGAGATCTCGTCACATTACTTAGCCGGCGCGAAGGTTACTCGTACGCGCGATACGTGAGTCCCGATATGTCGATTGACGAAACAGACTCTCGTAAGATCGTGACCGGATGGCTTCGCAACCGCGACTTGACCAACCCCTTCCCTGCTTCCGCGGCAAGCGAGTCCGTACGAACGACCAAAATAGCGAGACAGGACAATGATTGAGCTGGTGCGGCTCAGGTGACGCCATCCATCGCGAACGCAGCGTACGGCGCGAATTTGCGTTAATCCTCGTCCGCGTCTGGCGCGAGCTGGTGTAGCGCGTTGAGATCGTTCACGACGTTCAAGTGATATCCCTTCGTTTGCAAGACCGCTGCCGCGAATGGTTGCAATGCATGCCGCCTCGCACGAGCAGTTGTCGAATGCGTGAGCCAGCGGGTCTCAATAGGTCAGATGCGGAAAACAAAAAACCCGCCGTAGCGGGTTTGATGTTTTGCGATATCTTGCGATTTTTTTTGGACACTCACGCCTGAACTACATGACGATTGCCCTGCAAGCAAAGAACCTTTTGCATGCTACCCAGCTATCGCGACACTCACTACTGGGCTTTGGTTGCGGGGGTAGGATTTGAACCTACGACCTTCGGGTTATGAGCCCGACGAGCTGCCAGACTGCTCCACCCCGCGTCAGAGAAAACGAATTGTATAGAGATGTTCTCAATACGTCAAACAAACGCGCGAATTATTTCGCGCTCGCGAAACGACTCACAGATCCTGGACCGTCGCGCCTTCCACCTTGCCGTCGATGATATCCGCGCCGTACTGGCTCGCGCTGCGCTTGGCCACACCAAAATCGGAAAACGTGGACGGCCGCACGAGACGAAACACGCGGCTCGCCGTCGAGCCGCTAATCGCGCCGGGCCGGCAAACGCGTACCGCGACGTCGTAACCTTCGGCATGACGCTTGTGGCCGTCGAACTTGTCGAACGTCCGCGAAAACACCAACGGGTGCACTTCGAAGTCCTTATAAAGAGCCGGATAAAGTTCAGCCATGATGCCTCCCCCGATGCGCAAGAATGCGAGTGTGTGTGATCCCACTATACGCCGCAGCGGGACGGCACCGCCCTTTTATTTTCGTTGCCGCGCCAGGGCCATTTTCACCGCCCCCTCTCCAGCGCGATAAGATGCGGGACTATCGGAATCACGCAAGCTTGTGAGAATGTCATGAAAATCGCCACCTGGAACGTCAACTCCCTCAAAGTCCGCCAGCAGCATGTGATCGACTGGCTCGAAACCAGCGGCACCGACGTGCTGTGCCTTCAGGAACTGAAGTTGCCGGACGAAAAATTTCCCCGCGCCGAACTCGCGGAGAAAGGCTACCGGAGCTGGTTCGCCGGCCAGAAGACTTACAACGGCGTCGGCATTCTGGTGCGCGACGGCCTGACGGTGGATGAAAGCAGCGTCGTGCGCAACATTCCCGGGTTCGAGGATCCGCAGCAACGCGTAATTGCAGCGACCATTGAAGGCACGCGCGTTATCTCCGCCTATTTCCCGAACGGCCAGGCGCCGGGCACCGACAAGTTCGCCTACAAGCTGCGCTGGCTCGCCGCGCTGCACGACTGGATCGCGAGCGAAATGGCATTGCATCCGAAGCTCGCGCTGCTCGGCGACTACAACATCGCGCCGGAAGACCGCGACGTGCACGATCCGAAAGCGTGGGAAGGCCAGAATCTGGTGTCACCCGAAGAGCGCGCGGAGTTCGTGCGTCTGATCGAACTCGGCCTCGTCGACGCATTCCGCCAGTTCGAGCAGCCGGAGAAGCTCTACTCGTGGTGGGACTACCGGATGATGGCGTTCCGCCGCAACGCCGGACTGCGCATCGATCACATTCTGCTGTCGAAGGCGCTGGCTGAAGTGTGCTCGTCATGCGACATCGACAAGGTGCCGCGCAAGTGGGATCAGCCGTCGGACCACGCGCCGGTTGTCGCGCAACTCGGCTGACGCTCGCCTGGCCGACTGACTGGATCTCACGCGCCCGCGAGGCGCTCAGGTGGCACGCCGCTCGCCGTCACCCAGGCACGACCACAAGAACTCGAGGACAAGAGCGTCCTGCACCGCCATTTGCAGCCCGTCCGCGGCTGCGTGGCCGCCCTGTGTGTCCTCGAAGTACCAGACCTGCGCGGCGCCGAGCGCCTGCATTCGTGCGGCCATCTTGCGGGCATGGCCGGGGTGTACACGGTCGTCGTCGGTGGATGTCATGAACAGCACGGGCGGGTACTGCCGGTTAGCCGACACCTGATGGTAAGGCGAATACGCGGCGAGCACGCTCGCGTCCTCCGGGACATCCGGATCGCCGTATTCTTCGAGCCATGATGCCCCTGCGTGCAGAAGATGGTAGCGGCTCATGTCCAGCAGCGGCATCTGACTGACCACGGCACCGAACAACTCGGGCCGTTGCACCATGCACGCCGCCACCAGCAGGCCACCGTTGCTGCCGCCCTGAATGCCCAGTTGCGCAGGCGTCGTCACCCCGGTGTCAATGAGCGCCTGCGCGACAGCGATGAAGTCGTCGAACGCGCGCTGCCGGTTGGGACCCACCGCCGCGGTATGCCAGGCAGGGCCGAACTCCCCGCCACCACGCGTATTCGCCACCACGTAGACACCGCCGGCCTCCAACCAACCGAGACCGACCCCGGTCATGTAGCCCGGCGTCAGCGAAATCGCGAAGCCGCCATACCCGTTCAGCAAACACGGCCGCGGTTGCTCTGTGCGCTCTCGCGGCCCGATCAGGGTATAGGGCACCCGGGTGCCGTCCGCCGACACCGCATGAGCGCGCGTCACCGCGAAAGGCGTGGCATCGAAACTGGCAGGGTATCGGTCAATCAATTGCCACTGCGAGAGATCATCCTGTGCGAGATCGACAATCCAGCAACCACCGGGCTGAAGATAGTCCTCCACACTGACATACGCCTCGTCGCCGATGGTCGACTCGATCGGCGAAACACCGACCTGCACGTTCTCCTGCAATGGAAACTCGCGCGATATCCACTCCCAGGACGCATCGCCCGACGGTCTTGCATGCCACAAAACCGTGCGCTGCTGCACGTCGTCGAGATATGAAACGATCAGCTGGTGCTGCGTGATCGAGTAGCCGCAGCCCGAAGTTGTCGGCGTGGGCACGAAGAGTGGCACGCAATCGCGCTCACCGCGCAAGAATGCCGCCTCGCGAACGGCGAGCAATGTGCCGCCGGCATAGACGACCCCGCCGCAATCCCAGGGAAGGCGCGGTTGAAGCAGCAGCCAGCCGGCCCACGCCTCGATTGCGACGTGCGTCGGCGCGTCGAAACGCTGCCACTCCTGCGAAGCGGAAAGATAGTAGGTCTCTGAATCAAATGAATCGACGGCGACGGACAGCGCGTGGCGCCGATCGACGGGCTCGTAAAATGCGCAAACCGACACATTGTCGAATTCTGCGCGGAACACGACCGGTGCGTCCGTTATCGGTGTGCCGCGCGCCCAGCGCCGCACTTCGCGCGGGTAGCCGGAACGCGTCAGACTCGCGCCGCCGTTGTCCCAAGCAAGATAGACAGTGTCACGATCGATCCAGAAAATCGAATGCTTGCCTGGTCCCGGAAGCGCGAATCCATCATCGACAAAACGCAGTGTTTCCAGATCGAACTCGCGCACGACGAGCGCATCCGCCCCACCGGGCGAGAGGAAGATCAGCGCCCGGTCGCCATCCGGATCGAGGATCTTCTCGTTGACGCAGACCCACGGCATCTGCTCTTCTTCGCAAAGCAGATCGAGATCGAGTAATGTCTGCCAGTCGGATTGGCCTGCACGCCAATTCGCCCATAAAGTGCGGCGCCAGATACCTCGGGGATTGTGTTCGTCCTGCCAGAGATCGTAAGCCCAATCCCGCCATCGCCCGGGGATGACCGGGCGATCGTCACGCAAGTAAATCGCGGCGAGCCGGTCTTTGGACGCGCCAAAGCGCGCCCCGCTCCCCCATTCCGCAAGCGTACGCGCGTTCTGCCGCTCCACCCAATCGAGCACCACCGGATCGTCGAGCGCTTCGAATGCGAGGAAGGTGTCGGGGGAAAGAGGCCAGGAAAACGGCGTCGACATAACGGCTCCCGAAATAGAAAGGAGAACCGATTATGCCGCTCGCTCTGCAGGTGAACTCGTTAAGGCGACATCGTGCCGCACCATGCGCGCCAAAGCGCCCATGGTGCCAGACATCAAGTTCAGAATAGATAGGATTACCGACCAGGCAATCCCTTTAAGGCTCGAGATTCAGTTCCTGAATCTTGCGAGTAATCGTATTGCGGCCGATGCCAAGACGCTCGGCCGCTTCCACCTTGCGGCCGCGCGTGAAGTCCAGCGCCTCGCGAATCACCGCTGCTTCGAACCGGCGCGCGAGTTCGTCCATGACGTCCGCCGCGTTCTCGCGCAACATGCGCGCGACTTCGGTGCGCAAGCCGCCTTCCCAGGCGCTGACGGGGCTCGCAACCGGCAATCCGCCCGCCGCGGCCGGATGCACCACAGCGCTCGCGCCGTTGACCGGCGCGCCGCCGGCCAGGCTCGCCTCCCCCGCACCGATCGCGCCGCCACCGCCGGCCAGATCGGTCACGCCTGCTTGCGCGGGCCCGAGGTCGGGCGGCAAGTCCTTGATCTCGATGGTCTGCGCGGGCGCCATCACCGTCAGCCAGTTGGCGAGGTTCTCCAACTGACGCACGTTGCCCGGAAACGGCAGCGAAGCGAGATAGGCCAGCGCCTCTTCGGACACGCGCTTCGGCTCGACGCCGAGATCGCGCGCGCTCTTTTGCAGGAAGTGGCGCGTGAGGAGCGGAATGTCTTCGCTACGTTCGCGCAAGGCCGGCAAACGCAAGCGGATCACATTGAGACGGTGATACAAGTCTTCCCGAAACAGACCCTGACGAACACGCGATTCGAGATTCTGGTGCGTCGCCGCGATCACGCGCACATTGGCGCGCAGCGGATTGTGGCCGCCGACGCGATAAAACTGCCCGTCCGACAGCACGCGCAACAACCGCGTCTGCAAATCGAACGGCATGTCGCCGATTTCGTCGAGAAAGAGCGTGCCGTTCTCAGCCTGCTCGAAGCGCCCCTGGCGCATGGCCTGCGCGCCGGTGAAAGCGCCCCGCTCATGACCGAACAATTCGGATTCCAACAGATCCTTTGGAATCGCCGCGGTGTTCAGCGCGATGAAGGGACCGTTCGCGCGTGGGCTATGTCGGTGCAACGCACGCGCGACCAGTTCCTTCCCGGTGCCTGATTCGCCGGTAATGAGCACGGTTGCAGCAGAATGGGACAGTCGGCCGATCGCGCGAAACATGTCCTGCATGGCCGGCGCCTGGCCGAGCATTTCCGGTGTTTCGGTGACGCGCTCGTCCCACGTCTGTTCGCCGCGCATGCTTTCGTCCACCGCGCGGCGAATCAGTTCGACCGCCTTGTCGACGTCGAAAGGTTTGGCGAGGTATTCGAACGCGCCGCCCTGGAATGCGGCGACCGCGCTATCCAGATCGGAGAATGCCGTCATGATGATGACGGGCAAGCCCGGCACCTTGTCACGGACGGTTTGCAGCAATTCGAGGCCGGAGCCGCCAGGCATCCGGATATCGGAAACCAGCACCTGCGGGCTGTCGTGATCGAGCGCGGCCGACGCTTCGCGCACGTTCGCGAAGCTGCGGGTCGCGAAGTTTTCGCGGGCCAGTGCTTTTTCGAGCACCCAGCGAATCGATTGATCGTCGTCTACTATCCAGATCGGCTTCATATGGGTCGGTCAGAAGTCTTGAGATACATATCGTGTTAGCAGTCGAGCGGCAGCAGAATCTGAAACTCGGTGTGGCCCGGGCGGCTATCCACTTCGATCAAACCGTCGTGCTGTTGCACGAATGTCTGCGCGAGCGTCAGTCCGAGACCACTGCCGTCCTCGCGCCCCGACACGAGCGGATAGAAAATGCGGTCACGGATTTCTTCGGGAATGCCTGGGCCGTTGTCAGTAATACGCAAGTCCAATGCCAGCTTACATAAACGTTTCGACACGGTGATCTTGCGGGCCACGCGAGTGCGCAATTCGATCCGCGCATCGCCTTGCGAAATCCGTTCGCGCAATGCTTCGGCCGCGTTGCGCACGATGTTCAGGAGCGCCTGGATCAGTTGCTCCTTGTCGCCGCGCAGGTCCGGCACGCTCACGTCGTAATCGCGCTCGATGGTGAGGCCGCGCGGAAACTCCGCGAGAATCACCTGGCGCACGCGCTCGCACACCTCGTGAATGTTCACGTCGCCGACGATATGCGGATGGCGGTGCGGTTCGAGCAAACGGTCGACCAGCGTTTGCAGCCGATCCGATTCCTTGATGATGACCTGCGTGTACTCGCGCAACTCATCGCGCTGACGCTCGCCGAGTTCGAACTCGAGCAGTTGCGCCGCACCGCGAATCCCGCCCAGCGGATTCTTGATTTCGTGCGCGAGATTGCGGATCAGTTGCTTGTTGACCGCCGTGAGGTCGTTGATGCGCTCCTCACGGTCGGTGCGTAAATGCCGCTCGTTCTCGAACAGTTCGAGCAGCACATAGTCTTGCGCGCTTTCCAGAAAGCCGACGATCGCATGCACATGCAGCGGCTCGTGGCCCGGACGTTCGAGCACGGCGTCCAGATGCGTCGCGTGAAAACGGTGGGCGGCGATCGCGGAAATGGTCGCGACCAGTTCGTCGGCATTCGAAAAGATGTCCGGCCACGCCATCTGCGTGAGTTGCCGGCGCGAGAGATCCAGCATCGACTCCGCTGACGGATTCGCAAACGCGACGCGCAGCGTGCGCTTTTCGAGCACCAGCACAACCGTCGGCAACGCCTCGAAGCCGGGCAGCAATCCGGAGCTGACGAGTTGAGCGTCGTCCGAGAGCGTCTGCTCGTGCCCTTTCCTTGCCTTGATCAGATTCTTTAGAACCATCTTGCAGTCTGGCCGATAGGAGATGGTGATAAATCAGGTAGTCCGCGTGTTGCCTTGCTCGATACCTCTACCACGCCCGTACGCCGCAAACGTTGTGCTCGGCCTAACAAAAAAGGGACGGCGCCGCCGTCCCTTCGTGACCGATCGCGAGCGTCGGGCAAAGCGCTTCGCCGTGTGAAGGGCGAAGCGCCATTGCCGCTTACAGCGAGTAGTACATTTCGAATTCGATCGGGTGCACCGACTGACGATAGCGTTGCAGCTCGCCCGTCTTCAGTTCGATGTACGCGTCGAGCATCGAATCCGTGAACACGCCACCGCGCGTCAGGAACTCGCGGTCGCCGTCCAGCGCGTCCAGAGCCTGGTCGAGGCCGGCGCACACGGTCGGGATCTTTGCATCCTCTTCCGGCGGCAGGTCGTACAGGTTCTTGTCGGCGGCTTCGCCCGGGTGAATCTTGTTCTGCACGCCGTCCAGACCCGCCATCATCAGCGCGGAGAAGCACAGGTACGGATTCGCCATCGGATCCGGGAAACGCGTTTCGATACGGCGGCCCTTCGGGTTCGACACGTGCGGAATGCGGATCGATGCCGAACGGTTGCGTGCCGAGTAAGCCAGCTTGACCGGTGCTTCGAAGTGCGGCACGAGGCGCTTGTACGAGTTCGTCGACGGGTTCGTGATCGCGTTCAGCGCGCGAGCATGCTTGATGATGCCGCCGATGTAGAACAGCGCGAATTCCGACAGACCTGCGTAACCGTTGCCTGCGAACAGGTTCGTGCCGTCTTTCCAGATCGACTGGTGAACGTGCATGCCCGAACCGTTGTCACCGACCACCGGCTTCGGCATGAACGTTGCCGTCTTGCCGTACGTGTGCGCGACGTTGTGGATGATGTACTTCATTTGCTGCAGCCAGTCAGCGCGTTGCACCAGCGTCGAGAACTTCGTGCCGATTTCGTTCTGGCCTTGGCCCGCGACTTCGTGGTGGTGCACTTCGACCGGAATGCCGATCTGTTCGAGCAGCAGACACATTTCCGAACGGATGTCCTGGAAGGTGTCGACCGGAGCGACCGGGAAATAGCCGCCCTTCGTGCCCGGACGGTGGCCGGTGTTGCCGCCTTCGAAGTCCATGGACGACGACCACGGTGCTTCTTCCGAACCGATCTTGACGAACGTGCCCGACTGATCCGTGCCCCACTTGATCGAGTCGAAAATGAAGAATTCGGGTTCCGGACCGAAGAATGCCGTGTCGCCGAGGCCCGTGCTCTTCAGATACGCTTCAGCGCGCTTTGCCAGCGAGCGCGGGTCGCGCTCATAGCCCTTGCCGTCCGCCGGTTCGACGACGTCGCAGGTCAGCACGAGGGTCGATTCTTCGTAGAACGGGTCGATGAAGGCCGTGTTCGCGTCCGGGACCAGCAACATGTCCGATGCTTCGATGCCTTTCCAGCCGGCAATCGACGAACCGTCAAACGCATGGCCGCTTTCGAACTTGTCTTCATCGAATGCCGACACCGGCACCGAAACGTGTTGCTCTTTGCCGCGCGTGTCGGTGAAACGGAAGTCGACAAACTTGACGTCTTCGTCTTTGACGAGTTGAACGACGTCGGCCACGGATTTACTCATAACCTATCTCCTGATTAACGAATTCGGCGGATTCAGCCGCCGCCCAATCTAGCTGACCCGTCCCGGCACGTCCACCCCTCAATGCCTCAGGATGAATATAAAACTATGCTCGGACAAATCGATCGGCACCAATAAAGCAGCTTCTGTGCCATGTATGCGCCAACCCGGCGCAAAACCACACCACGCGCGCGTTTGCGGGGAATGGGCGCACCGCGCCACATGCAGCCCTAAAAACTTTGGGCTCTGCGTCGCACCAAATACGTGCATTCGCCAAATCGGCAACATTCATCTTCTTTATTTTGGTGCATGCACGGAAATCCGCACCAAGTTCGCGCGCACCTCCCGTCGCGACGATCACGCCGTTGTGCGCCGTTCGAGCCATGCATGCGCGACCTTGCCGCGCGCTAGAATGATTATTTGGCCCGAAGGAGATTTGCGCTCATGAGCTCGCTCGAACAGTTGTACGCAGTCGCGGACAAGCGCCGCAACGAGAACCAGTTGCCGTACGCGGGCGCAGTGTCGCCGGCGGAAGCATTCGAACTGTTGCAGCTCGATCCGCGCGCCCGCCTCGTCGACGTGCGTACCCGCGCCGAACTCGACTGGGTCGGCCGGCCGGTTATCGGCGACGGACAATACGCGCACGTCGAATGGACACGTTATCCGGGCGCGGTGCCTAATCAGGAATTCCTCCAGCAATTGAATCAGGTGGCCACGCCCGATACGCCGGTGCTGTTCCTGTGCCGCAGCGCCGCGCGCTCCAAGCTCGCCGCGATTGCCGCCACGCAAGCCGGCTTCAACAAGGCGTACGACCTGCTGGAAGGCTTCGAAGGCGACAAGGACGGCCAAGGGCATCGTAAGACAGTGTCGGGCTGGTGCTTTCGCGGGTTGCCGTGGATCGGCGCGTGAATGACGGGATGTCGCACCGCGATTGCGGCCTCGTTTTTGCCTGAAGTGTTAGCGCAGGTGTTGCCTGATCCCTGGCTGTTGCCGAGGTTCGTCGAGGCCGGTGCAATACCGCCTTGATTCGGGCGCGCCTGTGAGAACAGGCACATCGTCTGCGCCGAATGTGACAGGCCGATGATGCGCTCAAGCCGCGCTCGAATCAAAGACGGGCGCGGTGAAAAATGGGCGCCGCAGCGCCCGAACCCACCTGAAAAATGCCGCGCGGCTCAGGCGCGCGGTTTCGCCGCCGCGGCCGCCGCCTCGGGTTCGACGATATCGCCGCCCAGCAGGTGCACCCCCTCGCGCAGCTTGACGAACGCCGCCGCTACCGCCTCGGGCTCGCCCTTCACACCCAGATCGATGTGATGCCGCGCATACACGCCGCCGCGTTCCGCATCGCCCACGCTCGGCAGGCTGAAGACGCGCACGCCCGGGAAATCGTGTTCGATCTTTTCCATCAGCGGCGTGAGGCGCGACTCCGGCAACTCGAACACCAGTAGCGACTTCTCCGCGTGCGGCATGGCGTGATGCAGATGCGCGTACTGCGTATCCAGCACCCATTCGATCATCGGCCACGCCATGACCGGAAAGCCCGGCACGAAGTGATGCTGGCGAATCGAAAAGCCCGGGATCTTGTTGTAGCCGTTCGGAATGATCGACGCGCCCTGCGGATAAGTGCCCATATTCAGACGATGCAGGTTCTCCGGCGACTGCAGATCGAGCGGCGCCGCCGAGTTAGCCGGATGCATGTCGCGGATGCGCTCCTGAATCAGCCTCGCGGCCTCCGGGTGCAGTTCGAGCGGCACACCGAGCGCGGCCGCCGCGCATTGGCGCGTGTGGTCGTCCGGCGTGGCACCGATGCCGCCCGTGGAGAACACGATATCGCCCGAAGCGAACGTGCGCCGCAGCGTCGCCGTGATGCGCTCGGGGTCGTCGCCGATGTATTCCGCCCAGCCGAGCGACAGCCCGCGCGCGCCGAGCAATTCGATGACCTTCGGCAGATGCTTGTCGATACGCCTGCCGGACAGGATTTCATCGCCGATGATGATGACGCCAAATGCCATTGCCGCCTCTTTTGCTTAGTCAGTAATTCATCAGTAAGGAACCGGCGCCGCGTGCCGCACGCCGCCGTGCTCTTCCGCGCGCATGCGTTGCAGCGCGCGCAAACAGTAGTAGCCGAACCACAGCGCCGAGAAGACGAGGATGAACGCATAGATCCAGATCGTCACGGCCGTGATCACCGGGAACAGCACGATCAGCCAGACCGACGACGCCCACAGCAGCGTGGGCAGCGAACCCAGCAAACCGCTCGCAATGCCGATCAGCAGCAGCGGCAGGCGGAATCGCCGCACCAGCGCGCGCCGCTCGTCGCGCGTGGCATGCAGCGCGAGCGCGTCGTAGGTCATCACACGATACGTGAGCCAGCCCCACAGCAGCGGCGGAATCAGCGCGAAGAACGGCGGCACGAGCCACAGCGGCAGCGTGACGATCAGCAGCACCAGACAGACCAGCGTGGTCCATAACGCCTGAGCGAGGCTACCGTACCACGTTCCGCCGCGACGCATTTCCAGGCTGGGGAATTGGCGCGCTGACAGGAAGCGGATCACCGAGGGCATCGACAGCGTGGCGATCAGCAGCAGCACGGTGACGACGATCAGCGGAATCGCCATCGCGATAACGATAAACGGCGCGATTGCCGTGTGCAGCGCCGCAAAACCCAGCCAGTCGAACAGATGATAAAGCGTGAGCGTAAACGACCAGCCTTCGAGCCAGGTGCGGGTCGCGCCGATCAGCGTCTGCCAGGAAAACCACAGGATCACGCCCCACCCGACCGTTGCCGCGAGAAACGGCATGAAGGTCAGCCAGAGCATGCGCGGGTGGAGCGCGCTTGCGAGCGCGCGCCCGAACGAGCGCAACAGATCATTCATGCGAGCCAGTGCCGGTGAGCGAAACAGTGGAACAAAGAGAACCGCGCGACGAACCGGCCATGCGGCCCGCCGCTCGCCCCACGCAGGGACATCCCGTGGCGCGGCCCTCGAGGGGATTTACCGCGGGACGTGCGCAAACGTGAACAGGATAAACCACGTGACGCGCCGCCGGGGAAACCGGCGGCGTGGGAGGAGGCGCGCTCAAACGGCGGCGGCGTCGTTACTTTCGGTGCGGCGCTTCGGCGAAAGGCGCCCGGCGATGCGCACAAAGGCGAGCCAGTGCTGCGCCCAGAAACCGTCGCCATAGCGGCGGCCTTCGAGCTGATCGCTGATGCCGGTCGGCTCCATCTCGCGGCTCCAGGACACGCTGCGAAACAGCATGTCCCACCACGGAAACAGCACGCCGAAGTTGCAACCGTATTTCAAGCCTTCATGACCGTAGCCGATGGCATGGTGACGGCGATGGAAGGTCGGACTGACCAGCAGACGCTCGCCGAGCCAGCCGAAATACAGACGGATGTTCGCATGCTGGACGCTCTGCGCGAGATTCGTGATAGCCACCAGCACGACGAACTGCGACGGCGGCACGCCGATCACCAGCGCGATCACCGCGAAGAACGAGGCTTGCAGCAGACCGTCGAGCAGATGGTTACGGTCGTCGGACCACAGTGACATCTGCTGCTGGCTGTGATGCACCGCGTGCAGTTCCCACCACACGCCGATCCGGTGTTCCCAGCGGTGATACCAGTAACCGGCGAAGTCGAGCACGAGCAGATACATCACGAACGTGACGAGCGGCTGTGTGGTCACGCCCGGCCACAGATTGTCGAACTCGATATTCGAGATGTTGTGCAGCCGCAGCCACGCCTGCACGTTGTCGAAGAACGGCTGCAGCGCGAAGAAAAAGAACAGGTTGAGAATGCCGAGCTTGGCGATCCACGTGTAGATCACGTCGACGCGCACCGCCTTGCGGCTCTCCCACTGCTCCACCGGACGCAGCGCTTCGAGCGGGCGCAGGATCGCGTACATGGCCAGCACTTCGAAAACGCCCACGATCACCCAATACAGGCTGTCGTAAGTGTCTTCGTCGTAGTCCATCAGGTTGAAGCGGAACAGCAGCGGCTGCACCACGTCGACGTACAGCAACGTCTGCACGGCCGAGACGAAGCTGTCGAGAGAAGAAAAAATCAGATGGAACATGGTGCTGGCCTGTTACTTCATCCGTGTCGGTTCGCCTGGTGCGGCATAAGCCCCTGCATCAGGCGCCGTTCGGCGCCGTGATCGGCGCGCGATTGAAGAAATAGATGCCGTGCGGCGAGCGGCCTACGGCAATCGTCTGGATCAGCTTACGCGTTGTCAGGTCGATGATGCCGACGTGCTTGGCGAAGCGGAACGTAACCCACAGATAGCGTTTGTCGGCGGAAAGTTCCATGTCGTCGGGTCCGGGCATCAAGCCGGTGATGTCGCCGACGTTGGTAAGCGAGTCTTCGTCGATGATGCTGATGGTGCTCGCCACGCGGTTCGACACCGCGACGTGCTTGCCGTCGGCCAGCGAACGGAAGTTATGCGCGCCGTTGCCCGTGTGGATCGTCTTGACGATCTTCTGGTTGCGCCAGTCGACTACCGCGACGTAATCCGCGCCGGTCATACCGATCAGCAGGTATTTCTCGCCCGGCGTCATCCACAGGCCCGCCGGCACCTTGCCGACCTTCATCTTCCACTTGACTGTTTGCGTGGCCAGGTCGATCGCGGCCAGTTCGCCCGAAACCTGCAGCGTGACGAAGACCGTCTTGCTGTCGGCCGTGAACGCCATATGGCTCGGCATGACCGCGAGCGGCAGGCGCGAGGCCAGCGTCATCTGGTTCTTCTGGCCGTCGAAGTGGTAGATATCGAGACGGTCCAGACGCAGGCCGGTGGTGACCAGCCATTTGCGGTCAGGCGAGAAGCCGATCTGATACGGATCTTCGATGTTTTCGACCCAACGCTGCACCTGGCCGGTTTTCGGATCGACGAACATCAGATTGTTCGACACCGAATTCGCGACGATTAGCGACGAATTGTCCGGCGTGGCCATCAGGTGGTGCGGCTCCTTGCCCGTGGGCACGGTGCCGATGACCTGGCGGCTGGTCTCGTCGATCAGGCTCAGCGTGGCTTCGCCGGAATTGAGCACGATCACGTTGTTGGCGTGGGCCGCCGGAGAAAAAAAACCTGCGGCAGCGACCAGCGCCGTAGCCGCGGCGAACGTGGCAGTCAAGCCGGGAAGAAAAAATTTGCGCATGAAAACTCACTTCGGAGAACAGCCATCATTGTAGAACGTTTGCCAGGGCCAGCGGTTGACGTAGGTCGCTATCCGCGTACAAGAGAAATCGGGGGCGCGATGCCGCCTACCGCCGCTCGGCGGGCGCCATCGCGATGGGCGCTCAAGCCATTCTGAAATGGCCTTCAATGAGTAGCGCGCTTGAGATTTCGAATCTCACGAAAGACGTATAAATACAAGAACACACTCAGATTATAAAAATAATTATCAGATTGAATGCGACCATTCCTTGTTTAATCTATTTTCCCACACCAGCGAATCGAGCGTTAAACACACAAAAGGATTTTTCCTCGCTGCCTTCGGATTTACCTGAATTCTCGCCGCACCGCCGGATTAGACAATCCCGCAGCCTCATCGCCCACGCAATCAGCCCGGTGGACGCGCAGGCATGTCGCGGGCGTTTCGTGCGCGCAAAAACTCAAGGCATTGCCAGGAAAACCGAAACCTGCGGGCCTTTATTTTTTGTGCAATTTATCAGGGCGATGAATCTTTAATTGGCTCCCCCGCGTTGATGCGCCGTCCACTTACGCAATACCGCGGAGTTTCTAGAACAATGAATTGCAATAACCCATTGGCTTGGTGTGACGCGACGCAAACGTCGCTGGCGGCACCGGCGCCGGCAAGATCGAAGACAAAGCGAGTAACGGCCCGGAAGAAAGCGATTGCCCAGGCAGTACTGCTGCTGACGGTTTTGGCGGCGGGCGCGCCGGCGGCGCATGCCGCCACCATCTATTTCGCGGCGGCGCCGTTCAATCCCGCTACGGACACGAATGCGATGGCCATCGGTGCAGGCTCGATTGCAGCGGGTATCGCGGCACAGTCGGTGGGCCCCTATTCCATTGCCTACGGCATGCAGGCGAACGCGGGCGGCAGCCATTCGGCAGCACTCGGCGCGGGCTCGCAAGCGCTGAACGAAAGCTCGATTGCAATGGGCTTTCAGGCCACGGCGGCAGCCGCTTTCTCGATGGCGACGGGCGTGCAGTCGAACGCGCAGGGCTTCGGCTCGATTGCGGCAGGCGTGCAAGCGAGTGCGCTGGGCGACAAATCGAGCGCAACAGGCCTTCAGGCCGATGCCGAGGGCGACAATTCGGTCGCGACCGGCGCGCAAGCAAGGGCGATCGGTACGAGTTCTGTCGCGATCGGCTACCTGTCGACCGCGCTCGGCACGAGTGCCTTCGCGGGCGGCAATCTGGCGCTGGCGGCGGCTGACTACAGCACGGCGATCGGCAATCAGGCCTTCGCGAACGGCGTGGGGGCGATGGCATTGGGCGCGTTCGCGCAAGCGACCGGCGAGAATGCCACCGCGCTCGGCGCCAGTTCGAGTGCCTCGGGAACCGGCTCAGTTGCGCTCGGGGTTAATGCCTCTGCCTCAGGAACAGGCTCGGCCGCGCTCGGCGCCAATTCCGCAGCCTCAGGAGCAGGCGCGGCAGCACTCGGCGCCAATTCCTCTGCCTCAGGACCAGGCTCAGCTGCGCTCGGGGTTAATTCCTCTGCCTCAGGAGCAGGCTCGGCCGCGCTCGGCGCCAATTCCTCTGCCTCAGGAGCAGGCGCGGCAGCACTCGGCGCCAATTCCGCAGCCGCGGGAACAGGCGCGGCCGCGCTCGGCTCCTACGCATCCGCAGCGTCGGCCGGCAGCATCGCGATTGGTTACGCCGCCGTTGCCAACAACGCCGACTCGATTGCGCTCGGCCGTGACGCGCATGCTTCGGCGGACGGTTCGGTCGCCCTGGGCCAGGGTTCGCTGGCCGGCCGCGCCAATACCGTCTCAGTCGGCTCCGCAGGCAACGAACGGCAGGTCACGAACGTCGCAGCCGGCACCCAGGCGACCGACGCCGTCAACCTGAGCCAACTGCAAGCCGTAAGCGTAAACGCGTCACGCTATTTCAAGGCAAACGGCCTGAACGACGGAACCGACGACGCATCGGCCACCGGCGCCAACGCAGTCGCCATCGGCAGTGCGGGGCTCGCCGCGGGACAAGCGAGTGTTGCCGTCGGCACCGGTTCGCAGGCAAACGGCGATTTCAGCACGGCAATCGGCGGCTTCGCCACCGCTCAGGCGGACGGTTCCACTTCTATTGGCAATCAGGCGAGCGCAATGGCGGCCAACTCCAGCGCGCTTGGGTATCAAGCCACGGCCTCAGCAGTCAATTCCACCGCGCTTGGTTATCAAGCCACCGCCTCAGCCACCAACTCCACCGCACTTGGCTATCAAGCCACCGCCTCAGCCGCGAATTCCACCGCGCTCGGCTATCAATCCAGCGCAGTAGCCGCCAACTCCGTCGCACTCGGCCAGGGCTCGATAGCCGACCGGGCGCGCACCGTCTCCGTGGGCGCCGCCGGCCAGGAGCGCCAGATTACGAACGTCGCGGCGGGTGCCGCCGACACCGACGCCGTCAATGTCGCGCAATTGAAAGCCGTGAGCGCCCAAGGCGCGGCCACCGCCGCGAAGCTCGACGGCGCGGTGATGTACGACAAGAACCCCGACGGCAGTGTGAACCGCAACAGCGTCACGCTCGGCGGCGACAACTCGGGCGGCGGCACCGTGCCCACCAGCTTCGCAGCAGGTCTGAACGCGGCGAGCGGCGGCACCATGATTCACAACCTCGCGGCGGGCGTCGCCGGGACCGATGCGGTCAACGTGGATCAGCTGAACGCGGCCATCTCGGGCGCCGTCAACAACGCCGTGGTCGATGCCGCCGATCCGTTCTTCAGCGCGCAAGGCAATCGCGATACCGAAGCCGCCGTGTCATCCGGCGCGCACGCCGTCGCCATGGGCGCGAGCGCTCAGGCCACCGCCGCCAACGCCGTCGCCATGGGTGCGAGCGCGCAGGCCACCGGCTCCAACGCCATCGCCATGGGTGCGAGCGCTCAGGCCACCGGCTCCAACGCCATCGCCATCGGCACAAGCTCGGTTGCCAGCGGCAACAATGCCACCGCGCTCGGCGCGGCGGCGAATGCCGGCGCCGACAACTCCGTCGCGCTAGGCCAAGGCTCGGTCGCCGATCGGGCGAACACGGTGTCGGTCGGCGCGGCGGGGCAGGAGCGTCAGATCACCCAGGTCGCAGCCGGCGTGCAAGCGACCGACGCCGTCAACGTCAGCCAGTTGCAGCAAAGCACCAGTGGCGCGGTCAGCCAGGCGAACAGCTATACCGACGACCAGATCCGCTCGGCTCGCCGCGACGCCTACGGCGGCACGGCATCCGCCATGGCGATGGCCGGTTTGCCGCAGGCTGTGCTACCGGGTCACGGCTTGGTCGCCATGGCCGGCGGCACCTATGCCGGCCAGTCGGCGTTCGCCATTGGCGTATCGCAGCTCTCGGAAACGGGCAAGTGGGTCTACAAGCTGCAAGGCACCACGGATTCGCGCGGCCAGTTCGGCGCGTCGATCGGCGCCGGCATGCACTGGTAGGCCAAACCGGCAGGACGAGTCCGGTCAAAGCTCATGGCGGCCATGGGCCGGGGATCGATCTAGCGGGTGTCTCAGGCGCGGGTCCGAACAAAGGCCCGCGCCTTTTGCGCGTGACGTCATTCTCAAAAGGCATGGCGTCGCGCGCCTTTTTATCCGTGCCGCGACCGCGTGCCGGCGCCACGTGAGCCGCCACCTCAGCCGCCCGCGAGACGTCCGCGAGGCGGAGCAGGCATGGCGCCCCGCCCCGCTAATCGCGGCGATCAGCGCTGCATCGACTCCCACACCTTATGAAGGCGCTTCACCGACACCGGCATCGGCGTGCGCAATTCCTGAGCAAACAGCGATATCCGCAACTCCTCCAACAGCCAGCGGAATTCCGACAGACGCGGATCCAGCACGCCGCCACGCTGCGCCACCGCGCGCTGATAGTTCTGCAACAGCGGCTGGAACTCGGCGAACTGCCGGGCGTCGCGCGCGGGGTCCGCTTTCAGCTTGTCGATGCGCAGCGCAATCCCTTTCAGATAGCGCGGGAAATGCGCCAGTTGCGTGTACGGCGTATCGACCACGAAACGCTTGCCGATCAGTCCGTCGAGCTGATTGTGCAGGTCCGCATGCGCTGCCGTGAACGACTTCGCCTGCACCAGCTTCTTGGTCACCGTCGCGTATTCGCCGAGAATCTGTCCGACCAGCCGGGCAATTTCCTGAGCCAGCAATGTCAGGCGGCTGCGGCCCTCGTCGCGGCGCGTGTGGAAAGTGACGTCGTCGTCGGGCAACGGGTCTTGCAGGCAGGCACGGTCGAGCGCGGTGTCGATCAATTGATCGCGCAACTCTTCCTGAGTGCCGCGCGGCATGAACTGCATCGCCATTTCGCGCAAGCCCGGCAGATTCTTTTCCAGATACTTGATCGGTTCCTTCAACTGCAACGCGAACAGCCGGCGCAATCCCGCGCGATGGATTCGCGCGGCTTCGTCGGGTGAATCGAACACTTCCACGTCGCAATGCGTGGCGCGATCCACCAGCGCCGGATAGCCGAATAGCGTCTGGCCGCCGCGACGGATTTCAAGCAGCTCGGGGAGCTTGCCGAAGTTCCAGGTCGTCAGCTTTTCATACAGCGCCGTGCCCTGCGCACCGTCTTGCGGCGCGGTCTGCGGACCCGACGCCGGAGCGCCCTTGCCGCGCTGCGCCGCGGCGTTTGCCAGGCCAGACGCTTGCGACGGCGTCGCGACACTGCCGCCGCCCGCGTCCGCCAACGCCGCGCCCGCCGCGCTCGAAGCGATCTTCTGGAAATGCTGCTGCGCCTGGCCGCCGAGTTCGGCGCGCAGTTGCGACAGGTTGCGGCCCATCGCGAGTTGACGCCCGTGCTCGTCGACGACCTTGAAGTTCATGAACAGATGCGGCGGCAGCGTTTCGAGCTTGAAGTCCGACTGCTTCATCGCGACCTGGGTCTGCTCGCGAATATCGGCGATCAGCGACTCGAGCAAGCCGCCCGCGCCGAAGCGCGGACCACTATGCCGTTCGACGAAGCCCGCCGCGAACTCAGGCAGCGGCACGCAATGACGGCGCAGTTTCTGCGGCAGGGATTTCAGCAGCAGCTGCGCCTTCTCCTTCAGCATGCCGGGCACGAGCCATTCGCAGCGGCGCGCGTCGACCTGGTTCAGCGCATACAGCGGCACGGCGAGCGTGACGCCGTCGCGCGGCGAACCCGGTTCGAAGTGATAGGTGAGCGCCATCTCGACGCCCGCCATCGTCATCCGTTTCGGGAACAGGTCGGTGGTCACGCCGGCGGCTTCGTGCCGCATCAGATCGTCGCGAGACAGGTACAGCAGGCGCAACTTGTCTTCCGGTTGACCGCTCTTTTTCACCTCGTCGCGATACCAGCGCTCGAACGACGCGCCGGTATAAATGCCCTTCGGCAACGCCTGATCGTAGTAGGCAAAAATCAGCTCGTCGTCGACCAGCACGTCCTGACGGCGCGACTTGTGTTCGAGCTGCTCGATATCGGCAAGCAACTTGCGGTTGTGCGCGAAGAACGCGAGCTTCGTATCGAACTCGCCTTCCACCAGCGCGCCGCGAATGAACAGCTCGCGGGCGCGCGCCGGATCCTGTTTGCCGAAGCTCACGCGCCGCCGGTGATAGATCGGCAGGCCATACAGCACCGCGCGCTCGAATGCCGAGACCTGCGCCGCGCGCTTTTCCCAATGCGGCTCGGAAAGCGACTTCTTCAACAGATGCGAGCCGATCTTCTCGATCCACTCCGGCTCGATCTTCGCGATGCACCGCGCGTACAGCCGGCTCGTCTCGACCAGTTCGGCGGCCATCACCCACTTACCGGCTTTCTTCACCAGCGCCGAGCCCGGCCACAGATAAAACTTGATGCTGCGCGCGCCGAGGTAATACGGTTCGTCGTCGGCTTTCAGGCCGATGTTGCCGAGCAAACCGGTCAGCAGCGCGAGATGGATCTGCTCGAAGGTCGCTTCCGCTTCGTTCAAGCGCCAGCCGTGCTCACGCACCACCGTGAGCAGTTGCGAGTGCACATCGCGCCACTCGCGAAGACGCAGCTGCGACAGGAAGTTCTTGCGGCACTCCTCGTGCAACTGTTTGTTCGACTTCTTGTGCGCGATCGCTTCTTCGAACCAGTTCCAGATTTTCAGCCATTGCAGGAATTCCGAACGCTCGTCGGCGAACCGGCGATGCGCCTGATCGGCCTGCTCCTGCGCTTCGATCGGCCGGTCGCGCGGATCCTGCACAGACAGGGCGCTGGCGATGATCAACACTTCCTTGAGCGCCTGCTGGTCGCGTGCAGCCAGAATCATCCGGCCGACGCGCGGGTCGAGCGGCAGGCGCGCGAGTTCGCGGCCGAGCGGCGTGAGCTGGTTGTCGTCGTCGACGGCGCCGAGTTCGTTGAGCAGCTGATAACCGTCGGCGATGGCGCGGCCCGGCGGCGGTTCGATGAACGGGAACGTCTCGATCGCCGTCAGATGCAGCGACTTCATCCGCAAAATCACCGAGGCCAGCGACGAGCGCAGAATCTCCGGATCCGTGAAACGCACGCGGCCCTGGTAGTCGCTTTCTTCGTACAGGCGAATGCAGATGCCGTCGGCGACCCGGCCGCAACGCCCGGCCCGCTGATTGGCGGCGGCCTGCGAGATCGACTCGACCTGCAACTGCTCGACCTTGTTGCGATACGAGTAGCGCTTCACCCGCGCGAGCCCGGTGTCGACCACGTAGCGAATGCCCGGCACCGTCAGCGAGGTTTCGGCGACGTTGGTGGCCAGCACGATACGCCGCGCGTTCGACGTGCGGAACACGCGCTCCTGTTCGGCCGCGGAAAGACGGGCGAACAGCGGCAGAATTTCCGTATGCGGCGGATGGTGCTTGCGCAGCGCCTCGGCGGCGTCGCGAATTTCGCGCTCACCGGGCAGGAACACGAGCACGTCGCCCGGACCTTCGCGGCAGAGTTCGTCGACGGCGTCGACGATGGCTTCCATCAGATCGCGATCGGTTTCGCGCTGGGTTTTCGGCCGCTCGCCTCGCGGCGCGGAGGAAGACGCGTTGCCTTCGGCGGCCTTCACCGCGGGGCTGTCTTCCGCGACGGGCCGGTAGCGCACCTCGACCGGATAAAGCCGCCCGCTCACTTCGATGACCGGCGCGGGCTTCTCTTCGCTGCCGAAGTGGCGCGCGAAACGGTCCGCGTCGATCGTCGCCGAGGTCACGATCAGCTTCAGATCGGGACGCTTGACGAGGATTTCCTTCAGATAGCCGAGCAGAAAGTCGATGTTCAGGCTGCGCTCGTGCGCCTCGTCGATGATCAGCGTGTCATACGCTTTCAGCAACGGATCGGTCTGCGTTTCGGCGAGCAGGATACCGTCGGTCATCAGCTTGACGGAGGCGCCCGGCGACAGATTGTCGGTAAAGCGCACCTTGTAGCCGACCACCTCGCCGAACGGCGTGCCGAGTTCTTCGGCGATGCGGCGGCCCGTCGCCGAAGCGGCGATCCGGCGCGGCTGCGTGTGGCCGATCAGACCGGAACCGCCCGCACCGAGCCCGCGGCCGAGTTCGAGGCAGATCTTCGGCAGCTGGGTGGTTTTGCCGGAGCCGGTCTCGCCGCAGACGATCACGACCTGATTCTGCGCGATCGCCTTGGCGATTTCCTCGCGGCGGCCCGATACGGGCAACGCTTCCGGATAGGTGATCGGCGGAATCGGATTGGGCTCGACGACACGCGGTGCGCGCGCGGCGCGGGGCGGCGCTTGCTCGCGGCGCGACCCGCCGTCTCGCGAGTCCGCTTGACGTGGCTGATCGCCACGAGCGGCGCTTTTCTGCTGGTTCGCGCCAGACGCGCTCTGCTGCCGCGCACGCCCGGGGTTGTGGTCTGACCTTCGGCCTTCCCTGCCCTCACGCGGCTGCGGCTCGCCACTTTCAGCGGGTTTCGCCTCCTCGCCACTTTCCTGATTGTGGGCTTCGCGGCGCGGATGATTTCTCTGCGCCGACGCTTGCGCATTTTCCGCGGCGCGCCGCGGCTCGCGCGCCGTGTGCGGCGCGTTCGGTTCGGCGTCCGGTGCTGTGCGGCGTGCGGCGTCGCCGGCCTTCGGTTGATCGGCGGCCGGCGCCGGATTCTCGTTCGCCGCAGCGGGACTTTTGGGTACATTCGACATGGGGGCGCATTATAATCCCCGGCATGAATTCCCAAACCGACCTCGTCCCCGCGCCCGCGAGCGTTCCGGCCCCCGCCGGAGCAACGGAAAACCTCGCACAGCACGCGCAATTCGTCGACTGGATGCGCTCAGTCGCCCCTTACATCCATGCGTTCCGTAACAAGACGTTTGTTGTCGGTTTCGGCGGCGAGGTGGTGCATCAGGGGCTCCTGAATGCGCTCGTGTCCGATATCGCGCTGCTGCAAGCCATGGGCATCCAGATCGTGCTGGTGCACGGCTCGCGGCCGCAGGTCGAAGAGCAGATGAGCCTGCACGGCGTGGAGTCCGAGTTTTCGCACGGCATGCGCATTACCGACGCGCGCGCTTTGGAGTCCGCGAAAGAAGCGGCCGGCGAAGTGCGTCTGGATATCGAGGCCGCGATCAGCCAGGGTCTGCCGAATACCCCAATGGCGCACGCGCACATCAGCGTCGTATCGGGCAATTTTGTGACAGCGCGCCCGGTCGGCATTCTGGATGGTGTCGATTTCGCCCACACCGGCGTGGTGCGCAAGATCGACGCCGATTCGATCCGTCACTCGCTCGCGAGCCGCAAGCTGGTGCTGCTCTCGCCGCTCGGCTTCTCGCCCACCGGCGAGGCCTTCAATCTGGCCATGGAAGACGTCGCGTCCGCCGCGGCGATCGCGCTGCGCGCCGACAAGATCGTGTTCCTGACCGAGACGCCGGGCCTGATGGAAGCCGGCGAAGACGGCCCCGTACTGGTGCGCGAACTCTCGCTCGACGACGCCTACAAGCTGCATGAAAGCGGCGAGGTCACCGGCGACGCCGGCTTCTATCTGAAGCACTCGATTCGCGCCTGTCGCGGCGGCGTGGCGCGGGCGCACATCATCCCTTACGCGCTCGACGGCAGCCTGCTGCTCGAACTGTTCCTGCACGACGGCGTGGGCACGATGATCTCGTACGAGAATCTGGAAAGCCTGCGCGAAGCCACGCCGGACGACGTCGGCGGCATTCTCGCGCTGATCGAGCCGCTCGAATCGGACGGCACGCTGGTGCGGCGCGGCCGTCACCAGATCGAACGCGACATCGACCATTTCTCGGTGATCGAGCACGATGGCGTGCTGTTCGGCTGTGCGGCGCTGTATCCGTACACGTCCGAACGCATCGGCGAAATGGCGTGCCTCACGGTCTCGCCCGAAGCGCAAGGCACCGGCGACGGCGAGCGCCTGTTGAAGCGCATCGAGCAGCGCGCGCGGGCGCGCGGCCTGACGCGCATTTTCGTGCTCACCACGCGTACCGAGCATTGGTTCCTCAAGCGCGGTTTTGTCAAGGTCACCGTCGACGATTTGCCGGAAGACCGCCGCAGACTCTATAACTGGCAGCGCAAGTCGCTCGTGCTGATGAAACAGCTCTGAGCGGCCCTATATAGCGACTGCCTGTCCCGGCATCGACACATCAACCCATTTTTACGGGACCGGAGTCAGTGCTGAAGCACTCACCCGGTCGACAAAGGAGAAGCACAGCATGACTCGTATGGTTCAATGCGCGAAGCTCGGCAAGGAAGCCGAAGGCCTCGATTTCCCGCCGCTGCCGGGCGAACTTGGCAAGCGGATCTACGAAAGCATTTCGAAGGAAGCCTGGCAGGCCTGGTTGAAGCAGCAAACCATGCTGATCAACGAAAACCGCCTGAACATGGCTGATCCGCGCGCACGCCAATACCTGATGAAGCAGACCGAAAAGTTCTTCTTCGGCGAAGGCGCGGATACGGCGCAAGGTTACGTGCCGCCTTCGGCGTAATCGAGCGCTTTCGCGCTTCAGGCCGCATCACCGAAATCCGCGCCGCGTGCGCGGATTTTTTTCGTCCGCGCCGCCGCAAATCCCCTCCATCACGCAACGTTTGTTTGATCGCTCGAACGAAGCGGCAAAATTCTCCAAACGATACATTTCAGGCCATTTTTAAGCCGCTTCTTCAGACCGCCAGGATCCGCCCAATCCCCCGCCCCGCAAGGGATTGAACGCCCCCGCCCAAGTCCCCCGCGGACACCCGGTTTGCACGATCCTCCGCTATCGTGCTATTATGTGCATCGTTCCAACAGCATTTCACCTTCATTCACGTTCTCTTCAATCTGGCCCGCAGTGCATACACAGTACGTATCGCAATGTGTTGCCACTCCGAATTGAACAGTTTTTATACAAGAAGGCTTGTCGGTCGTTTCCCGTCGCATGTCTCGGCATGAGCGGCGAATACAGCACCGGCCTTTTTCGTTTCAAGCCTTCCAGCGGCGCGTGGGCCAGCTTTCAGCCACCCAGCGTCCTCATGCATCTGCCCCCCTTCCACGGCCACGCAGGTGCAACAGTCAGCACAATCTAGACGAGTGTTTTTTCGCGACCTGTCTCGCGAGGCACGGGCGTTGTGTTTTTTTCGCGCCCAACTCTGTCGCCCTTCGACGGTGACGAAGACGCCTTTCGCCTTGCTCGCGACACTGCACTTCCCAGCAACCGTGGCGGAACGTTCATGCGCATCATGAGTTTCGTCGCAGTCATTGGAGTTTTCACCTTGACCGCTTCCAGCAACGGCTTCTGGCGACATCACAAAGAAGAACAACGCCTCTCTCTGGACGACATCACCGTCGTCGACAAATCTCTCCTCAAGCGGGCCGTCGGCGCCATGGCGCTCGGCAACGCGATGGAATGGTTCGATTTCGGCGTGTACAGCTATATCGCTGTCACGCTCGGCAAAGTGTTCTTTCCGTCGGCGAGCCCCGCGGCGCAGCTGATCGCCACCTTCGGCACGTTCGCCGCGGCGTTCCTCGTGCGGCCGGTCGGCGGCATGGTGTTCGGGCCACTCGGCGACCGCATCGGCCGGCAACGCGTGCTGGCGATGACCATGATCATGATGGCACTCGGCACCTTCGCGATCGGCCTGATCCCCAGCTACGCGAGTATCGGCATTTTCGCGCCGGTGCTGCTCTTGGTGGCGCGTCTGGTGCAAGGCTTTTCGACCGGCGGCGAGTACGGCGGCGCGGCGACCTTCATCGCCGAATTCTCGACGGACAAGCGCCGCGGCTTCATGGGCAGCTTCCTGGAGTTCGGCACGCTGATCGGCTACGTGCTCGGCGCGGGCACGGTGGCCGTGCTGACCGCGACGCTCTCCAACGAGGCGCTGCTCTCATGGGGCTGGCGCGTGCCGTTCCTGATCGCGGGTCCGCTGGGTCTGGTGGGTCTGTACATCCGGATGAAGCTCGAAGAAACGCCCGCGTTCAAGAAGCAGGCGGAACAACGTGAAGCCGAAGACAAGGCGCTGCCCAAGCAGTCGTTTCGCGAATTGCTCATGCAGCAATGGAAGCCGCTTCTGCTGTGCGTTGGCCTCGTGCTGATCTTCAACGTCACTGATTACATGGCGCTTTCGTATCTGCCGAGCTATCTGTCGGCCACGCTGCACTTCAACGAAACGCATGGCCTGTTCCTCGTGCTGCTCGTCATGGTGCTGATGATGCCGATGACGCTCGCCGCCGGCCGCCTGTCCGACACGATCGGCCGCAAGCCAGTCATGCTGTTCGGTTGCGTGGGTCTGTTCGCGCTGTCGATTCCCGCCCTGCTGCTGATCCGCATGGGCACGGTGCTGCCGGTGTTCGGCGGCCTGATGATTCTCGGCGTGCTGCTGTCGTGCTTTACCGGCGTGATGCCGTCGGCTCTGCCGGCGCTGTTCCCGACCAGGATCCGCTACGGCGCGCTCGCGATCGGCTTCAATATTTCGGTGTCGCTGTTCGGGGGGACGACGCCGCTCGTCACGGCGTGGCTGGTGAACAGCACCGGCAATCTGATGATGCCCGCGTACTATCTGATGGGCGCTTCGCTGATCGGTGTCGTCTCGGTGCTCGCGCTGCGCGAGACCGCCCGTAAGCCGCTGCTCGGCTCGGGCCCGTGCGTGGCGACGCGTGCGGAAGCGCATGCCGTGCTGCGTGGCGAGCGTGAAGCCGCGGAGATCGACGAAGGCTATGCGGCAACCGCCACGGCACGTGCCTGAGCATGTGGTGCGCCTCGGGTAGCGCAAACTGAGTGGTGAGCACGGGCCGGCAAATCTTTGCCGGCCCGTTTTTTATGGCACCAGCGAATCGAAGCTCGCGCTTGCGCTCGCCCCTTCGACGATCAGGATTGCGGCCGAAACCGGCAGTTTGAAACGCCGTGGCCCGGCGCTGCCCGGATTGACGAACAGCACGCCGTCGCGCTCGCTGATCGACGGTTTGTGCGAATGGCCCGTCACCACCACGCCGATTCCCTGGCTGCGCGGATCGGCGCCCACATCGGCGATGTCGTGCACGACGAGGATCGCTACCTGCTGCACGGTGAGTGTGACGTGCGTCGGCAGCGACGCGGCCCAGTGGCCGGTGTCGTTGTTGCCGCGCACGGCCGTGACCGGCGCAATTTGCGTTAGCGCTTCGAGCACGGCCGGGTTGCAGATATCGCCCGCATGGATGATCGCGTCGCAACCGGCGAGATAGTGCAATGCCTCCGGGCGTACGAGGTTGTGGGTATCGGAAATGAGGCCGATTCTTTTGCACGTGGTGGGTCGATCGCGCGAAGTCATGTTGGCAGTATCGGACAAAAGGGTGGGACGTGTGCGCGGTCGTTTCGCTCGTGAGCAGGTGGGCCTTGAACCGCTCAGAACGCAACGAGCGGGTACGAACTGCGATGAACCGCCGCAAGTCTCGGCGAACCCTCGCGCTCAATCCGCCGCCTGCCGCTCCACGATCTGACGCGCCGCAACCTGCGCCGGCCGCTTCGCGTTGAGCATCCGCCTCGTCGCGCCATGCACGAGCGTCGAAACCACCGCCGCGCACAGAAAGCTCAGCCACACGCCGTACCGCGGCAGCATGCTCGCGGTCACGGCGAAGAATGCCGCGAACGACGCACGGCCGATCACCATGCCGCGCATCAGCAACGCGACGAAGTCCGCGCCGTGCGCGCGCTGCGCCGAGACCGCGAGCACGATGCCGAGCAAAGGAAACACTGAGAGCAGTCCGCTCCATGTCGCGCCCATCGACGCGGACAGGGTGGTCACCGCGACCGTCAGCAGCGCGCCGGCGAGCATGCGGACAGCGAGGTCGCCGAGTCCGAGGCGCGCCGCCGGTACGTGACCGCTCACGCGCGGCAAGCCGCTTTGCGACACCGCCACGGCCACGCAGGCCGCCACCGCCGCGCATGCGAGGCCGGCGGGAAGCTGCGTCAGCAAACTTGCCACGCCGATCCAACCCACCATCCCTACAACCAGCGCGAGGGGCCACGCAAAGCGCCGGCAGGTCCACGCGTAGGCGAAATTGAACGCTTCCGACGCGGCGATCGCCGCAATCGAGGCCGCCGACGCTTGCGCCGCGAACGTCGAGCCGCGCTCCAGCGCAAGCAGCAAGACGATCGGCCCGGCAACGACCGGCAGCCCCGCGAGCCACCCCGCCACCGTCGGCCCCCATATGCGTCCCGCCACCGTCAGCGCGGCGAGAAACGCGGGCACCAGCACGAGTTTGAGCGCGAGCAGCATGCCTATGCTTCCTGCTTGTAGTCGATGCTTCCAGATAAGCGGGGCAAGCTAATTCCCATCACGACATTCCCTCTCAAAGACAATCGCCTGCTCATGCGAGTCGGCAGCACAGGCTCGTTCCCGGCGAATAACGGTGCTGCCGCTTATCCGCCAGCGCAACGCCGATGGATACCCGGCCACCCGAAACGACGATCCCGCTGCTGGCGTCACGTCGAGTTCCTCGGTGCCTGGATCATCTTCCAGCCATTGCCGGCAGGGTCGCGAAAACCGGCATCGACGCTGCCGAAGCGGTCCACCGGCTCCTGGGTGAATTCCACGCCGCGCGCTTTCAGGCGGGCGTAGCTCGCACGGCAGTCGACCACGGAGAGAACCAGAGGCGGCATGGCCCCTTTGGCGACCATGGCGCGCAAGGTTTGCGCGGTGGCTTCGTCGTGGATGGGCGGGCCGGGTGTGAACAGCCCGAGCTGAAACGCGGGCTGATCGGGATGCTGGACCGTGAGCCAGCGATAAGCGCCGTTGCGCACGTCCGTGTGGACGCGAAATCCGAGCTTGTCGACGTAGAAAGTGAGCGCTTCGTCCTGGTTGTCGACGTACAGGCCCACCACATTGATACCCTCGTTCATGACACCTCCCTGGTTGATGGCCAGACTGTATCGTCGGCCGCGCGGCGGCGCTTCTCCGAAACTGCGGTGGTGAGATCGGGGCGCTGCGCGGCCTTCGCCACGCAGGCGGGCATGCGGTCAAGTCGCGGCATGTTGGCCTGGCTCTCGACGCGCATGGCGCTGGGGCTTTTCCCGGTGATGTCGTGGAAGATTCTGCCGAAGGTCCCCAGGCTCTCCCAGCCGGTGGCAAAGGCAATTTCCGTGATGCTGAGCCCGGTGTCGCGCAACAGGGTGACGGCCTGCTCGATGCGGCGCGTCAGCAGGTAGCGGTGCGGCGGGACCCCGAAGGCCCGTTTGAAGGAGCGCGCGAAATGAGCTTGCGTGACGCCGCTCACCTCGGCAAGGCGCTTGACGGGCCAAGCCTCGTGCGACGCGGCGTCCATGCGGTCCTTGGCGCGCAGCAGCCGGCGCAGCAGGACCGGATCTTGCAACGCGTCAGCGCCGCCCGGTGCGGGGGACGAGGCAAGCGGCCGGGCGCGAGGGTCTTTGCGAGGAGGCATAAGTCCGGGAGGGCTGACGGAATGCGTAGTTTAGGCTCGCGCGAGCGCTTCGTGGGCGCGAACTTGGGCGCGTGCAGAAGTGCTGGAGCCACAGCGTCGGCTGCATCCGGGCAGGAAGCGGCGGCGCATCGCCATGCCGAGTCGGCCACGTGATGCTTGATGCACTTCGCCGCCTACAACCTACAATTTGAACGCGCGCCCCTCCTTGTGCGGTACGGTTGCATAAATTGAAAGACGGCAGTTGAAAGACGGCGGGCACCGCACCTTCGCGGCGTTCGCGGCCCCGTCGGAATCGAACCGGGCCGCCTGCGGATCGCGGGCCGTCCAACATTGGGGTAATGCAGGTGTTTGCGTGACTGTTTTACCGCCTTGCACGAGCGCGGCGAACCGGCCGGATGCCGCCCTTGCGTTCGCGTCGGCGTATGAGCGCTGCGGGCATCGCGTAACAGGCGATGCAAGCGGCACCTTAAGAAAAAGATTGAGGTCACCATGTACAGACAATCGACATCGCCGGGTTTCATCGCCGTCATCACGTTGCTGTTCACTGCGCTCACCGCGCTCTATCTGCTGATAGGCGGGGCATGGCTGCTCTCGCTCGGCGGCTCCGCGTATTACGTCGTGACCGGCATCGTGCTGCTCGGTGTGAGCTGGCTGCTGTACCGTCGCAGCGCGGCGGCGCTCGCGCTCTACGCGCTCGTGCTGGTCGGCACGGCGGTCTGGGCGCTGTGGGAGTCGGGCCCCGACTTCTGGGCGCTCGCGCCGCGCTCCGGCGTGCTCGTCGTGTTCGGCGTGTGGCTGTTGCTGCTCGTGAGCCGGCGCCTCGACGCGCCGCGCAAGCTCGGCGTGACGTCGCTCATCGGCGCGCTCGTGATCTGGGCCGGCGTGCTCGTCTATGCGAGCTTCAACGATCCGCAGACGCTCAACGGCACGCTGAGCGCGGCGGCCACGACGCCCGCGGCCAACCCCAACGGTATCGATCCGTCCGACTGGCCCGCGTATGGCCGCACCCAGGAAGGCACGCGCTATTCGCCGCTGCAGCAGATCACGCCCGAGAACGTCAAGAACCTGCAGGTGGCCTGGACCTTCCGCACCGGCGACATGAAAGGTCCGAACGACCCCGTCGAAATCACCAATGAAGTCACGCCGATCAAGATCGGCAATCTGCTGTATCTGTGCTCGCCTCACCAGATCCTGTTCGCGCTCGATGCAAAGACGGGTGAGCAGAAATGGAAGTTCGATCCGAAGCTGCGGGCCGACCCGTCGTTCCAGCACGTGACCTGTCGCGGCGTGTCGTATCTCGACCTCTCGGCCAGCGCCACGACCGTGCAGCCCGCCACGCCCACGAGCGACGCCGCCGCGGCAGCCACGGTGGCGTCCACGGCCAATGGCGCGTGTACGCGCCGCATCTATCTGCCTGTCAACGACGGCCACCTGTACGCGCTCGATGCGCAGACGGGCGAGCGCTGCGCGGGCTTCGGCAACAACGGCGACCTCGATCTGCAACACGCGCAGCCGGTCACGACGCCGGGCATGTACGAGCCGACTTCGCCGCCGATCGTGACGAACACGGCAATCATCGTGGCGGGCGCGGTGGAAGACAACTTCTCGACGCGCGAGCCTTCCGGCGTGATCCGCGGCTTCGACGTGCGCACCGGCCAGTTGCTGTGGGCATTCGATCCGGGCGCGCAAGACCCGAACAAGATTCCGGGCGCGGGCGAAAACTACACCATCAATTCGCCGAACTCGTGGGCGCCCTCCGCCTACGACGCGAAACTCGACCTCATCTATTTGCCGATGGGCGTGACGACGCCGGACATCTGGGGTGGCAACCGCACGGCCTTGCAGGAGCGCTATGCGAGCGGCCTGCTGGCGCTGCATGCATCGACAGGCAAGCTGGCGTGGTTCTATCAGACCGCGCACCACGATCTGTGGGACATGGACCAGCCCTCGCAGCCCACGCTCGCCGATATCACCGGCAAGGACGGCAAGACCGTACCGGTCGTGTATGCGCCCGCCAAGACCGGCAACCTGTTCGTGCTGGATCGCCGTACCGGCGCGCTGGTCGTGCCCGCGCCCGAAACGCCGGTGCCGCAGGGCGCCGCACCCGGCGATCATGTTTCGCCCACGCAGCCGTTTTCCGATCTCACGTTCCGTCCGAAGAACCTGCTCACCGACGCCGACATGTGGGGCGCGACGATGTTCGACCAGCTCGTATGCCGCGTGATGTTCCACAAGCTGCGGTATGAAGGCACCTTCACGCCGCCTTCGCTGCAAGGCACGCTGGTGTTTCCAGGCAACCTCGGCATGTTCGAATGGGGCGGCATTGCCGTCGACACCGATCGTCAGCTCGCCATCGCCAATCCGATCGCCCTGCCCTTTGTCTCCCGTCTGATCCCGCGCGGCCCCGGCAATCCGACGGAGCCGGAACCGGGCGCAAAAGGCAGCGGCACGGAAGCGGGCATCCAGCCGCAATATGGCTTGCCGTACGGCGTGACGCTGAACCCGTTCCTCTCGCCGCTCGGTCTGCCATGCAAACAGCCGGCGTGGGGCTATATTTCGGCGATCGATCTGAAGACCAACGAGATCGTGTGGAAGAAGCGCATCGGCACAGTGCGCGACAGTTCGCCGATTCCGCTGCCGTTCAAGATGGGCATGCCGATGCTCGGCGGGCCGATCGTGACGGCGGGCGGCGTCGCGTTCATCGGTGCGACCGCGGACAACTATATCCGCGGGTTCGATGTCAACAACGGCAAGGAAGTCTGGCGCGCGCGTCTGCCCGCGGGCGGCCAGGCCACGCCGATGAGCTATTCGATCGATGGCCGCCAGTACATCCTGATCGCCGCGGGTGGCCACGGGTCGTTCGGCACCAAGCTTGGCGACTATGTGATCGCGTACGCGCTGCCGCAGTAGCGCAGTAGATCGGGCGCGGGTCAGAATCGCGATCCGCGCCCTTTGAAGAACACATCATGCCTTTGCGCCGACAGGCAAATATCAACCCGGCAAGAAAGCTTTAGTAAGCGCTTCGCCTTAAGGCTATCTAATCCCGTTTTGGCAACCGGGACTCGAGCTCTAACATGCGCAGCAAGGCTGCTTTGTCGTTTTGATATTAAGAGTGGGACAAGAAAGGAAACCAGAACATGAATCGTCGCGTACGCCAGATCCCGGTATCAGGAGCAAATGTGAGGTGGCTGCTGTTGATCGCCGCGCTCGCGGGAACCAGCGGATTGCAAGGTTGCTCGACCACGCTCGAAACGTTTGGATTAGGGGCTGGATTGGGCATCGGCGTAGGCGTGATTGGCGCTGTGGGCACGATCGCGTGCGCGATCGGTTGTGAGCGCAACCACGGATTTTGACCGGTCTCTCGAGGATCCAACGCGAGCGGCCCATGCCGAAGCATCCGGCACGGCCGCTCTCCGAAGTACTCATCCAGGCGGTCAATGACCACGCCCTTCACCTGGCCGTTGGTGGACTATCGCATCACCCTCTGATCTTCTTTACTGGCTACGCGCAAGATTCCTCGCAACCTCCTCAACTGCCCGGATGTTCGGGGCGCTTCGCACCAGCAGATCGAGTGGACACCATGGATAAGGAAGTGAGCTTACCCATCCCAGGATCGAATCTCCGAGTTCACCTGGCAGCGTTTTCATCTCTTCAATGGTGATTTCAAGCTTCGCAACCAGTCCAGAATCATCTCGACTCAACCATGCGTAGCTCCCGAAACCCAAACGCACTGCGCCCGAAACTTTTTCCGTCATGCAAACGAGCCACTTGCAACTAAATGCGCTCGCGTGGTCCGGCGGAACCTCCATGCAAAAGGTATAGATATTTTCGTAACGTTGCGCGAACTGACTTACCAGCGTCTCTGATATGCCCTTCAGGCCTTTCACCGTTGAAGGAAACGATATCTCGTCAGTCTTGACCTCCATCACGAGCTCCGCATCGGCAGCGAATGCGCGGGACATGAGATGCGGGCGGTTGCCGTCCTTCGCAAGAAGGTAAGTTTCGATCGACTGCCGTAACAGGGTCATCCTGGATCCATGGAGCAAAGTTGTTTCGCGCCGATTCTACGCAATGCTTCTGCCCGGATAGTGATGACCCTACATTGCGCATGGACGCCGTGTTCGCGAAAATCAGGCGCCGCTCCCTCCAACCGTCTTCATACTCTTCCACTGACCTTGCTGAACCTGAAACAGCGTGTACGGCGGCTTGATCAGATCGCCGTAAGGGTCGAACGTGATCTGTCCCGTCACGCCCGTGACGCTGACCTTGGACAGACTATCGACGATCTTCGCGCGGTCCAGTGAATTCGCCGTGTGGATCGCCTTGAGCATGGCGAGCGCTGCGTCGTACGCAAACGGCGCATACAGTTCCACGTCCTGATTGAAGCGCGCCTTGTAGCGCTTGCCGAACTCCACGGCCGCCGGCAGCTTGTCGAGCGCGGGGCCCGGCTCCAGATCCTGCGTGCCGTCGCCCGCCGTACCCGCGATCTGCAGGAACGCATTGCTCTTCAACGCGCCCGCGCCGAACAGTTGAGCCGTCATGCCGAGGGAGCGCATCTGTTTGATCAGCATCGCCCCCTGTTCATCCAGGCCGCCGAAGAAAATCAGATCGACATTCTTACTCTTCAGCGTCGTAAGGACGGCGCGGAAATCGACCGCCTTGTCGTTGGTGAACTCGCGATCGACGATGTTGCCGTTCGCTTCTTTCGCGCCTTTTTCGAACGCATCCGCCAATCCCTGTCCGAACGCCGTGCGGTCGTCGATGATACCGATGCGCTTCGCCTTCATCTGCTCGACCACGAAGTGCCCCGCCACCACGCCGCCGATACCGTCGTGGCCCATCGTGCGAAACACGTTCTTGTAGCCCTGTTTGGTCAATTGCGGATTGGTCGAACCGGGCGTAATCATCGCGACGTTAGCCTGGTGATAAACCGTCGAGGCCGGAATACTGCAACCCGAGTTGTAATGGCCGATCACGCCGACCACGCCGTCGTCGACCAGCTTCTGTGCCACCTGAATCGCCACGCGCGGATCGGCCTGGTCGTCCTGCACGTCGAGCACAAATTTCACCGGCTTACCATCGACAGTGGGATGCCGCGCGTTTTCTTCATCGAGCGCCAGTTGCGCGCCGTACTGCAGGTCTTTCCCCACGCGTGCAACGGGACCCGTCAACGGTCCTACAAAGCCGATCCTGACGACCTCAGGGTCGGCTGCCCACGCGAACGGTGCGTGCGCACCGATCAGACAAACGGTAAAACTCAACAGCCAATTGCGGCGATTCATGATGCGCTCCTTGCGAGTTGTCACGTCGCGCGTTATGTCGAATGAGCGGCTCGATGCGCGACGCGTCGAAACCGTCCTACGTAGAAGTGGGTGAAACTGAAACCTGGTGCCACGATGTTCGCCGTTATGCCTTTCGCCCCGCGCGGAAACGCGTCGCCGCGTACGGCGCGAGATCGAGCGCAGGCGCGCGCCGTGCGACCAGATCCGCGACGATGCGCGCGCTTATGCCGGCGAGTGTCACCCCGAGATGCTGGTGACCGAATGCATAGATCACGCGTTCGCTCGCGCGTGAACGCGCGAGCACTGGCACGCCGTCCGGCAAGGTCGGGCGAAATCCGAGCCAACTGCTGTCGGGCGTAGTGAGCGCGGGCAACGCGCGTCTGGATGAAAACGTCAGCAAGTCGATCAGCGAGCGGTTGCGCGAGTCGCTAAAGCCGCCCAGTTCGACCGTTCCCGCGACGCGGATACCGTCGCTCATCGGCGTCATGTAAAAGCCTCGCTCGGCCCACCCAACCGGCCGTGAAATCAGTTGCTGCGCGCCCGGATAACGCACGTGATAGCCACGCTCGGTGTCGAGCGGCACGCTGTCGCCGCATTGCCGCGCAAACTGCGCAGAACGCGCGCCCGTCGCGACGATCACATGGCTAAAGCGCCGCGTAACGCCGTCGGCTGTCACACTCGCGCCATCGGCCGCGGGCTGCACCGCGCTGACCGTCGATCGCTGCAGCGTCAGCCCTTGCGCCACGAGCCGCTCGTAAAGCGTTTGCAGGAAGCCTTGCGGATCGGAGAAATGCCAACTGTCGCTGAACAGCACGCCGCGCTCGAATATCGGCGCCAGCGACGGTTCGAGCGTGCGAATGTCGTTGGCGCCCAGCACGTCGAAGGCGACGCCGAGTTGCTTGCGCAAACCGAGTGCGGGACTCGCCGCGTCGAACGACGCCGCGCTCGAATAGAGATAGAGACACTCGCGCCGCCGTACAAAACGTGCCAGGCCGGCGTTTGCCAGCAACGGCGCGTAACCCTCCTGCGCTTGCGCGAGCAATGCAGCGAGTGCGCCGGCACTGGCCTTGTAATTGCGCGGCAGCGAACTCATCATGAAGCGCGCGAGCCATGGCACGAGGTGCGGCAGATACTGATAGCGCAGCCTGAATGGACTCTCGCCAGAAAACAGGTAGCGCGGCAAGTCGCGGAACACAGACGGGTTGTTCACCGGAATGCACGCGTAGTGAGCAAACGTTCCCGCGTTGCCGAACGACGCGCCCTGTCCGACGCCGGACGGATCGAACAGCGTGACCCGATGCCCGTCGCGCATCAACGACGCCGCGCTGGCGAGGCCGATGAATCCCGCTCCGACAATAGCGATCTCCGACATTACTTGCGCCCTTCCATCGCATACGACAGCCACGAAGACAAAACGCGCATTGCAACACTCCCACTGACAGATTCCTGGGCACTGCCCGGCGTCGTTGCTGCATGTCCGCCACCAGACAAACTCTGGCATCTAGAATCACACAATAAATTTTTGTGTGCAATCAAAAAACATATTGTGTGGTCATAGCATTTTCCCTGGAGGGTACCAGGCATGCTCTTCGCCACCTGGCGGCGGTTCAGCCGGAAACTCGCGGAAGCCTCGCAGTCGCACGGGCGTGGTATAGAATCGCCACACCTCCGCACAATTGCGGACAAAGCCAGTTTGTATGGAGACAGTTGATCTTATGGCTTCTGGCAAAGACGCAACCCGCGCCGCCAACGGCACGCCGGATCCGGCGAAGCGCTCGACTTACATTGAGGTGTCCAGTTCGATCGAGAAGGACATCCGCAGCGGCATCTATCCGCCCGGCAGCCGGCTGCCGCCGCAGCGGCAACTGGCGACTGATCTGGGCATCAACGTTTCGACGGTGTCGCGCGCGTACAAGGAATTGCAGTTGCGCGGGCTGGTGATCGGCAGCAAACGGCGCGGGTCGCTCGTGACGGGCGGGGCGATGCCGAGTGTCGAACCGGCGCAATCCGCGCAATCGGCGAGCAATGGCTTGATCGACCTCACCGTGAACCGGCCGGCGACGGGCGAATTTCTCGCGTGTCTGGCACGTACGTTGGCCGAGTTGCCGCGCGATCCGCGCTTTGCGCAATTGCAGGAATACCAGCCGCCGCAGGGCCCGGAATGGGCGCGCGCCGCTGGCGCCCGCTGGATGGCCGCGCCCGGCTTCACGCCGGATGCCGGCCAGGTGGTCGTGACGAGCGGCGCGCAGCACGGTTTGTATGCGGTGCTGAACAGTCTGATCGGCACGGACGGCGTGATCCTCGCCGACCGCCTCACCTACTATGGGTTGAAAGCGCTCGCGCCCGTGTTTCAGTTCGAGATCGTCGGCATTCCGAGCGACGGCGATGGACTGCTGACCGATGAAGTCGACGCCGCGTGCCGGCGCATGCCCGTGAAGGCGATCTTCACGGTGCCCAATCTGCAGAATCCGACTGTCACGACAATGAGTCTCGAACGCCGCATGGCGCTCGTGGATATCGCTCGCCGGCACGGCGTCGCGATCATCGAGGATGACGTGTATGGGCCGCTGGTATCGCAGCGTTTGCCGACGATCGCAAGTCTTTGTCCGGAACTGACCTTCCATATCGCGGCGACCTCGAAGATTCTCGCGCCTGGGCTGCGGCTCGGCTACCTGTCGAGTCCGCCGGACAGTTCGGCGCTGTGCGCAGAGGCCGTGCGCACGACCGCCTGGATGCCTGCGCCAATGTCGATGCTGATCGCGTCGATCTGGATCGAGGACGGCACTGCGCGCCACATCATGGACGCGCAACTCGCCGAGATTCGCGCGCGCCACGCGCTCGCACGGGAGTTGTTGCCGCAGGCGTTACTGCGCTCCGATCCGGCGTGCATGTTCGTCTGGCTCAAGTTGCCGCCGCCCTGGCGCGCCGATGATTTCGCCGCCAATGCAAAGGCGCGCGGGGTGGTGGTGATGCCTTCTTCGGCGTTCGCGGTGGATCGCTCGGAGATCGAGCACGGCGTGCGGATCAACCTTGCTTGCGCGTCGAGCCGCGATCAGCTTGTTAGTGCGTTGCGCTTGCTGGCTGGAACATTGAAGGATCGGCCGAGGGCGTTGTTCGGGACGATCTGAGGCGGGTCATCAATGCGAAGACACGTGAAAGCTTCGATGCGAATTCACAGCCGGCGTAGAATCCAAGCTGCATTCTCGACCGGGTAAAGTGGTTGTACACCCGACTCCGTATCAGTCTGACACGATCCCGGCCGCCGGCGGGTTGAAGCGCGAGACGCTCATTCCGCCGTGCACCGATCTTGCCGGGTGCACAAGGAGACATGACCATGGCAAAGCTCGTCGCGCTATACAAGACGCCGTCAAACACCGAGGCATTCGACGCACACTACTTCTCGAAACATGTGCCTCTGGCCAAGACGATATCCGGACTTCAGCGCTACGAAGTGAGTACCGGGCCGGTCGCGACCCCGCAAGGCGGCTCCCCGTATCATCTCGCGGCAATCCTGAGTTTCGATTCGATGGAATCCCTGCAACAGGCACTCAGTTCACCTGAAGGTAGAGCGACAGCGGGCGATCTGGCCAATTTCGCACAAGCCGGTGTCGAGCTTCTCGTATTCGACACTAAAGACGTTTAAACATTGGCCGGTGAGCAGGCTGCGCGCGAAGCATCGCGGCCAGCATGAATTTTGGCGCAGCGCGGCGGTGGATCAGCACTGCCGTCGCTAGCTAACCGCAGTTGCCCTCGGGACGACGCTCAATAAGAAGGACTCGCCGTCCTCGCCGGATTATCCATCCCTCGCGATTCAAACACCGAACCACGCTGGCGGCTGTCATTCGACACTGGTCACTGCACGTCCCCGCTCCTCTTGCCCAAGTCCGATGCGCTGCCATCGGCGATGCCAAACCCCACCTTTCCGCCTCAATATGTATGTCAATTAAATGCCAAATAGTGGCATAACCAAGGTCAATTTGAGCAGTCAGCCATTTTGTGCCAGTATATGTAATACATATTTAGCATGGAAAGAAGATGCTGAAGCTTCATGAGCCGATCGTGACGGAAATGATCGAGGCCATCGTGTCAGGGCGACACGCGCCGGGCGCCTCCCTGCCGAACGAGATCGATCTGGCCCAGGCGCGAGGGGTCAGCCGCACTGCAGCCCGTGAAGCCATGCAAAAGCTGCAGTCCCTCGGCCTGATCGAAGTGCGTCGACGCAAGGGGGCCAGCGTGCTGCCGCGCAGCAACTGGAATCTGCTGGACCCGACCGTACTCGACGCGGCCATTGCATATGCTACGGACGTCGACTTTTTCCAGTCCCTCATCGAGGTACGCCTGCTGATTGAACCGCGTGCCGCGGAACTCGCCGCACAACGCGCGAACGATCGGGATCTCGAACGGATTGGAGCCGCACTCGCTTCAATGGAGGCCGAGGCCGAAGGAACGCGGGGCCCTGGTTGGCGCGTTGCGGATCTGGCGTTCCACACCTCAATCATCGACGCAACGGGGAACTGGGTTTTGCGGCAACTGATCGTGACAATCGGAGCTGCGCTTGCCGCCGAGATCCGCGTGACGGGTCAGTACGCGGCGTCCCCTAAGGAATCCTTGCAACTGCACCGGAACGTCTTTGAAGCGATTCGCCGGCATCAGCCCACCGAGGCGCATGCCGCGATGACCTGGCTGCTCATCTCGACACAGCGCGAGCTTGACGCATTGAATCGCGATGGCAAATTCCGCTCGAGACAATAAGCAGCTAACTGAATATCAAACGGCACCCAACAAATGGATAGGGAGACGACATGCGCAAACTCCGCTCGCAAAGCTGGTTCGGCAGAAACGACAAGGATAGTTTCATACACCGTTCATGGATGAAGAACCAGGGCATTCCGCACGACGAATTCGACGGACGCCCGGTGATCGGCATCTGTAATACGTGGTCCGAACTGACGCCTTGCAATGCGCACTTTCGTGAGCTGGCGGAGTACGTGAAGAAAGGCGTGCATGAAGCGGGCGGCCTGCCGCTGGAATTCCCGGTGATGTCGCTCGGCGAATCGAATCTGCGCCCCACCGCAATGCTGTTTCGCAACCTCGCTTCCATGGATGTCGAGGAGTCGATTCGCGGCAATCCGATGGACGGTGTGATCCTGCTGGTCGGCTGCGACAAGACCACGCCGGCCCTGCTGATGGGAGCGGCTTCGTGCAATCTGCCGGCACTGGCGGTCTCCGGCGGACCGATGTTGAACGGCCGCTTTCGCGGCAAGAACATCGGCTCCGGCACGGGCGTGTGGCAGATGTCCGAGGAAGTGCGCGCCGGTACGATGACGCAGGAAGAATTCACCGAGGCCGAGTCGTGCATGAACCGCTCGCGCGGCCACTGCATGACGATGGGCACGGCGTCGACCATGGCCTCGATGGTCGAATCGCTCGGCATGGGCTTGCCGCACAACGCGGCGATTCCTGCCGTCGATGCGCGCCGTCAGGTGCTCGCGCATCTTGCGGGCCGGCGCATTGTCGACATGGTTCGCGAGGGTCTGACGATGGACAAGATCCTCACGCGTCAAGCGTTTGAAAACGCGATCCGCACGAACGCCGCGATCGGCGGCTCGACCAATGCAGTCGTTCACCTTATCGCGCTCGCGAAGCGCATTGGCGTGGAGTTGTCGCTGGAGGATTGGGAGCTCGGTTCGAACGTGCCGTGTCTCGTGAATCTGCAACCGTCGGGCGAGTATCTGATGGAGGACTTTTACTACGCGGGCGGCTTGCCGGCCGTGCTGAAGCAACTCGGCGAACAGGGATTGCTGCATAAAGAAGCGCTGACGGTGAACGGCAAGACGCTCTGGGACAACGTGCGCAACGCGCCGAATCACGACGAGAAGGTCATCACGACGTTCGCCGAGCCGTTCAAGCCGAAGGCCGGCATTGCGGTGCTCAAGGGCAACCTGGCGCCGAATGGCGCGGTGATCAAACCGTCGGCGGCGACCGCAGCGTTGCTCAAGCATCGCGGCCGCGCGGTCGTGTTCGAGAACATCGAGGAGTTGCACGCGAAGGTCGACGACGATTCGCTCGACATCGACGAGCATTGCATCATGGTGCTCAAGGGCGCGGGGCCGAAGGGTTATCCGGGCTTTGCGGAAGTCGGCAATATGCCGCTGCCGAAAAAGGTGCTGCAAAAAGGCATTACGGACATGGTGCGCATTTCGGATGGCCGCATGAGCGGCACGGCTTACGGCGCGGTGGTGCTGCACGTGTCGCCGGAAGCGGCCGCGGGCGGCCCGCTCGCGTTCGTGCAAACCGGCGACATGATCGAGCTGGACGTCGAGGCAAGGCGCCTGCATCTGGACGTCACCGACGAGGAACTCGCGCGCCGGCGCGCCGCATGGCAGGCGCCGGAAGCGCCCAAACGCGGCTACTACAAACTCTACGTCGAACACGTGCTGCAAGCCGACCAGGGCGCGGATCTGGATTTCCTGGTGGGATCGAGCGGTGCGCCGGTGCCGCGCGACTCGCACTGATCCTGAACTGGCAGCGGATGCTATCCATGACACCTGACACCCATTCTTCACCGAGCGGAATCTGGCCTGTCCTCTACGCCTTCTTCGACTCCCGCAACCAGTTGGATCGCGAAGCGCAAAGAATTCAGATCAACGCGACGATCGCGGCGGGCGCGCGGAGCATCGTCATACTCGGTCTCGCGACCGAGGTAAACCGGTTGACGCTCGAAGAGAAACATCGCCTGATCGACTGGGCCAGCGAAGACATCGCGGCACGTGTCCCGCTCGTCGTGACGATCACGGGCGACACCGTGGACGCGCAAGTCGCGCTGGCTAACTACGCAGTTGAGCGCGGTGCTTCCTGGCTGATCCTTCAGCCTCCGTCGATGCGCGACAAACCGGAGTCGTTCTATTTCGACTTCTTTGCCGCGGTAATGCAGCGCACACACGCCCCCGCAGGCATTCAGAACGCCCCGGAATATCTGGGCGTCGGCCTGTCAGCGGAATCGATTGTGACGCTTGCGAGTCAATGCCCCAACTTCCGCCTGCTTAAAGGCGAGGGACCGGCGACAACGATTCGGCACACCGTCGACCGGCTGCGCGGGCTCGGTCACACGTTACCGGTCTTCAATGGCAGAGGTGGGCAAGAACTTGTCGACAACCTGCGAGCCGGATGTGCGGGACTGATCGTAGCGCCAGACACCTTCGACCGGCAGGTCGCGATACACCGGGCATTCGCTAACGGACTCGAACAGGAAGCCGAAGCACTGTACGCCCAAACGTTGCCGGCTATCGTCTTTGTGATGCAGTCGCTCGACGCGCTCACGTGCTACGGCAAACGGATCGCCGCGTGGCGCATGGGCTTCGACGTGCAGCACGATCGCGGCGTCGCGCCGACGGCGTTTGGGCTGGAATGCGCGCGGCGCTTCGCAATACAGCTCGGTCCCTTCGGCTAACGAAAACCCGCACACGCCGGCTAGAAACGCCAACCTTCCGCCACTTACACCCGTACCGCGCAAACTTGCGCGGACCCTCGACAACGGCGTCATCACGCGCCAGGCATTGCCGCCCTCGAGCAATGCTTCAGAACTGAAAAGCAAAGCATAAGTAACTGTTTGTCATTGCCATGCGAATCGGCCTTTAATAACAAACTCGCCTTCGCGAGGCACCGCCTTTTGCCGATACAAATTCGCCGTCCGGATCGCTGGGCAAAATGAATCCGCCCTGAGGTGTGTTGACCCGTACTGGCTCCATCTCGGAGCAGTCCTTTTTCATGGCCTATCTGGGACCGACCGACATGGCTGATGTCACCTATTCACGCAACGGCTATGCCGCTTCGCCCCGGTTTTACCGAGGCGTTTCGAAACGCACGCTCTACAGGTGGCTTTCGTGGGCCGTTCCAGCACTCGTGCTCGTGCTGTGGCAAGTCGCGGCGCGCGTTGGACTGATTGCGCCACAAGTGCTCCCGGCTCCGAGCAGCGTTGCGGCAAGCGCGTTGGATCTGGCCAGAAACGGTGATCTCTTCATTCACCTCGGCGTGTCGCTATTGCGTGCCGCTACGGGCTTTGCAATCGGTGGAACGATTGGACTCGCGCTCGGCATTCTGGTCGGCTTCTCTCCGCTCGCTCAGGCGCTGCTGGATCGCTCGATCCAGATGGTGCGCGCAATTCCTTTCCTCGCGATGCTGCCGCTCGTCATCGTCTGGTTCGGCGTGGGCGAGGCGGCGAAAATCTTTCTGGTCGCGCTTGCCGTGCTCTTCCCCATCTACATCAACACCATGCTGGGCATTCGCCAGATCGATCCGAAGCTGATGGAACTCGCGAAGGTGATCGGCTTGAAGCGGAGCGCGGTCGTGCGGCGCATCATTCTGCCTGGCGCGATGCCGTCGATCCTGACGGGCGTGCGTTACGCACTCGCCCATGCCTGGCTCGCGCTCGTCATTGCGGAAACGCTTGCGACAACGAAAGGCATCGGCTTTCTGGCCATGGATGCCCGCGAATTCCTTCAGACCAACGTCATTCTGTTGACCATCATCATCTACGCGATCGTCGGCGTCGTGGCGGACGCGCTGGTGCGGCTGCTCGAAGCGCGTTTCCTCTCGTGGCACGCGAACTACGCCAAAGGAGCACGCCAGTGAGTCTCGATCTTGCACTGCCCCAGGATGCCGCCGTTCAGGCGCTCAATGAGGAACGGGTGAACCGCTCGCCGCTCGCCGTATCGGTGCGCGGTCTGCAACGCAGCTACGGCACGCGTGTCGTCATCGATGCGCTGGATCTCGATATCCGCGAAGGTGAATTTGTCGCGCTGCTAGGAGAAAGCGGTTGTGGCAAGACCACCCTGTTGCGTGCGCTGGCCGGGCTCGATCTACCCGACGCCGGCCAGATCCGTGCGCCCGAACGGCCTTCCGTCGTATTCCAGGAGCACCGCCTGCTGCCTTGGGCGACGCTCTGGGAGAACGTCGCGCTTGGTCATGAAACGACGATCGGCCGTGCGGGAGCGGCGCGTGCGTTGGCCGAAGTCGGGCTCTCCGGCCGGGAAGACGACTGGCCGCGCAATCTCTCCGGCGGTCAGGCGCAACGCGTGGCGCTGGCGCGCGGCCTCGTGCGCGATCCCGCGCTGCTGCTGCTCGATGAACCGTTCGCGGCGCTCGACGCGCTCACGCGCATCAAGATGCACGGACTCGTCAAGGAACTCGTCGCGCGCCATCACCCTGGCGTGCTGCTCGTCACGCATGACGTCGACGAGGCGCTCACGCTCGCCGACAGGATTCTTGTCATGCGCGCGGGGCGCATCGCGGCGTCCTTCCAACCCAACAACCACACGCCGCAGGCACTGCGGCCGATCCTGCTCGACGAGCTCGGCGTTCAGTCTCACTGAGCGCTTTTCCGCATGACTCCAAGGACCTGACGAGGATGAACGATTCTTTACTGAGCCGCCGCCAGTTGTTGCGCGCGGCGGGTGGCCTGCTGGCCGGCGCCGCCGCCGGCGGACTGTTTCCGGCTCGCGCCGCCGAGCCGCGCAAGCTGACCCGCAACACCGATACGGTTCGCGTCGGCTGGGGCTACGGCGCCCTGCCGGACATCGCCAAACAGCGCGGTGTGTTCGAAAAGACACTGGCTGCAAAGGGCATCAAGGTCGAATGGGTCGGGCCGTTCCCCAACCATGCGCCGTCGATTCAGGCGGTCGTCGGCGGCAGCGCGGATTTCGGCTTCTGGGGATCAACGACGCCGGCGCTGGCCGCGATGCTGGCCGGCTCCCCTCTCGTCTTCAACGCGTTCGACATCTATTCGCCGCGCTCGACCGCGATCATCGTGAAGAAATCGAGCGGTATCAATTCGGTTGCCGATCTCGTGGGCCGCAAGGTCGCGGTCAATCGTTCGGGACTGGGCGAATTCCTGTTGATTGCCGCGCTGGAGAAGCATCACATCGACCGCAGCAAGGTCGAGTTCGTCTACCTGAATCCGCCCGATGCCGCGCCGGCGTTTGCGCAAGGCGTAGTGGACGCGTGGTCGATGTGGTCGCCGGCCGTGGACATCGCACGCCATGCCAACGACGCGAAGGACATTTTCAACGAAGGACGCGACCTCGATTTCCTGATCGATTACAGCTCGCTCGTGACACGCCGAAAATTTACCGAAGAGAATTCCGAGCTGATTCGCGCGGTGATCGATGCGTACTACGTCGAAGGCGCGTGGCAGTCGGCACATTCCGCCGAATCCGAACAGCTCGTGCAGCAGGAAGCCAAATATCCGGATCAGGTGCGCGACTATCTGACGAGCCTGAAGCGCGTGAACCAATTCCACGAACCGGACGACGCCGCGTTCATCGCGCAGTTCCAACGTGCCGCCGATTGGCTCGCGGAACGCAAGATCATCAAGTCGCGAATCAAGGTCGCGGACTACAGCGTGAAGGTTTGATAGGACATACGATGGCAACCAGGCTCGTCTCACCCTTGTCCGCCACACTCGGTTTCGCCGATGCGCTAACCCATATCGCAGCGACCGCGGTCGAGCGGGAACGCAATCACCGTTTGCCGCACGAGGAGATCGCGACGCTCAAGGCGCTCGGCTTCGGCGCGCTGCGCCTGCCTGCGCAGGCCGGCGGCCGCGGTGTGTCGTTGAGCGAACTTTTCGTCGTGGCGCGCGACGTTGCGGCAGCGGATTCGAACATTGCTCACGCGTTCCGCAATCATCTGTGGCAAGTCGAAGCGGCGCTCAGACGCCGGGATCACCCGTTCCATGCACACGTTCTCGATCTGACGGGCAAGAACAAAACCGTTGGCCTCAGCTTCACCGACAGCGACGCCGTGGCGGCGGGCGCGCGTCCGAGCCAGGTGCTGAGCCGGCTCGAATGGGACGAAGCGCGCCGCGCGTATATCGGCTCTGGCGAGAAAGTCTACGCGACCGGCAACCTCTACAACGACGCATTCGTTGGACTCGCGGTGGAAAGCCGTGAGGGCCGAACCGTGCAATACGTGCTCGACCGGGGCCAGGGTGTCGGCAACGATGACGACTGGCAGGGATTTGGTCAGCGCCTGACGGGCTCGGGCACGGCGAAGTTTCATGCCGTGACGGTGCCCGCGGCGCATGTCTATCCGACAGACCCACCGCGAGGCGAAGAAGCGGCGCCGTGGGGCTACACCTTTCATCAGGTCTATCTGACCAACTGCATTGCAGGCATCGTGCGGCGGGTCGCGTTGGACGCCGTCGAGGTGTTGCGCGCACGCGGGCGCAACTTCTATCACGGCGACGCGGCGCATCCCAGCGACGAGCCGGTACTGCAAACGCTGCTTGGCCGGATTCGCGCCTACGCCGCCAGCGTCGAGGCAACCGCCGATCGTGCCGTAGCGGCGCTTCAGCGCACCTGGGACAGCTATGGCACAGCCGACGAATATGACACCACGCTCGCCGCCACGCTCTCGGCGGCGGAAGCCAAGGTCGTGATCGACGATCTCGCCCCGCAGATCGCCAGTTGGCTGATCGATCTCGGGTCGGGCTCGGTCGTATCTCGCGTGGGCGCGCTGGACCGGCATTGGCGCAACATCAAGGTGATTGCTTCGCACAATCCGCGCCTATACAAGGAGCGGTTGCTTGGGCAGAACCTCTTGACCGGACAGCTTCCGCCCACCGGCGCGTTTTTCTGATTGAACACCGGATCGCGCGCGTCGCGCGCGATCCGGAAACGGTTGCGCTCAGTTCGAAAGAAGCCGGCGAACCCGCGGCACGACCTCTTCCGCAAAGCTGCGCATGTCGGCTTCGAAAGGCTGGAACTGCAGCATGAAGAGTTCGATGCCCGCGCGATGAAACGCGGCAACGCGCTGCGCGACGGTGTCGTAATCGCCGACCAGCCCCGCGGCCGTGCCGCCATTCGAGCCGACACGCGGCGATTGCGCGAAGGTCTGGTGCATCACCGCTTTCGGATCGATATTGGCTTTCTGCCGCTCGCGCAGCGGCTTGTCCAGTTCGGCCAGCGCGAACAGATGCGCGAGATGCGCCTCTGCCTGCGCCTGTGTCTCGCGTGCGATCACGAAGGCCGACAGGCCGAAACGCAATGCAGCCTGCGCTGCGGGACGCGGACGGGCGGATACATCGGCGATCAGACGCGCGACCTCGTCGTGCGGCTGACCGTTGATGAACCACACGTCGCCGTGCGCCGCCACCAGTTCGCGCGCCGGCTCCGACTCGCCGCCGACATAAATACGCGGACGCGCGCGAAACGGATCAGCGGGACGCAACTGATATTCGTCGATACGAAAGTTGTCGCCGTGATGATTCACCACTTCGCCGCGCAACAGCGCCGCGACGACCTCGATCCATTCGCGGCCGTACGCGTAGCGTTCATCGTGCTCAGGAAAGCCAATGCCGGCACGTTCCAGCTCTGGACGATTCCACGCGTTCACCAGGTTGATCGCAAAGCGCCCGCCGCTGATGTGCTCGATCTGCTGAGCCATCTTCGCGAGCACGACCGGATGATAGAGATAAGGTTTGATCGCCGTGATGATCTCGATGCGCGACGTGAGTGCCGCCAATGCAGCAGACGCGGTCCATGCCTCGAGCTGGTCGAGCGAAGGATCATGCGGATTGACCGTGTGTTGGGCGACGAGCACCGAGTCGTAGCCGAGGCGCTCGGCCTCGAGTACAAGAGCCTTGTTGCGTTCCCATGAGGCGTCATAGGGTTCGGCGGGATCCTGCAGCGCGGCGCGGCTACCGTGCACGAGCGCCCAGACGCCGAAGCGTGGAAGTTTGACTGACATCGCTTTGATATGCGGGAAGGCGGAAGAGCAAAACGCCCATGCTAACCCTGCCCGCGCGCGCGGCCTTCCAATTTCTATCGATATGGAAGTGACGGAAAGGCATTAAGAAAGCGAGGCGCCTCGCTGCTGGCCAGGAAAACTCGGTTGCGATTGCATGGAGGCGGGACGCAACACGCCATCAGGTCAACCCCAGGACGCCCGCCACAAGTCGCTGCTCTCTACGCACTACCGCGCATTCCTTGATCTCCGGCAAATAACTGCGGCGTAAGCTGCCTAGGCTTAAACACAGGATGGGACTGCGTCTCCCGTCCATGCAGCGATCAGCGACAGCGGGTGCGCTTCCTGCCGACCAATACACCATGTTTGAAACGCAACACCCGGATGGCGGCACATCATCGGGTATTCGAAGGATTGGCCAATGTTACTGATCGCCGCATTCATTTCGCTCGTGTTCCTTTACAGTCTGGTGTCGCGAAGACTGGAGAAGACGGCTATCACCGCACCGATCCTGTTCACCGCAGCCGGCGCCCTGCTCGCGATTTTTCCTGAAGCAGCAACCGAGCTGGTGCTCGACCGTAAAGGCTTGCTCCTCGTTGCCGAGCTGGGGCTTGTCATGACGCTCTTCACGGACGCCTCACGCGTCAGCCCGGGGATGTTGAAGGGCCATACGAACCTGCCAGTCCGCCTACTGAGCATCGGCATGCTGCTAACGATCGTGCTCGGCGCGCTATGCGCGATGGTCGTTTTCCGAACGATTTCCTGGTGGGAGGCCGGCATTCTCGGCGCGATTCTCGCACCGACCGATGCCGGGCTTGGTCAGGTGATCGTCAACAGCGAGCTGGTGCCACAACGGATCCGTCAGGCGCTGAATGTCGAGGCAGGGCTCAATGACGGGCTCGCAGTCCCCTTCATGATGTTTTTCATTGCACTGGCGGTGGCGCAAGAGACCCACACTGGCGGCGCCGTGTTCGTCAGATTTGTCGTTGAGCAGCTCGGCTACGGAGCGCTTGTTGGACTCGTTATCGGGCTTCTAGGTGGCTGGCTGCTAGGCCTTTCGCGCCGCAAGAAGTGGATGGCCGAGCCGCTGGCCCAACTCGGTGTGGTGACGCTGCCACTCGCTTGCGTGCTGGCTTCGGACGCCGTCGGCGCGAGTATGTTCATCGCGGCTTTCGTGGCAGGACTCGCCACTCAAGTGGGCTTTAACGAGGTTGGCAAACATAGCGTCGAGTTTGCCGAAGATTGGGGCCAACTTTTCAACCTGTTCGTGTTCTTTCTCTTCGGTCTGGTCGTTAGCCGGGTGTGGGCGCACTTCAGTCTCGTCGTGGTGATCTACGGCGTACTGAGCCTGACATTGATTCGCATGGTGCCGGTAGCGATTGCGCTGATAGGCACGCACCTCAGCCGTCCGACCGTCTTGTTCATGGGTTGGTTCGGTCCGAGGGGGCTTGCGTCCATCGTCCTTGCACTGGTTTATCTCGAAGGAGAATTGAATCTGCCGGCCGAATCCATTATCAAACAAGCCGTCATGGCGACCGTGCTGTTCAGCATTTTTGCCCACGGGATCACAGCACTAGTGGGCACGCGACGCTACGCGAACGCAATTACTCCTTTGAGCAGCAGCGCGCCGGAGCATGAGACGGTCGCGCCCGCTGTGGAGTATGTTGAGGATGCCTGAGGCATCTAAGGCATAACCCGACAGCCAGATTGAATTGTCGAGCAAACGCATGATGGTTGAATCCAGCCCGACTATCAGCATCTCCGCCTTATCTGCCGTAGATTTCGTGCCCACGCTGCTTCCTATGCTCGTGGCGAATGTCGGTACCCCGAACGACATAGACGACGGATTCCGCGATGTTGGTGGCATGGTCGCCGATACGCTCGATGGATTTCGCAATCAACAGGTAGTCGAGCCCAATCCGGACTGTCCGGGGGTCTTCCTTCATGGAGGTGACAAGCTTGACTACGCCGGCCCGAAATTCGGCGTCGATGGCTTCGTCGTCGCGGACAATCTGTGCGGCCGCCGTTGCATCCATGCGCGCAAATGCGTTTAGCGCTCTGCGAAGCATCTGCGTGGCCATTTCCCCAGAAGTCTTGATTTCAGCGATATTGAGTTTCCACGCGCCCGCATCCACGGCGACGCGGCGAGTTCGCTTCGCTATCTTGCGTGCCTCGTCGCCAACACGCTCGAGGTTGGCCGCGCACTTCAACGTCGCCATCAGAAGGCGCAAGTCGGAGGCTGCCGGCTGCCGCCGGGCAATCACGTTGACCACTTCGTCGTCGATCTCTATTTCCATGAGATTGAGCCGGCGCTCAGCATCGCCAACATGCTCGATAAGCGCCAGATCGAACGATTTCAGCGCTTCCAGCACGCACGCTATCTGTGACTCGACCAGCCCGCCCATTTCGAGCAGCTTCGTGGAGACCCGAGCGAGTTCGGTATCAAACCTGCTTGAAAGATGCTTGTCTGGCATGATCTGCTCGACTAGGAGTGGCACATGCCGTGCCGGCGAGGGTTGCCCGCAGCACAGCAAGCGCCGCGTTACGATTTTGCGGGCCTACCGGTTTTGACTGTTTCGACAGCCGAAATCGCCTCAAGCAGGCGTTTCATTGATGCCGTCTCGAGCAGAACCAAGCCCGCTCGCAGAAGCTCACTCTTCTTCACCGACACGCCCGCGTCCAGGCACTTCTGTTTCAGTGCCGCAATCTTTTCATAGTCGGACTTCGGCATTGTGAAGCTGTCACGTACGACCTTCTCCTTCTTTTGACGCTGCGCTTTTTCCTCTACGGCTATCTCGATTGGTGTGGCTTCCTGCGGCACCACACGCTTTTGTTTCTTCGCCTTTGTCGGAGCAGCCCGAGTATCGGCGGCTACCGCTTCCGGCGCTTCCGCCTGCCTCTCCTCGGGTAGCGCATGGCCATTGGCATGCTTCGGAAAGTGAGAGGCCTTCTTCGTCGCCTTCCTGACGCGGGGTTCAATCATGGTCAACTCCAGATTTAACAAACGATATAAACAGTATATACCGTTTAAGAAATCTTTCCTGGCAGCAGGATGAATGGTCCCGACGCGCCGCATGAGCCGAAAACTGTCCACAGAATCTGTTCGCAAGGCTGTGGACAACACATGGGCAAGCTCGACAAGTCGTTGATAGGACAGCTTTTGTGTGACGCGCGCTATACACGGGCGAGGATCAGGCCCGGATGACTTTTTTACTATGGAGTAGGCACACCGCGTACTGGAAGATTGCTCAGTATGTTCAGACAAGTCGACGACAACTGACATGCGTCAACCATAGGCCGATTCAATTTGCGCGCAGGCCGGCAACGTCGTCTAATCGACTTCCGCTGGCTTGCATCCCTCTCTTTGAACGCCAGGAGCACGTAATGGCCGACCTCAACTTTGACGACGTCGTCAAGGCAATTGCATCTGACACCAACACCCCGACCGAGACCGTATCGAGGATGTACGCTGAGACGTGGGCCCAATACAGTGACGGGGCGCGCGTGCTGGACTATCTGACGGTTCTCGTCGCTAAACGCGTCCGCGAAAATCTGCGCGGAATCTCGCAAGACAGGCACTAGCCGACGGCCACAAGATCTACCTGAGCGTTTCGCGGCGCCCGACTTCCACAGGTGGTCTGTTGTTGAAGAAGACAGACCAGTTCGGCTCGACCGACTTTCGAAGTCATTCGGGCGCCTGTCGGCAAACCGTCATTCTGATTGATCAGTTTTCGTCTATTAGCGCGCGTCGAACTTAGACGCGTACTTCTGCCTTTTAAACGCGGCCGCCACGAACTCAATGAACACCCGCGTCTTTGCCGGAAGCAGTTTCTTGTTCGGGTAATAGAGCGAAATCGGACCCTGCTCGGCGTACCAGGCCGGCAGCAAACGCACCAGCGCGCCGCTCGATAGCCAGCGGAACGCGTGGGGCATCGGCAGGAACGCGACGCCGTAGCCGAGAATTGCCGCGTGCGCGATCGCCTCAGGGTCATCCAGGATGATGCGCGTTCGACACTCCGCCTGGCATTGTTCGCCAACCTGGTTCTTGAGCGTCCACACCCTGAGGCGTCCGGTCTCGGCCGAGCGACGCGCGATCCCATCGAATTGGCTGAGTTCCGACGGGTGTTTCGGCATCGTGCGGCTCGACATGTACGCAGGAGACGCGGCGACGATCACATGCGTGCGCGCAAGTTCACGCGCTACGATCCCCGGTGTCAGTTCTATTCCGCCGCCGATAGCCACGTCGAAGCCGCCGGCAATCAGATCGACAGGCCGGTTGTCAAAATGCCAGTCCGGTACGATCGCTGGATATAAATCGAGGAATTCGCCGAGCAGCGGCACCAGATACTCACGGCCGAATGCGAGTCCCAGGCTAACCTTGAGCGTCCCGGCCGGTTTTCCGTCTTGCGTGACGACATTGGCGAACGCATCCTGCAAGGCCGTAAAAGGCTGGGTGACGTCACTCAGAAACTGCTCGCCGGCTGCGGTCAGCGTGAGACTGCGTGTGCTGCGCTGGAACAGCCGCAGTCCAAGCGTCGCCTCCAGTCTCGCCACGTTTTTGCTGACCGCGGCCGGCGTCAGACCCAGTCGACGAGCCGCCGCGGAGAAACTCCCGTGCTCTGCGCTGAGAAGAAACGATTCGACCAGGTTGAGCGCTTCCATGATCATTTGATACAAATGGTTGAAAGAGATAGTCTAGATCACCCGCTACTCAAGCTTGAATGTCAGGACGATACTCCTTTCATCAACTCTTCTGGGAACACAACATGACTTCGAATCTGACTGGCAAAGTGGCGTTCGTGACCGGCGGCGGCCGTGGGATTGGCGCGGCGATCGTGCGGCGCCTCGCGCAAGACGGCGCAGCCGTGGCCTTCACCTACAAAGGCTCGGCGGCCACCGCCAATGCACTTGCTCAAAGCATTGCGGACCAAGGCGGACGAGCCATTGCGCTGCAGGCGGACGCCGGCGACGCCAGCGCTTTGACCCGCGCCATCGACGAGGCCGCTGCGAAGTTCGGCAAGATCGACATCCTCGTCAACAACGCAGGCGTTCTTTTGATGGGCCCGGTGGACAGCTTCTCGCTGGAAGACTTCGACACCACGCTCCAAGTCAACGTCCGGGCGGTGTTCGTCGCCATCAAGGCTGTTCTGCCGCATATGGGCAATGGCGGCCGTATCGTGAACATCGGTAGCTGCAATGCCGAGCGCATGCCGTTCGCCGGCGGCGCGGCCTATGCGATGAGCAAGTCCGCCCTGCAAGGGCTGGTTCAAGGGTTGGCCCGCGATCTCGGGCCGCGGGGAATTACGGTCAACAACGTTCAGCCGGGCCCGACCGATACGGATATGAATCCCGAGTCCGGCGACTTTGCCACTGCGCTGCACGGCCTGATGGCGATCCAGCGCCACGCGCATCCCGACGAAATTGCCGGCATGGTTGCCTATGTGACCAGCCCGGAAGCGGGATTCGTCACCGGCGCGAACCTGACCATTGATGGCGGCTTCAACGCCTAAGCGCACGAGGTGTTGCGCAACGAGCCGCCCCGCCCGTGTCCTACGGTGAGGGGCGGACTCGTTAGCCCTTCGGCGTCGTGCCGACACGCCTCGGCGCGCGCAAGAAATCGAAATCGACGCCCTGGTCGGCCTGTAACACGGTGTCGAGGAACAGCTTCTGATAGCCGCGCTCGGCAGTCGGCATATCGATGGGCGCGGCGGCCGCGCGGCGCGCCAGTTCGGTGTCCGATACGAGTAGCGCGATTTCACGGGCCGACACATTCAGCCGGATGCGGTCACCGTTCTGCACATGCGCCAACGGGCCGCCGACGGCCGCCTCGGGCGTCACGTGCAGCACGATGGTGCCGAAGGCGGTGCCGCTCATGCGCCCGTCGGATATCCGCACGATGTCCTTCACACCCGCGCGCGCGAGCTTCTTCGGGATGGGAATGTAGCCGGCTTCAGGCATCCCCGGTGCGCCTTTCGGGCCGATGTTCTTCAGTATCAGAATGTCGTCCGCCGTGACATCGAGATCGTCCGAGTCGATACGCTCAGCCATGTCCTTGACGTTCTCGAACACGACCGCGCGCCCCTCGTGCTGCATGAGCCGGGCATTGGCGGCCGATTGCTTGATGATCGCGCCGCGAGGCGCGAGGTTGCCCGTCAGAACGGCAATGCCGCCTTGCGGATAAATCGGGTCGGCGATGGTGCGCACCACGTTCTGCTCGAAGCCGGGGCCGGCCAGTTCGATCTCCTCGCCCAGTGTGCGGCCAGTCACCGTCATCGCATCGAGCTTGAGCAGCGGCTTGAGTTCGCGCAGCAACGTCGCCATGCCGCCGGCATGATGAAAGTCTTCCATGTAGTGCTGGCCGGATGGTTTCAGGTCCAGCAACACCGGCGTTTCGCGGCCCATGCGGTCCAGTGCCTGCAGATCGACATCCAGTCCCATGCGTCCCGCTATGGCGGTCAGGTGAACGATCGCGTTGGTCGAGCCGCCGATCGCCAACAACACGCGTATGGCGTTCTCGAATGCATCGGCGGTGAGGATCCTGTCGATGGTCAGGCCGCTCCGCGCCATCCGCACGGCCTGGGCGCCCGTCTCCTCCGCGATGCGGATACGGTCCGCGGTCACGGCCGGCGGCGATGCGCCGCCCGGCACGGTCATCCCCAACGCTTCGGCCACGCAAGCCATGGTGCTGGCGGTACCCATCACCGAACAGGTGCCCACGCTCGCCACCAGCTGGTTGTTCACGGCGGCGATTTCCTGGCTATCGATCTCGTCCGCGCGAAATTGTCCCCAGTAGCGCCGGCAATCGGTGCACGCCCCGACGCGCTCGCCACGGTGGGAACCAGTCAGCATGGAACCCGTGATCAGCTGGATGGCGGGAATGTTCGCCGATGCAGCGCCCATTAACTGCGCCGGCACGGTCTTGTCGCAACCGCCGATCAGTATGACCGCGTCCATCGGCTGGGCACGGATCATCTCCTCGGTATCCATCGACATCAGGTTGCGCAGGTACATGCTGGTCGGCTGCGAAAAACTCTCATGGATGGAAATGGTCGGGAAATCCATCGGCAAGCCGCCAGCCAGCATCACGCCGCGCTTGACCGCCTCGATCAATTGCGGCGCGTTGCCATGGCACGGGTTGTACGCGCTGCCGGTGTTGGAGATGCCGACTACCGGCCGATCCAGCGCTTCGTCCGTGTAACCGGCCCCTTTGATGAAGGCTTTGCGCAAGAACAGCGAGAAGCCGCTGTCACCATAGTTCGTGAGACCTTTGCGGATTCCGGTGGCCGGTGCGGTGAGCGATTCTTCTGGTTTGGTCTTGGACATGGAAACACCCGGCGAAAGAATGAGTGGCAATGGGGCCAGGCAGGTGCGGGAAGCGATGCTGCGCACCCGCGTGGCGGGACAACATTCACATTCATTATCGAAAATGCGGGACAACACAAGAATCCACTGTTGATATTTTCAAACAACAAAGAATTTTCTGGTCGGCGCGAGCGCTGCATCGAACCAGCGGTCCGCCACCGAGCGGGGTTGACCGCTCGCCTATCGAGCACCGCCACATGCCGCCTCATCCGGCCTCATCTTCATTTCAACAATACTTGAAATATAGAAACAAAACCTCTATCGTTACGGTATGGACTCATACCTCGTTGTACGCGCCTTGAGCGCGCTCGCCCATGAATCGCGCCTCGCGATCTTCCGGCTGCTGGTCGTAGCCGGCCCGGACGGCATGGCTGCCGGTGAAATCGCCCAGCAGCTCGGGCTTTCCCCTTCAAGCCTTTCGTTTCACCTGAAGGATCTGTCACATGCGGATCTTGTGACGCCGCGACAGGACGGACGGTTCGTCATCTACACGGCGAACTTTGACGCCATGACCGGTTTGATCGGCTTCCTGACCGAGAACTGTTGCGCGGGAGAGACCTGCGCGGCGAGCACTCTTCCAGGCTGCTGCGCAGACAAAGCATGAAGCGTCGCCGCAGCCCTATCGCGGTTGCGAATCTGAGTGACAACAGCCGGCTTTACCTTGCCCTGTTCGATCACAACGCGATTCAGACAGCAATCCCTGACGTTGGCGCCAGCCGTGTAGAGGAATTTAATGAGCAGCACTAATACAGCGGCCGGCGGCGAACGACCGGCTATCGGTTTTTTCGAGCGTTACCTGACGGTCTGGGTTGTGCTCTGCATCGTTGGCGGCATCCTCCTCGGCCAGCTGCTTCCCCTGCTCTTCCAGGCAATCGCCCGCATGGAAGTGGCGCAGGTCAATCTGCCGGTCGGCGCGCTGATCTGGGTGATGATCATCCCGATGCTGGTCAAGATCGACTTTGCGGCGATGTCTCAGGTCAAGAGCCAGTGGCGCGGCATTGGTGTCACGCTGTTCGTGAACTGGTTCGTCAAACCATTCTCAATGGCGCTGCTCGGCTGGATTTTCATCCGCCATGTGTTTGCGCCGTGGCTTCCCGCCGATCAACTCGACAGCTATATCGCAGGCCTGATCCTGCTGGCCGCCGCGCCCTGCACGGCGATGGTGTTCGTCTGGTCGCAACTCTGCAAGGGCGATCCGTATTTCACGCTTTCGCAAGTCGCCCTGAACGACTCCATCATGATCGTGGCTTTTGCGCCGCTTGTTGCGCTGTTGCTCGGTCTGTCCGCGATCACGGTGCCGTGGGATACGCTGCTCATGTCGGTCGGACTGTACATCGTGATCCCCGTGGTGCTCGCCCAGTTTCTGCGCCGGCATCTGCTGGCCCGGGGCGACGCGTATTTCCGCCAGGCGGTCGCACGCATGGGCCCCTATTCGATCAGCGCCTTGCTCGCAACACTCGTGCTGCTGTTTGCGTTTCAGGGGCAAGCGATCATCCGGGAGCCGCTCGTTATCGCCATGCTCGCGGTGCCGATCCTCATTCAGGTGTTCTTCAACTCCGGCCTTGCGTACCTGTTGAACCGCCGGCTCGGCGTCGCGCATTGTGTTGCGGGGCCGTCCAGTCTGATCGGCGCCAGCAATTTCTTCGAACTGGCCGTCGCCACGGCAATCAGCCTGTTCGGGTTTCATTCCGGTGCGGCACTCGCCACGGTGGTCGGTGTGCTGATCGAGGTGCCAGTGATGCTGTTCGTCGTCGGCATTGTCAACCGTTCTCAGCACTGGTACGAAGCGAAACACATCAGCAATGGGGAACCGCTATGAACGTCACGATCTATCACAATCCCGACTGCGGCACGTCGCGCAACACGCTAGCCATGATCCGCAATGCCGGGATCGAGCCGGAAATAATCGAGTATCTGAAGACCCCGCCTGAGCGGGAGACACTGAAGCAGCTCATTGCTCGCGCCGGCTTGACCGTACGCGCTGCGCTGCGCGAAAAGGGCACGCCCTACGCGGAACTGGGTCTGGGCGATGCATCCCTGAGCGATGAGCAGTTGCTCGACGCCATGCTGGAACATCCGATCCTGATCAACCGTCCGTTTGTGATTACGCCGCTTGGTGTGCGCCTGTGCCGTCCGTCCGAGGCGGTGCTCGATATCCTGCCCGCCGCGCAGCAGGGCTCATTCGCGAAAGAAGACGGCGAGCAGGTTGTCGATAGCGAAGGACGGAGGCTCCTTTAATGACGCAGGATCTCCCCAACGTCAGCGCGCCGCACCTCGACACGCCGGATCTGCGCAAGCTCGAACCGGGTACGGTTTCACAACATGCTCCACGAATCCTGCTGCTGTATGGCTCGTTACGCGCCACCTCATATAGCCGGCTTCTCACATTCGAAGCCGAACGCATCCTGCGCCATTTCGGCGCGGAAACCCGGGTTTTTGATCCACACGGTTTGCCGCTGGTGGACAGCGTGCCGGCCGACCATCCGAAGGTGGTCGAACTGCGCGAACTCTCGGAGTGGTCGGAAGGACAGGTCTGGTGCAGCCCGGAACGTCACGGCACCCTGACGGCCGTATTCAAGAACCAGATCGACTGGCTGCCGCTCGAAAGCGGCGGCGTTCGGCCAACGCAAGGCCGTACGCTCGCGGTGATGCAGGTGTGCGGCGGCTCGCAGTCGTTCAACGCCGTGAACGCGTTGCGCATTCTCGGCCGGTGGATGCGTATGGTGACCATTCCGAATCAGTCGTCGGTGGCGAAGGCCTGGCAGGAATTCGACGCAAGCGGCCGGATGAAGCCCTCGGCGTACTACGACCGCGTGGTCGACGTGATGGAGGAACTGTACAAGTTCACGCTGCTGGTGCGTGACAGGTCGAACTATCTGACCGATCGCTACAGCGAGCGGAAGGAAACACACCCGGAGCTTGCCACGACACTCGCAGCCGCCGCCATGAATCAGGAAGCAGCGACCGCCAATGCGGACACCGACGACAATGAAACGGAGTGATCGCGACGCCGGTCGGCGAGCTATCGCGGCCTGGGCGCTGGCCGTTGCGCAGTTCAGTCGTGGTGCGGAAAACCGTGACGCCGCGGATCGCTAACTGTCACCGCCGCGGCCGCTATTCTCCCGAATGATCTTCTCGATCAACGCGTCCGCATCGCGCGACACGTTGTCATGCACGCGCGTACTTTGCGTCGGCGCCGGCGTATCGTTGCCGATCAGATGTCCGCTGCGCACATGCGTATCCACCGACACCTGCATCGACAAGCCGAGCCGCAACGGATGCGCGGCGAGATCAGCCGGGTCGAGCGAGATCACGATCGGCACGCGCTGCACGACCTTGATCCAGTTGCCCGCGGCGTTCTGCGACGGCAGCATCGAAAACGCGCTACCCGTGCCCGCCGAAAAGCCTTCGACGCGGCCGTGATACACCACCTGCGAGCCGTACACATCCGACACGATGCGCACCGCCTGCCCCACGCGCATGCTGCGGATCTGCCCTTCCTTGAAGTTGGCCTCGACCCACAACCGTTCGAGCGGAATGATCGACATCAGCGCGAGACCCGGCCCGACCTGCTGACCGATCTGTACCGAGCGCTGGCCGACCGTGCCGTCGACGGGCGACACGATAGTCGTGCGTTGCAGATTGCGATAAGCGAGGCGCAATTGCGCCGCAGCTTGCAGAACGGGTGGGCTCGCCTCGACCGGGAATTTGCCGCCGAGCGCGCGCGCGGCGTCCAGCTGAACCTGCGCCGAAGCCAGATTCGCCTGCGCCACGGCCACCGCCTCGCGGGCGCGCGCCAGTTCTTCCGGCGACACGACTTCGACTGACGCGTGGTCGCGCGCCGCCAGCGCACGCTGCGCCAACGCCAGTTCGGCACGGCGCGCGTCGATGGATTGCACGTACAGCTTGCGCGAGATCGTTGCGTTCGCCACCTGCCGCACGGCCAGCGTCAGTTGCGCGCGCGCCTGGGCGAACGCCGCGGCCGCTTCGGCGTCGTCGAGCCTGACGAGCGCCTCACCCGCGCGTACCTGGCGCGTGTTGTCCACCAGAATATCGGTGACAGTACCCGGTATCTGCGCGGCGATCTGGACGATATTGCCGGCGACGTAGGCGTCGTCGGTCTCCTCAAAGAAGCGCGCGCTCAACCCCCACCACGTCGCCCATGCGGCGCCGGCGAGCGCCACCATGCCGAAGAAAATGGCGAAGCGACGCCGGCGCGTCGCCCGGATGCGATCGTGCGCGCCGTGCGCTACGTTTGCCGCGTTGACCTGTTCCTCGGTCCAGCCGGCGGCATCATGTGCCTGTTTATCGTTGTGCATTCAATCGAAGTGCGTATCCGTAATGCGCGCGTGAGAGGGAAAAGAAGTCTGATAGTGCGAGAGCGGTGCGCCGGCCACCTTGCGTTCGTCGAAGCCGCCGCCGAGCGCGCCGACCAGCGCAACCTGCAACAGCCTGCGGCGGCCCTGCAGATCGACCTGCTGCGCGCGTTCGTCGAGCAGCGAGAGATCGGCGAGCGTCACGTCCTTCTGCATGCCGATACCGCGCCGGTGCCGCTCCTCGGCAATCGCGACGATACGTGCGGCCGCATCCACCGCGCGAGTCTGCTCGTTCGTGAGCGTGTCCACCGTGCGCAATGAAGTGAGCTGACGCGCGACCTCGCCGAGCGCTTCGTCGACGGTCTTGTTGTAGAGGCTCACCGTCGCGTCGACATTCGCATAGTCGCCGCCGAGTTGCGCGCGCAGGCGGGTCCGGTCGAACACCGGCAACGAGATGGCCGGGCCGATCGAGCCGGTCATCGCCGCGCGCGAGAACAGCGCGGCAGGCGTCAACGCAGTCAAGCCGGCAAACGCCACGAGATTCACGTCGGGATAGAACTGCGCACGCGTGACATCGACGCTCGCGAGTGCCGCTTCGGCGCGTAACCGCGCCGCCACGATATCGGGGCGACGTCCCAGCAGATCGACCGGCAGTTGCGCCGGCATCGGCGCGTCGGCCGCCGCGGCCAGTTGCGGCCGATGAAGCGACAAACCGCGCTCCGGCCCGCGCCCCGTCATGACCCCGATCTGCAACTCGGTCAGCGTGATGCGCTCGTCGTTGAGCGCCTGCTGCGCGGCAAGCCGGCTTTGCTTGAGCGTTGCATCCGCGGCGTCGTAGGCGTTATCGAGGCCGCGCGCGCTACGTTCGCGCAACACCGCATCGACCCGCTCCGCCGCCTGCTGCTTCTGCCGCAGAATGTCCTGCATCGCGAACGCGCGGTCGAGTTCGCAGTAGAGCGTGACCAGCGCGACTGTCAGCGTGAGCCGCACCTGCTCGGCATCGATCCGTGCCGCGTCGCGAGACGAGAGCAGACCGCGTGAGAGCGCCGCATTCCTGCCCCACAGATCGAGCTGATAGCTCAAGCCCGCGATCAGCGCGGCGGGCGACACCGTCGGGTCGTTGAACACCTGCACCGGAATCTGCTGGCCGCCGACTGAAACGTTGGCGACATCCGCCGGCTGAGGCAAGCGGGTTTTGCTCACGGTCGCCACCGCCGTGCCCGTGAGGCCCATCAGCGACGCGAACTGTTCGAGCTGCGCCTGCGCGGCGCTCACGCGTGCCTTCGCGACCTGCAGGCCGGGATTATTCTGCAGGGCTTCGGCAACCAGTTCATCCAGTTGCGAATCGCGATACCGCCCGACCCAGTCCGGCGCGGGCCACGCGCCGTGGGTGCCCGGACCAGCGGTTTGCGCGAGCGCATCGGCGGAAGGTTTGCGAGGCTGAACGTTCGCATGCAGACCCGCATCGCTGACGCAGCCGCTCAGTGCCGATGCAATCAGCAGCAAGGCGCACGAATGGCGAATGAGGTGGCGCATCAGGCGTCGCATCGGCTGCTTCATGAGTGGTGCGTGCGAGGCATCGCACCTTCAGTAGCCGCTGGCGCATTCACGGCCGCCGCCCTCGCCAGTCTGGCCGCGAGCCGAGGACGGGTTTCTCCAAGCGGCCCCATCCGGGCGAACAATCCATCTATAAGCCCCAGCGCAATCGCATTCAGTTTGTCGAGCTTGTGTTTCTCCAGCAGCACGATCTGCACGATCTGCCATAGCGTCAACAGGTTCGGTACGACCGCGACCGGCAGACGCAGTCCATATTGCAGCGCCAGCTGCATCGCGTTACGCGCGCTGTAGTAGCGGCGCAATGCAGGGTGATTCATCGTCGTCACTTCGAAGGGGCCTAATTGATGGCGGTGGCGCGTGCCGATCCGATGCGACAGCACCAGCGACGGCACGACATAGACAGGCACATTGCGCAGCAGCGCACGCAGGCAATACTCGGTGTCCACGTGATCGATGAACAGCGATTCGTCGAAGCGGCCGAGCCGCGCGAACGCTTCACGCGAAATCACGCAACCCGACGAGATCAGGAACGCGCAGCGCTGCAAGCCAGCATCCATGCGCAACGACAATCTTTCGACACCCAGACCGCTGGTCGACAGTTCCGGCAGAAAGCGTTGATCGTTTTCATCGAAGATGCGCGGGCCGGCCATGAACGCAGTACCGTTCACCGACGCACACCGGTCGCGCATCACGTCGAAATAGCCGGACGGCGCTTCGGAATCCTGGTCGAACAGCGCGACCGCATCCGCGCCCCGCTCGAACAGTACACTGAGGCCGCAGTTGAATGCACCGGCAATGCCGTGGCGATTGCCGTGATGCAGCAGCTCGATCCCTGCTTCGCCCAGCACCAGGGCCGCGCGACTGTCCGGCTGCGGAGAATTGTCGACCACCAGCAGGCGGTCGCACTCGTCGCGCATCGCCACTGCTCGCATCAACTGCGCCTCGCCCGGATGAAACAGGATGATCAACGCGCCCAGGATCGTCATGACTCTGCTCCTAGTGACCTAAGGTCATCGCGGCGCCGCGTTTGGGACGCGTCAGCCACATCATCGCGGCGAGCACGAGGCAGGTGATGCTCGCCATGTAGAACATGTCGCCGGTCGCCATCATGTACGCCTGTTGCTGCACGATATGGTGCAACGTGCTCAGTTCGCGCGCGCCGTCGATACCCATGCCGTGCAGGATCTGAACGAAGCGCTGCGTGTTGCCGGACGACTTCGCCACCGACTGCGCAACCACGTCGTAGTGATACAGCGCGCGGTTGTCCCACAGCGTCACGCTCATCGCCGTACCGAAGGCCGCCGACAGCGTGCGTAGAAAGTTCGACAGACTGGACGCCGCAGCGAGTTTGTCGTCGGACACGCGTGAGAGCGTCGCGGCGGTCAACGGAATAAAAAAGCACGGCAGGCCGATGCCCTGAATCAGGCCAGGCGTAATGATCTGCGTAAAGGTCATCGTCAGCGTGAAGTGCGCGTCCCACCACAGCACGCCCGCAAAGATCAGAAAGCCGAACGTGGCGAGCACGCGCGCGTCGAAACGCGCCGAGAAAATGCCGACGAGAATCGAGAACACCAGCGCGAGTATGCCGAGCGGAGCAGTGGCGAGCCCGGCCTGAAACGCGGTGTAGCCCATCACGGCCTGGAGCCACAACGGGAAGATCACGCCGACTACCGAGAAACTCATCATCCCGAGTGAAATGATCAGCACGCAAAACGAGAACGTGCGGTCGCGAAACAGGCTGAGATCGATCACCGGATCCTTCTCGCCCGCTTCCCAGATCAGCAGCGACACGATCGCAAGCGCGGCGACGATGGCGAGCGTCAGGATCAGCGGCGAATCGAACCAGCCCCGGTCATGGCCGAGATCGAGCACGGCCTGCAACGACCCGACGCCGACGATCAGCAGCACGATGCCCGGCAGATCGACCGGCGCGGCTTTCGCACCGTGCGCGTTGCGGGTATCGGGACGCAGCAGTGTCATGCACACCGCGAACGAAAAGATGCCGATCGGCAGATTGATCAGGAAGATCCACGGCCACGAGAAGCTGTCGATAATCCAGCCGCCGACCACGGGCCCGAGGATCGGCGCGAGCAGCACGGTCATCGCCCACAGCGCAAGAGCCACCACGCGCTTGTCGGGTGGGAACGTACGCAACAGGATGGTTTGCGAGAGCGGCACCATCGGCCCCGAAAATAGGCCCTGCAATGCGCGGCACACGACCAGCAGATGAAAGTCGCCGGCCACGCCGCAGAGCAGCGACGTCAGCGTGAAAAGAATCACCGCCGCGAGAAAGAGGCGGGTTTCGCCGAGACGTCGCGAAAGCCATCCCGTCAGCGGCACGGCGATCGCGGCCGCGACGGAGTAGGAACTGATCACCCACGTGCCCTGGCTATTGGACACGCCGAGGCCACCCGAAATGGCGGGGACCGCCACGTTGGTCACCGTCGAGTCGAGTACCTCGATGAAAGTCGCGAGCGAAAGCGCAAAGTTGAGCAACGCGAGGCGGGCGCCGCGCATGGTTCGGTTGTTGTGCTCGTTGTGCTCGTTGTGCTTTTCGCGCCCGCTGTCCACGCCGCCTCGCGCGTCATCGCTTGACCCTGCGCCCTCAGGCATTCGCGCTGCGGCGCTCATACGCCCTGCCCGCTCAACGCCAACGCGGGCGACAACACGCGAATGTCGGCGGCCGCACGCACGCCCGTCTGCATGAAACCCTCGATCTCGCGCGCCGCCGCTTCGCATCCATCCGGCGACGCGGCGAGCCGGTCGTGCACGCGCCCGCACTGCGTCGCAATCGACGGACTCCCGAGCACCTGCCTGAGCGCGCGGGTCAACGTCCGCGCCTCGATCGGTCCATCCACCCGAACCCCGCACCCACTCGCGACGACGCGCTGCGCGTTGTCGAACTGATCGTGTGCGAATGGCGTCACGACTTGAGGGATACCGGCGGCATACGCCAGCGCCGCCGTGCCAATGCCGCCGTGATGCACCAGCGCGCGACAACGCGGTAACAGCGTCTGCAGCGGTACATAGCGGCGCTCGATCCACGTGGAGAACGAACTCGCCTCATTCGCAGCGGAGCGATCCTCGACAGGCGCGTCGGGCCGCAAAAGAATGCCGCGCAACCCGCTCTCGCGGAGCGTGTCGCGCACCGCTCGCGCATAACGCGCCTGATCGATCAACGTCGAGCCCGCCGTGAAAACCACGGGCCGTTCGCCCGCGGCGAGAAACGCGTCGAGTTGCGGATCGGGTGCGCACGCAACGGTGTCGTTGAACAACGGAAAGCCGCTCATGCGATACGGAGCCGGCCAGTCGGGCTGCGGCTGCGCGAACCAGTCGGGAAAAAGACAGAGCACGCGATCGGTCGAATGCAACCATTTGCCGAAGATGCGCGTGGCCGGTTCGAGACCCAGCTCCGCGCGCAACGCGTTCAGCGCCGGACCGCACACCTTGTCGAGCGCGTACCGTTCGATCGAACGCATCAGCGCTGCCTTTACCGCGAACGGCAAACGTCGTGGAATGGTGAGCCGCGGATGGGTCGGCGGAGCGTGCGCGGAAAGCAAGGTGGACGGCGACACCTGCACGGATACGAACGCGACCCGGTATAGCTCCTGCATCAGCCGGGCGGAAAAAGCCCATAACGTGCCCACCAGCACCGTGTCGGGAGTGGTCAGTGATGCCAGCGTGTCGAAATGCGCTCGCAGGGTCGGCGCAATGACCGCCCACAAGGTGCGAAACGACGTGCGCGGATTCCATAGCGCCGGATTCGCCATCGCGTCGGCGTAGTCGGCCGCCGTGCCGATCGGCACGAACATGAAGCCGCGGCGCGTCGCCGCTTCCGCGAACGGCGGATGCGTGCAGAACACGATCTCGTGTCCGCGCGCCGCGAGTGCCGCGCCGATGCCGAGCAGCGGATGCACGTCGCCCGCGGAGCCGATTGCGGTGATGATGACTCTTGTCATGCCCGGCGGCTCAGAAGAGACCCGGGATCAACGCAGCGACGTCGCGGCGATACTGCGAATAGGCGCGGCCGAAGTGGCCGGTCAGCCAGCTCTCCTCCACCCGCACCTTGTACGCGAGCGAAGCGAAAATCAGTAGCAAGCCGAGCGCGCCGCGCCATTGCATGCCGATCAGCACGCCGCCCGCGAGCGCCAGCAGGCAACCGGTGTAGATCGGGTGCCGCACGAGCCCGTACGGGCCGCTGCGGACCAGTTCATGATCTTCTTTCAGCGTGACCGACACGCTCCAGTTGGTGCCGAGATGCAGGCGCGCCCACACTGAAAACGCGAGGCCGGCAAGCAGCACGGCAAGGCCGGCGCATTGCAGCGCACCGATCGAATGCGAGTCGAACGACCACGCCGCGGCAGTGAAGTCCGGCAACACGATTAGTGCGCCGCCGGCGATCAACGGAATCGACTGCAAGGTGCGCGACACGGACGCCTCTTTTCGCGCGGTCTCCTTGACCTGGTTCGACGTGGCGATCCAGTACAGCAACCACACTGTCCACGGTACGACGATGGCGATGCTCTGAGCGATATTCACGATGGTTCGACCTGTTAGAACGAGTGATCGGCAGCGGCCTGCAACGCGGGAGTTGCGACGTTCGCGATGGCGGGTTCGGGCACGAGCGGGAGCGATGCGCGGCCGCTCGGCGCGTCGAAGCAGTCGAGCGCGCGCACGGGTTGCTGAACCGGCGCGGCGCCGAAGTAATCCATAATCGCCGTGCGCACCTGACGCAGCGCGGCGCGCCCTTCCAGATCGAGGAAATGCCCGGCCTGATCGATGGTCGCAAACTCCGCACGCTTCAGATGATGGCCGAGCGAGCGGACATCGTCGGGCGTGGTGTACGCATCGAGCTCGCCGTTGATGAACTTCAGTCCGCAGTCTATGTTGCTGAATTCGTGCAGATACTGCTCCGGGCGAATCGCCAGAATCTGGTCGACATGAAACGCCACCTGGTGCTGCTCGTCACGCGGCAGCGTCGACAGGTAGCGGTAGTTGTAGAGCTTCATGATCCGCGGCAAATGACAGCCCACGGTGTCGTTGAGCAGTTGCGCGGCCTTCAGGTTTTCGCCCGCGGCGATGTAGTCGCGCGCCGCGGTCACGTACGCGGTCATGGCCTCGTTGAGCAGCGGCGAGAACGACGCGATCACCGCGCGGCGCACGCTCGTGCGCGCTCGCGAGAGCGCAAGCAGCGACGCCACGCCGCCCCAGGACACCGATAACAGGAAGCCCGGCTCGAATAAGCCGATGAGATACAACAGAATGTCGACTTCATCGTCTTTGGTAAGAATGAAGCCGCATTCGTTATGCGCTTTCGATTGCCCCGCATAGGGTAAATCGAAACAGATTGGGTTATAGCGTTCGCCGAGGTATTTGATTGTCTGTCCAAACGACGCCGTGGTGGCTAACGCGCCGTTGATCAGAATGACACTCTCGAAGGCCGGATCGAATACGTGACGTTCAACGTAGACTTTCAGGCCCGCCGGTAGCGGAACAAGGAGTTTTTCGATGGGCATGGCGTATTCGCAGGCACTTGCGCAAGGCAAATGCGTACTGACACCGCGTCCGCGCGAGCGAACGCCTTGCGGCCGTACTACCGTGGATCAGGCCCATGCGACTTGCCATTACACCTTTACGCCGGCAAATCCGATCCGCGACGACCGCTGCTGCACCGAACACACGCATCACCGGACATGATGCCTGCCTGCTCCCCGCAGCGCGCCTGACCTCAGGCCGCTTCAATCGAGCGTTCGATGCCTCGTGATATTTCTTATATTTAATTGAAAAGCATTACTTCAATCGCTACTGCTTGTCATTCGTCGACGCCAGTCTTGCCGCTTTACGTGAAGCCTTGATGTCAACATACGATAACGGAATGCTTTTTAACATGTTTCAAAAATAAAAGCTAAAAAATCATTGAGCGAATGTTCGAAATCGGTAAGTGAAATATTATTGAAAGGATGCGCTCGAGAGGTAGTCCGCGAGGCGAATCAACATCGCATCGCAATCGCGCAATTGCTCGACGGTGACAAACTCGTCGGGCTTATGTCCCTGGTCCATACTGCCCGGGCCGCAGACCACCGTGGGAATGCCGGCCTGCTCGAAGAGCCCACCCTCGGTGCCGAATGCGACCGTGCCGAATTCAGTCGAGCCGCTGAGCAGCGCGAGAAGCCGCGCCGCTTCGCTATCGGGCGATGTCGCCAATCCCGGATAGGCGGAAAGCGGCTGAAGGCGGATGCCGGTGTCGGACTTCACGGCGCGCATCTTCGGCAACAACTCGGCTTCGGCGTAAGTTTGCAACTGGTCGGCCACCGTGTGCGCATTAAAGCCAGGCAGCGCGCGCACTTCGAAGTCGAATTCGCATTCGGCCGGCACGATGTTGAGCGCACGGCCGCCTTTGATCACACCCGTCTGCACGGTCGAGAACGGCGGATCGAAGCGTTCGTCGTGATGCTCGGGTTGCGCCAGCTGCTCGCCGATTTCTTCAAGACGACTGATCATCCGCGCCGCGTATTGAATCGCGTTGACGCCATAAGGCGCGTAAGCCGAATGACAAGGCGCGCCTTTCACGTGACAGCGCATTGCCAGTTTACCCTTGTGACCCAGCACCGGCTTGAGCTCGGTAGGCTCGCCGATCAGACACAGAGCCGGCTTGTGCGGCCGCTGCTCCAGGTCCGCCAGCATGGAACGCACGCCGAGGCATCCTACTTCCTCGTCGTACGAGAACGCGAGGTGTACCGGCAGCTTCAGTTCCCGTTCGATGAACATGGGCACCGCCGCCAGCACCGAAGCGATAAAGCCTTTCATGTCGGCCGTGCCGCGGCCATACAGCCGCCCTTCGCGTTCGGTGAGACGAAATGCATCGACGGTCCACGGCTGGCCGTCAACAGGCACCACGTCGGTGTGCCCGGACAGCACGACGCCGCCTCCCTCACGCGGACCGATGGTCGCGAACAGATTCGCCTTGGTGCGCTCGGCGTTGTAGAACAGCTCGCACTCGACACCCAGTTCCTCGAGGTAAGTCCGAATGAACTCGATCATCTCCAGATTGGAGTCGCGGCTGACCGTGGCGAAACTGATCAGCCGTTCGAGCAGCGCACGGCTCGATCGGTCATTCATTGCCTGGCACTCCGTAGCTGGGCGCGGCGGTCGGATTCAACGCGCGAGTGATGTAGTCCTGCATCTGCGGCCGATAAGCCTGCCATAGACCGTCGAGCTGACCGATGGGATCTTTATTCGCCCAATCGACGCGCAAGTCGACGATCGGCCAACTCTGCCCGCCCACGATCTTGAGCGCCGCGGAATGCACGGGGCCTGCTTCGCCGCCGGCAGCCATCGCGGCATGCATGGCCGCGAGCAGGCGCTCGGCCAGCGTGCCGGCTGCCTGCTCGAAGGCAGGAACCATCGCCTCGATCACTTCGACACCGGCGAGCATGTTGCCCGCCGCGACGCATTGCGCGCCGGCAACAGCGTGATAGGTGCCCAGCGCTTCCTTGCCGCTGAAGAAAGCCGTGCGGCCCTGGCTATCGATCACCGTCACCTGCCTGTACTCGCTCCACTCGCTCCCGCCGAGCGCTTGCTCCAGTGCGGCGGCCGGATCCAACTGTCCGTTTTCCAGAAGATCGAGAACCTGCGGGCCGAGCGCAGGCAGTGTGACGTTCTGCGTCGCCACCGCGCCCACGCCTGCGCGCACCCACGGGCATCGCGCGCCCACCGCGATGCTGGACGAACTGATCGCGATACCAAGCTGCCCGGACTCAGCACACCGTCCGACGATAGAGAATGTCATGTCCCGCTCCTTAAGCCGCCGGCGGCGTCCATCCATCCGGAATGACGGCGACGACATCGATTTCCATCAACCACTGTGGCTGACCCAGTGCGACCACCACCAGGCCCGTGGAAATCGGAAACACGCCCTTCAGCCACTTGCCGACTTCCTGATAGACCGGCTCGCGATAACGGATGTCTGTCAGGAACGTCGTCGTCTTGACGACGTGCGACAAATCGCTGCCCGCCTCCTCGAGCAACTGCTTGACGTTCTTCATGGCCTGCTCGGCCTGAGCGCGCGGATCGCCGAGGCCGACCAGACGGCCGTCGAAATCCGTGCCCACCTGACCGCGCACATACACGGTGTTGCCGGCGCGCACGGCCTGACAAAGATCGTTGTCGAGGGTCTGGTTCGGATACGTATCCTTCGTGTTGAACATGCGGATACGGGTGTGCGTAGGTTGGCTCATCAATGCACCTCAATGCTAGGAAGAAATGGATCGCGAATTAAAGACGCATGCACATCAGTTCAGCCCATCGCGCTGACTTTATGAACAGGTGAATGGCCGGAAGTATTGTCACCGCTTTCGTCGCGGCCGTGCTGTGCATCTGGCTGCGCACCGTCGTAATACGCGAGATATTTGCGCTGCGTGATGATGTGATCGGCGATGTGCTTCGCGTCGTGCCACACGCCCCAGATAAACGCAGAGCCACGACGCGACAACCAGGGCAGACCGAGGAAGTAAACGCCGGGTTCCTTCGACACGCCGCGCTGATGTTTCGGCTTGCCCTTTTCATCGAAAGCGTCGACGTTCAGCCAGTTGAAATCGAGCGCATAGCCGGTTGCCCAGACAATCGACGTCACGCCGGCTTTAGCCAGATCGAGATCGTGCAACGGATGCGTCACGCAATCCGGATCCGCGGGAATGATGCGGGCTTCGGGCTCCTCCGGAAGATCGAGGCCATTGCGGGCCGCATAAGCGTCGGCCGCGTCCAGCAGCGACAGATAGTTCTCGTCGCCGCGCGCGATGTTCTCCGCCAGATCCGTTTCGAAAGTCGCCACGCCATGCTCGAACGATTTCGTCAATCCGACGAGCGTGATGCCCTGCTGCGCGAGTCGCCGGAAGTCCACCGTATGGCCGCCGCGCGCGCCGCTCACCGCAATGGTGACGTGTTCCCTGCCGGGCTTCATGACTTCCGCGTCCCATTCGCCGAGCACGCCCAGCCACCAGCAGAAATCGCGGCCGCGATAGGCGCGCGGCGGGCGATCATGCGCGCCAACCGACAGATAGACGCGCTTGCCCGCGCGTTGCAACTCGTCGGCGATCTGCACGCCTGACGATCCCGCGCCCACCACCAACACGCCGCCCTCGGGCAATTGTGCGGGATTGCGGTAGTCGGCGGAATGAATCTGCGTGAGACTCGAATCCTGCGGCGCGATCGGCGGAATCACCGGGCGTTGAAAAGGGCCGGTGGCGACCACCACGCGATTGGCCTCGATCGTGCCCTCCGATGTTTCGATCGTGAAGCCCTGCCGTCCCGCATTGCGCACGACCTTCCTGACTTCTACGCCGGTGCGAATCGGTGCATCGAACTTCTTTGCATAGGCGACGAAATAGTCCGCGACCTGCTCTTTCGGCGCGAATCCGTCAGGGTCGACCTCCGCAAACTCGAGATTGGGAAACCGATCGTGCCATGCGGGGCCGTTGGCGACCAGCGAATCCCAACGTCCCGTGCGCCAGCGCTCGGCGATTCGATCGCGCTCCAGGACGAGGTGTGGCACGCCGAGCCTGCTCAGGTGTTCGCTCATGGCGATGCCGGCCTGGCCGGCACCGACCACGAGCGTATCGATTGACGTTGTTTCCACTGTCATGGCTGTGTCCTTCTGAATGGCGGAATGTTTCGATTCGGTGGCGGCCTCGCGGCCTTCGAGCGCTCGTCACCGTGGCGGACCCAGTCGTGTTTTTCAATGGCGCGTACCGCCTTGGGCCGTTCGTGTCGGTGAAAATCTACGCGCCCGTCCCGAATCTGAAAAATATATTTAAAAAATGCATAGCATCGGATTTTCCTATGCATGTCTTTTTGGCCGCCGCACAATCCCATCCATTGAAGGCCCTGGACATGGAGCGTCGTCGATGGAGAGCCACCCCCTGCGCTACTCGTTGCGCCAGTTGCGTTATTTCGTGGTCACGGCGGAGGCGCTGTCCTTCACCGCCGCCGCGAAGCGTCTGCACATTTCGCAGCCGTCCATCTCGACGGCGCTCGCGGACCTCGAAGTGTCGTTCGGTGTGCAATTGTTCATACGGCATCACGCAAGCGGACTCTCGCTCACGCAAGCGGGACGCGATCTGCTTGGGCAAGCGCGCAATCTGCTGAAGATTGCGGAAGAATTGCAGATGGCCGCGAAGGAAATGGACGGCGGCATGACGGGCGCCATCGCGCTCGGCTGCCTCGTTTCGCTCGCGCCGCCGCTCATGCCGAGGCTCATCAGCCGCTTCACGGCCGAGCACTCGGGCATTTCGTTCCGCACTGTCGAAGCGCATCAGGACGGCCTGCTGCGTGGCCTGCACGACGGTTCGCTCGACATCGCCCTCACCTATAGCCTCGACCTGACCGAGGACATCGCCTTCACGCCGCTGCTGTCGCTGCCGCCTTATGCGATTCTGCCGCGCACGCATCGCCTCGCGCGCGCCCGCAAGGTGTCGCTCGCGGATCTCCTGCCCGAGCCATATGTAATGCTCGATCTGCCACACAGCCGCGAGTATTTCGCCGCGCTCTTCGATGCGGTGGGCAACCGCCCTGTGCCCGCGTTCCGCTCGTCGCAGCCGGAGGTCGTGCGCGGCATGGTGGCCAACGGTCTCGGCTATAGCCTGCTGAACTTTCCGCTCAAATCGAATCGCACCGTGGACGGTGAAGAGTTCGTCATTAAACGTTTCAAAGACAACGTCAACGCCACGATGCTCGGCATTGCGCAGTCACGTACGATGAAACCGCGCCAGGTCGTGCATCGCTTCGCGTCGTTCTGCGAGACGTACATTCGGCGACTGCATCTCGACGATTGATCGGCAAAGCGCGCTTACACGCTTGCACGCGTCGAGCGGTCCGTCGCTGTATAGGTAAAAACTTTGCTTTGTATCTAAAAACAATATTTTGGCTTGCAATTTGGCTTGATAGATTTGTGTCCATGTTGAGCGCCACGCCACAAAGCCTCGTGCCGGTGCGCTCTTACCGTGATGAACCCAGGAGGACACCATGGCCCACCCGTCAGAGACGATTGCAGTGCAAGCGCTTGTCGACGAACTGCAGACGGGTTGCGAGCGGTCATTCGGCGATGCGCATGCAATGCCGCCCGGTGTCTATACGTCGCCTGAATTCCTCGCGCTGGAAGAGCGCACGATCTTCCAGCGCGAATGGCAATGCGTGGGCCGCGCCAGTGCGCTCAAAGCGCCCGGCGATTACCTGACCACGCGTATCGGCGCACAACCGATCGTGATCTTGCGCGACGAACAGATGCAGCTCAAGGCGATGTCGAACGTGTGCCTGCATCGCATGTCGGTGCTGCTCGAAGGGCGCGGCAATGTGCGTCGGATCGTCTGCCCGTATCACGCATGGAACTATTCCCTCGACGGCGCGCTGCAAGGCGCACCGCTCATGGACCGGCAAGCGGGCTTCTGCAAGGAAGCCTACAGGCTGCCCGCCGTGCGTTGCGAAGAATGGCAAGGCTGGCTCTACGTGACACTCGACCAGAACGCACCGCCCGTCCACCTGCAGCTCGCCAAACTGGGCGAGCTGGTTGGCGCATACGGCATGTCCGACTACATTGAAACCTTCTATGAAGAGCACGTGTGGGACACGAACTGGAAGATCCTCGCGGAAAACTTCATGGAGAGCTATCACCTGCCGATGCTGCATCGCGCGACGGTAGGCCCGCATTCGCGGCTCGACGAAATGGAATGCCCGCCGGGCTATCCCGCCTTCAACTATCACTGGATTACGAAGGAAGCGAGCTTGCCTATCGGCAATGCGCATCCGGATAACACACGTCTCACGGGACACTGGCGCAAGACCACGGCATTGCTCGCCATCTACCCGACGCATCTCGTCACGCTCACGCCGGGTTACTTCTGGTATCTCGTGCTGCAGCCTCAAGGCGTGGGGCGCGTGCATATCCGCTTTGGCGGCGGTCTTGCGCCCGAATTCATCGCCGATCCCGCGGCCAACGCGCACATGACGACGTTGAAGAAGCTGCTCGACGAAGTGAACGCCGAAGACAAACGCGGCGTGGAAGCCGTCTTTCGCGGCGTGCATGCGCCGCTCGCGAAACCCGGCCATCTGAGCCATCTCGAACGCCCGAACTACGATTTCGCGCGCTATCTTGCGAGCAAAGTCGCCACGGCGACGCTCGGCGCGCACTGAACCCGCTTCACCGACAGGACGCAATCACGATGTCAAACCCTTCCTTCATTTCGTTCTCGGGCGTGAGCAAAACGTATGACGGCACGCAAAATGTCGTCGACGATTTGAACCTCGACGTGCGCAAGGGAGAATTCCTGTCGCTGCTCGGCCCGTCCGGCTCGGGCAAGACGACCACGCTCATGATGCTCGCGGGATTCGAATCGCCCACGCACGGCGAGATCCGCCTGGATGGCCGCCGGCTCGACGACAAGCCGCCGCATCAACGTGACATCGGCATGGTGTTTCAGAACTACGCGCTCTTTCCGCATCTGACGATTGCGGAGAACGTCGCGTTTCCGCTCTCCGTGCGGCACGTGAGCCGCGCTGAACAGAAAATACGCGTGAAGCGCGCACTCGAAATGATCGAGCTGCCGCATCTGGCGAACCGTCGCCCCGTGCAACTTTCGGGCGGACAGCAGCAGCGCGTGGCGCTCGCGCGCGCGCTCGTGTTCGAGCCGAGCGTCGTGCTGATGGACGAACCACTCGGCGCGCTCGACAAACGCCTGCGCGAAACCATGCAATACGAAATCATGCGCCTGCATCGCGAGCTGTCGCTCACGATCGTCTATGTGACGCACGATCAGGCCGAAGCGCTGACCATGTCCGATCGCGTCGCCGTTTTCTCCGACGGCCGCATCCAGCAAGCCGCCACGCCGAGCGAACTCTACGAGAACGCGCAGAACGCGTTCGTCGCCAACTTCGTGGGCGAGAACAACGGGTTGAGCGGACGTGTCGTCAATGTGGGCGACGACTGGGCGACGCTCACGCTGTCCGACGGCAGCGTGATTCGCGGCCGTTGCGAACCCGGCCTGCGCGCGGGCGACGAAGCGATGCTCGCGTTGCGCCCCGAGCGCGCGCATATCCCGAGCGCGGAAGGCCTGCATGTCGACGAACAGAGCAACGTGGTGCGCGCGCGCGTCGAGGAACTGGTGTATTGCGGCGATCACCATCGCGTCCACCTGAAGCTCGGTTCGCGCGATTCCCTCGTCGTGAAAGTGCCCAACACGCAGCGCCACGCGCTGCCTTCGCCCGGCAACGAGATCGACGTCGCCTGGCGCCACGACGACTGCAAGATTCTCGCGGCGGCCGCGCCACGCAGCGCGCCCACGCTCCACGTATCCACACCGCCGTCACCTTCCATCATCACTACAGCAGCCGCAGGAGCCAACTGAAATGCGCACTCTTCACAAAGCACAAAGCGCCGCACTCGCCGCACTCGCATTCGCCACCGTGACCGTCCAGGCCGCGGAGACGCTCTCCGTCGTGACCTTCGGCGGCGCATATGAAGCGGCCGCGAAAAAGGCCTATTTCGAACCGTTCACGCAGGCCACCGGCATCGGCTTTTCGACCGAATCGTACGACGGCGGTCTCGCCAAGCTCTCCGCCATGGAGCAGGCGAAGAACACCACGTGGGACCTGATCGACCTCGAAACGAACGACGCGATCACCGCCTGCGACGAAGGCCTCCTGCAGAAGTTCGACAAGAAGTCGCTCGGCAAAACGAGCGACTTCATTCCCGGCTCGATCAGCGATTGCGCGGTCGCCAGCATGGTCTGGTCCACGGTCTATGCGTACGATGCCAGCAAGCTGAAGACCGCGCCGACCACCGTCAACGACTTCTTCGATCTGCAGAAATTCCCCGGCAAGCGCGGCCTGCGCAAATCGCCGAAGGTAACGATGGAATGGGCGCTGATCGCCGACGGCGTCGATCCCAAGGATGTCTATAAAGTGCTCGGCACGCCCGCCGGCGTGGATCGCGCGTTCAAGAAACTCGACACGATCAAGAAAAGCATCGTGTGGTGGGAGTCGGGTGCGCAGGCGCCGCAGTTGCTCGCGGACGGCGCGGTCGTGATGACGCAGGCCTACAACGGCCGTATCGACGACGCCGCGAAGAAGGACAACAAGCCGTTCAAGGCCGTCTGGGACGCACAGGTCTACGACTTCGACTGGTGGGGCGTTCCGACAGGCGCGAAGCATGCCGACGCCGCTGCGAAATTCATCGTCTCCGCATCCCAGCCGAAGGCGTATGCGGACCTGTCGAAGTACATCGCCTATGCGCCGCCGCGCAAGGACGCGATCGCGCTGGTCGACAAGCAGCGCCTCGCCGATCTGCCGACCTCGCCGCAGAACTTCAAGCGCGCGCTGCAGATCAACGCAGGCTTCTGGGCCGACAACGCGGACCAGATCAACAAGCGCTTCCAGGTGTGGCTGACGCAATAAACCCATCGTCTAACGAGAGCCCAACTTGACTACCAGCATGCCCGCCCCGGCCCGCGCCTCATCCCTGGGCTCTCCGACGAGAGCCGACGGCGGCGCTTCATTTCAGAAAGCGCGTCGCCGCGCATCGGTGCGGGCATTGCTGCTCGCGCTGCCGCTCATCGTGTTCCTCGTGTCGACGTTCATCGCGCCGATCGCGCTGCTGCTCGCGCGCAGCGTGCAGAACCATGAAATGTCCAGCAGCATGCCCGCCCTCACACGCGCGCTTGATGCGTGGGACGGCCGTGGCGTGCCGGACGAACATACCTTCGCCCTGCTCGCTGCGGGCCTCAAAGAAGCGCAGCAGAGCGGCCAACTCGGCACCGTCGCGCGCCGGCTGAACTTCGAGCAGGCCGAGTTCCGCAGCCTGCTGATGCGCACCGCGCGCCAACTTCCCGCCGATGCGCCGCCCGCGTGGAAACCGGCGCTCGTCGAACTCGACGAACGCTGGAATTCGCCGGAAACCTGGCGCCTGCTCAAGCGCGCCGCCGCGTCGCCGACGCCCGACTATCTGCTCGCCGCCGTCGACGCGCAAGTCACGCCGCAAGGTTCGGTCGCGTTCGTGCCGGACAACGCCTCGATTTATCGGCAGGCCTTCTTGCGCACGATCTCGATCAGCGCCACGGTCACGCTGCTGTGCCTCGTGCTCGGCTATCCGGTGGCATGGCTGCTCGCGAACCTGCCCGCGAAAAGCAGCAACCGCCTGATGCTCTTCGTGATCGTGCCGTTCTGGACCTCGCTGCTCGTGCGCACCACCGCGTGGTACGTGCTGCTGCAGCCGGGCGGCGTCATCAACAGCCTGCTGATGGGTCTGGGCCTCGCCACGCATCCGCTGCCGCTCATCTTCAACCGCACCGGCGTGCTCATCGGCATGACGCACGTGCTGCTGCCCTACATGATTCTCGCGATCTATTCGGTGATGAAAAGCGTGTCGCCCGTCTACGTGCGCGCCGCTCAATCGCTCGGCGCGCATCCGTTCACCGCGTTCGTGCGGGTCTACATACCGCAGACGCTGCCAGGCGTGGGCGCCGGCTGCTTCCTCGTGTTCGTGCTCGCGCTCGGTTACTACATCACGCCCGCGCTGCTCGGCGGCGCAGGCGACGAGATGATCAGCCAGCTCATTGCGATCCAGACCAACACGCAGCTCAACTGGGGACTCGCCGGCGCACTCTCGGCCTATCTGGTGATTTTCACGGCGATCTTCTATTTCCTGTTCAACCGCATCGTCGGTATCGACCGCTTGCGCTTTGGTTAAGCCCGGTCGAACACGCGCACACGACGAAGGAACGACATGCAAGACAAACGCAACAAGGTGCTGACGGAACGCATCGCCACACGCTGGGTGCGGGTACATACGGCGCTCGTGCTTTTCTTTCTGATTGCGCCGATTCTCGCCATCATCCCGCTCTCATTCAATTCGGGTTCGTACTTCTCGTACCCGATGCAGGGCTTCTCGTTCCGCTGGTATGAGCAGGCGCTCACGAGCGCGGACTGGCAACGCTCGCTCCTGAACAGCATCGGCATCGGCGCGGCGTCCACGTTGATCGCCACGTGTCTCGGCACGCTCGCCGCGCTGGGTCTTTCGCGCGCGCAGTTTCCGCTGCGCTCGCTGATCATGCCGATCATCATTTCGCCGATGATCGTGCCGATCGTCGTGGTCGCGGCGGGCTTCTATCTGATCTTCGCGCCGCTCGGCCTCGTCAACTCGTATCCCGGCGTGGTGCTGGCGCACGCGGCGCTCGGCACGCCGTTTGTCGTGATCACCGTGACCGCGTCGCTGCTGTCGTTCGATCAGAGTTTGTTGCGCGCCGCTTCCGGGCTCGGCGCGGCGCCCTGGGTCACGTTCCGGCGCGTCACGCTGCCGCTCATCATGCCGGCGGTCGCAACCGGCAGCGTGTTCGCCTTCGCGACCTCGTTCGATGAAGTGATCGTCATTCTGTTCATTGGCGGCCCGGATCAAACCACCGTACCGCGGCAGATGTGGAGCGGCATTCGCGACTCGATCGACCCCTCGATTCTCGCCGTGGCGACGATGCTGATCGTATTCGCCGTGCTGCTCTTCGCGAGCATCAACTGGCTGCGCGGCCGCGCGGCCGCGGCCAGCAGCGCGCTCACCTGATGCGCGCTCACGCTTCCATCACGTGTTCGATACGGCGATCCGGCACCAGCCACCACGCGGCGGCGAGCGTATACAGCGCCGCCGAACCCCACGGCACGACGAACGCCAGCGCGATACCCGTGAGATAGATCACGACCGAAACCTTGCCCTTGAAGTCATTGCCGATCGCTTTCGCGAGAGTCGAATCCTCGCCGTGCTCGCGAATCAGCACGCGCATGAGGATGAAATAGGCGATCGCCGACATGAACAGCACCACGCCGTACATCGCGGTCGGCCAGGAGGCGAGATGGTTTTCGCCGACCCAGTGCGTGACGGCGGGCAGCAGCGACAGCCAGAACAGCAGATGGAGGTTCGCCCACAGCACCGCGCCGTTGACCTTCTGCACGGCATGGAACATGTGATGATGATTGTTCCAGTAGATGCCCACGTAGATGAAACTCAGCACATATGCGCAGAACACGGGGAGCACCGGGCGCAGCGCCGCGAGATCGAAGCCTTCCGGCACCTTCAACTCGAGCACCATGATCGTGATGATGATGGCGATCACGCCATCGCTGAAGGCTTCGACACGTCCTTTGCCCATGGATTGGATTCCTGATGATGGTGTTGAATGCGGTTGCGCGCCAAGGCGGCCCGCACTCCGCGGGCGACCCGCGCCGCTGCCGATTATCCGCGAAGCCGTAACGATTTGTCGATCCGGCCGGGTTCGACCCGCGTGCCGTGTTCAGCGCGAAGCGTCGTCCGGGTAGTAGGCGGCGAGCCACACGCTGGGCTCCCGGTCGCTTGTCCATGCTACCCGATGCCGGCAATGCGCTTCGATCAGCACGTGATCGCCGGGCTTCATCGAAAGCGGCTCGGCCTCGCCTTCGAATTCGAGCGTGGCCGCGCCGCTCAGCAGCACGACAAACTCGGCGCGAGGACTGTCGTACCAGAAGCCCGGCGGGCTGGCGTGCCCCATCGAGACGATCCGCTCGATGCTCACGCCACCCTGCTCCACCAGGGCGTCGACCTGCTCGCCCTCTCCTTCGCCCTCGCTCCCGCCCGCCGACGCACCGGGGTCGAACAGATTGCCGCTTCGGATCGCACGCTTCATCGTGGCTGCTCCGCTTGTGCGTACCGCTCACTTCATGGGCTTGAGCCCGTCGAGCAAGGTCGGCACCAGTTCGCTGATGGTCGGATGAACATGCATGGCGTACTGCAAAGTCGGATACGGCGCGCCCGCCGTCATGATGTCGATGAAGGTATGAATCGCCTCATCGCCTTCAATGCCGTGAATGGCCGCCCCGAGAATCTGCTTGCTTTGCGCGTCGACCATCACCTTCATGAAACCATCGGTCTCGCCGCGTTCGCGCGCGCGGCCCACGCGCGACATCGGCATGGTGGCGATCAGCGCGTCGCGGCCCGCTTTGCGCACCTCGGCCTCCGAAGCGCCGACACGCGCAAGCGGCGGATCGACGAACACCGCATACGCCATGATGCGTGTGTCCACGGTGCGCGCGCCGCCGTCGAGCAGGTTGGCCGCGACGATCTGAAAATCGTCGTAGGAAGTGTGGGTAAAAGCGCCACGCCCGTTGACGTCGCCGATCGCCCACACGCCCGGCACGTTGGTGCGCAACTGGCCGTCCACGGGAATCGTGCCGTGCTTGTCCGTCGTGATGCCGGCGGCCGCGAGGCCGAGGTCGTCGGTATTCGGCTCACGGCCGGTGGCGAACAGCAGATGCGACGCTTCGAGCGCCGGAATGTTCTGCTCGAAGCCGATACACAGCTCGTTCGGGTGATGCGGATGCGGCTCGACTCGCGAAGGCTGCACGCCGAAGTGAAACTCGACACCCTCGCGGGCGAGCACCTTCTGCACGGATTCGGCGAAGTCGGCGTCCTCGCGGGTGAGCACGCGTTCGCCGCGCACCAGCACGGTCACGCGGCTGCCAAAGCGGCGAAAGATCTGCGCGAATTCGAGCGCGATATAGCTCGCGCCGACAATCACCAGATGCCCCGGCAATTCCGTCAGTTCGAGCAGATTGGAGTTCGTGTAGTACGGAATCCGCTCGAGACCGTGGAGCGGCGGCACGACGGCGCGCGTGCCTGTGTTGATGAAGATTTCGTCGGCGCTGAGCTCGTCGAGCAGCTTGCCGTCCGGTCCGCTAACCGAAAGCGCATGAGGTCCGGTAAAGCGCGCATGGCCTTTGAACACGCTCACGTTCTTCGCACCGCGCAGCCATTTCTCGACGCCCTCGCGCGACTGCCCGATGATCCTGTCCTTGCGCGCCTTGACGGCCGCCAGATCAACGCTGACCGCGCCGCTCAGTTGCACGCCGAGTTCCGCGCAATGGCGCGCGACATGCGCCGCGCGAGCACTGGCGACGTAGGATTTGGTCGGCGTGCAGCCGACGTTCACGCACGTGCCGCCAAAGGCCGCGCGCTCGATGACCGCGGTTTTACGGCCGCTTTGACCGAGACGCACGGCAAGCGGCGCGCCGCCTTGTCCCGTACCGATCACGACTGCATCGAAGTGCTGTGACATGGCAACTCTCCGGAAGCTGGGATTCATGTCGTAGCATCTTACCCTCAGCCTCTCGAATCGCCATGCTGCGTTGCCGGTTGCCGGTGTTTGCTGATCACCGACTAATTGTCATTCGAATGCCAACTGTTCCGCACTATTGCTTCTCACCATCCGCAAAGCCGCGAGGCTTAGTCGTGGCAATGCACGGCGCAGATCAATTCACGCGAGCGTTGCAGCGCGGCCTGCGCGCCACGTGACGCCACGACCCAGCCGACCTGGCCCAGGTTGAAATCCTGCGACACCATCACCTGCATGAGGGCGACCATCGGTAATAGCACTGACGGCCGGTAAAGCTGGTTCCTGATCAAAGCTGGCATGACAACTCCCGTCGAGCGGCGCCGCTTCGGCTTCGCTCTATTCACGTTTCGATGGGAGGATTGTAGGGAGGTGGCCTTCGCGGATAAATACCGCTAACGCGAAGGCACTTGTTTGTCAAACCGAACAATCGAATCCGGCACCACGCGCCCGCGCACGACGAAATCCCGCGCAGCCAAGCCTGGCTGGGCGCACAGGCTTGCGCGCGTAAGCGCCGGCGCGCTCAGGAAGCGTCGACCAGACCAACCTGCGCGTCCCACAAACTACGCGCATACGCACTGGCCCCGACCGGGCGGCTGTAAAAATAGCCCTGCTGCTTGTCGCAATGGATCGCGCGCAGGAACGCCGCCTGTTCGGCGGTTTCCACCCCTTCGGCGGTAACGTTCATGCCGAGCGAGTGCGCCATCGCCACCACGGCCTGCGTAATCGCAATCGAATCGCGATGATCCGGCAAGCCGGCGACGAACGAGCGGTCGATCTTCAGGTTATGCAGCGGAAAGCGTTTCAGATAAGACAGCGACGAATAACCGGTGCCGAAATCGTCGACGGAAATGCGCACGCCCATGTCGTTCAGCGTGCTCAGCATGGGCAACACGGTTTCGCTGTCGCTCATCAGCAGCCGTTCGGTGATTTCCAGTTCCAGCGCCGACGGCTCGAGCCCGGATTGCATCAGGCAGCGCTGGATGCGCTCCACCAGGCCGTCGTTGAACTGCCGGGGCGACAGGTTCACCGCGACGATCAGTTCCGGCGCCAGTGTGCGCCGCCATTGCGCCACCTGCTCGCAGGCCCGCGCCAGCACGAAGTTGCCGATCTCGCCGATCAGGCCCGCATCTTCGGCGACGGGGATGAATTCCCCCGGCGACACGTTGCCCAGTTCGCTGTTGTACCAGCGCAGCAGCGCTTCCGCGCCGATCGTGCGGCCGTCGCGGCTGTCGACGATCGGCTGGTACACGAGGCTCAGTTCGTTGGAAGCGAGCGCGCGCCGCAGCGATTGCTCGATCGTGAAGCGCCGTTGCAACTGCTGATTCAGCTCGGCGGTGAAGAACTGGAAGTTGTTGCGGCCGCGCTGTTTGGCGTGATACATCGCCGAATCGGCGTTGCGCATCAGCGTGGCCACGTCCTGGCCGTCCTCGGGAAAGCGGCTGATGCCGATCGACGCGCCCAGGTAGTACTCGTTGTCCGCCACCGCGAACGGCTCCGCGATCATGTCGAGGATGCGCCGCGCGAGGCCGATCAGCTGCCCGGTGTTCTCATACGCGCTGACCACGATCACGAATTCGTCGCCGCCCACCCGCGCGAGCGTGTCCTCCGGCGAGATACACGCCGAGAGCCGTTGCGCCACGCTGCAAAGCAGGGAGTCGCCGGCCTCGTGACCCGCGGTGTCGTTGACCTTCTTGAAGCCGTCCAGGTCGACGAACAGCACGGCGACGCTCGCCAGTTCGCCGACGCCGGACGCGGTGTCGAGCGAGAACAGATCGCGCAGCCGCTCGGTGAGGTACGCGCGGTTGTAGAGGCCGGTGAGCGAATCGCGGGTGGCGAGGAATTTGAGTTGCCGTTGCGCTTCGCGCACGGGTCCGATGTCGGTAAACGAGATCAGCACCGAGCTGGGCTCGGTATCGCCCGGCTTGATGATCGGCACCACGTTCTCGGTGATCCAGACGATGTCGCCACCAATCAGCTCCACGCCGATCGTGACACCCAGCACGGGTTTGCCGGTGGCGAGCACCTGAGCGGTCGGCCGCGCGGCCTCGGTGACGAGCGAGCCGTCCTCGTGATACGCGCGCACCATCACCGACTGGATACTGCGGCCGACGAGCTCCGGCGTTGCGCGCAAAATCCGCTGCGCGCTCGGGTTGCAGGCCAACACCACGCCCGCGCGCGACTGCACGACGATCCCTTCGATCAGGTGATGGACCACCAAACGGTGATGCTCCTCGCTGTGCGCGAGCCGCTGCGCCATGGCGTCCTGATGCACGGCCAGACCAACGCTGCGGCCGATGTCGCGCAGCATCGCTTCTTCTTCGGCACTGGGACGGCGCGACGTGCGGTAATACACCGCGAATGCGCCGAGCACCACGCCGGAATCGTTTTCAAAGTGCACCGACCAGCAGGACCGCAGGCCGATCGGCAACGCGAGGTGCCGGTAGTCGGCCCACAGCGGATCGGTTTCGATATCGTCGACGGCGACGAGACGCCGCTCGAACATCGCAGTCCCGCATGAGCCCACCTGTGGCCCGATCATCACGCCGTCAATGGCCGCGCTGTAGTGCCTGGGCAGCGAAGGCGCGCCGCCGACCCTGGCGTGCACGCCGTCGGCGTCGAGCAACAGGATCGAACAGGACGCACCTTCCCCCAGCAGCGCTTCCGCGCGGCGGCATACTTCGTCGAGTAATTCCGGCAGCGGTGTGTTCTGCGTAATCAATCGCAACACCGTGCGCTCGGACGCGAGCACGCCTTCGGCCAGATTCGCACAGTAGCGAATGCCTTCAGGCGCGGCTCCCGTCTTGTTTTCTGATGTCGCTTCGCAAGTCATTTGTGCGCCCCCTAACCCGACATCGGCAGTTTAGTGTACGCGGCACACCGGGGTTTACGCGAGGGTCGCGAATTTTATTCTTCGCACATCGCGTAATGCCCGCTTGATCTCGACTGTCAATCACCGGATCGAAGGGTTCAGTTGCCGGGATGAGATGACGGCATTCTGTTCGGGTTCCGCAGGCGGGGTTCCGACACCGCCTGGCGGAACCCTGGAACCCGAATCAAGCAATAGCCTGTCGCGGCGGCTTTTTTGGTGACTTTTTGATATTTGTCGGCCGCGTGGTTGCGATCAGCCGTGCCGGTCCGGTGGGCGGCCCCCGCCGCCGCCCTTTTCTCCGCCGCCGTTTCCGCCGCCATGCCCACCGTTTCCGCCGTTTCCGCCGCCCGGCGGCCGACCGCCACCACCTCCGCCACCCTGAGGCGGATGGCCGCCCGCGTTCCCCGGCGGCGGACCGCCCTGCGGCCTTCCCCCGTCATGCCCGGACGGCGGTCCACCCTGCGGCCTTCCCCCGCCATGCCCCGGCGGCGGTCCACCCTGCGGCCTTCCCCCGTCATGTCCCGGCGGCGGTCCACCCTGCGGCCTGCCACCTCCATGCCCCGGCGGCGGTCCGCCCGGCGGGCGACCTCCGGGTGGCCGTCCGGCGTCAGGACGCGGCGGAGGCGGCGGCGGATGATGCGCCCAGCGCGATTGCTGGCCGTACCAAGGTCGGCCGCGATAGTAATCGCCCCAATACGTGCCGATCGAGAACGTCACGATGGGCAGGCCGATCACCGTGCCGTAGTTCATCACAGGCACGTTGGCGCCCTGGTACGGATAGCTGAGCCGCCCCGCATAGACCCAGCCGCGCAGGTTGGGCGCGGCGATGTCGCACCACTGATAGTTGCTGATACACCCCATCACGCTCACCGGCACACCGCCCGGCAATTGCGTCACGACCGGGTAATCGGAGGCCGGGCCCGCGCGCACGTTGACCGTGCCATTCGTGTATGCCTGCGACTGCGCGCACGCCACGGCGGGCAATGCCAGCACGCCGGCCGCCGCATAAAGACATCGAACGAGGTGTTGTTTCATTCTTTCTCCCGATTCAGCGTCCGCGGTCCGCCGCCGGCACGCCTCTGCTGATGCGTTATGAATATTGTTTCTTCTTGCACAACTCATCGCGTTGCCGCGCGATGCCAGCTACCTGTAAGGACGCTGCACGGCGCGTGCCTGAAAGCGTTCAGTCGATCCTCAATCGATTCTTGCGGCGTCTTCGCCGGGCAAGATTTGGTAACCACCCGGTCGAAGTCACGCGTTTTTCGGGCGTCCATGTTTCGGCAATCCGACCGATCATCGCTTCCATGAAAAAGCCATGCACTGCCGGGACCGCGATGAAACTCCTCCGTCCGCTTCTGATCGCCGCGCTCATGCTCACGCGTCCGCTCGCCCATGCCGCGAGCTTCGACTGCAATAAGGGGCGCTCGCTGACCGAGAAGATGATTTGCCACGACCCCGCGCTCTCGAAGCTCGATGACACCCTCGGGCAACTGTACTGGAAAGCCCGGCGGCGAGTCGCCAACCGGCGCGCCTTTCTCACCGACAGCGATAGCAAGTGGGCATGGCGGGAAGCGAATTGCCGTGACTCGGCGTGTCTGGGGACGTGGTACGCAACGCGCATCGAAGAACTGCAGCAGCTGATAGAAAGCCTGCAAGCGGGGACGCCTCAGCCGTCTGCCTCACCGGCCGAACCGGACTCGCGCAGCAGGCCGGTCGTGGCTCCTGAGCAGTCCACCGGCATGGCGACGCTTCAGTGCACAGCGGCGAATCCGGGGATCGTAGTGAACGAGCAGTGCTCAGCCGTGCTCACGGAGAGCGGCAGTCAATGGAAACACAAGCCGCATGACGGCGGCTGGTTTTGCGGCGTGGCCACACTGGCGCCGGCGGAACTGCAGGCGGACGCCGCGAACTAGGAAGGCTGTTGCGCATGCCTGCCGCGCCAACGCGGCGATACAGGCGCGCGGCTTACGCGAGCAGGCGAGATGGCGAGCAAGAAGGCGAGCACCGAGGTGCTCGCTATGCGTGGACACGCCGCCAGCGACAAGGCAAGACGCCCTTCTCCCGGAACCGCGAAAAGCGCCGCTCGGGAGAAGGGAAAAAGCCAGGAAGGAAGAAACCGCCGCTACCGACCGCTCCAGAATCTGCGCTGAACTTCCATCACCTCGGCTTCCACCTCGGGGACCGGCCCGATCACCTCCACCGGTTTCTGGCAATGATCGAAGACATACCGGCAATCCACGCTCATGGTGGGATTCTCGGCGTGATCGCCGGTCGCTTCCAGCAAGCGCTTTTCGGTCATGCCGAACACGACCCGGCCGATGTTGGCCCAATACATCGTCCCGGCGCACATGCAGCACGGTTCGACCGATGTGTACAGCGTGCAACTCCACAAATACTCCGGCGTGAAGTTCAACGCGGCCACGCGCGCGAGCACCGACTCGGCGTGATTCACCGTATCGACGTTGCCCTGCTCCATCAGCACCGTCTCCTGGTCCGGGCCGACCAGCACCGCGCCGAACGGATGGTGCCCTAGCAGCGTCGCCCGTTCGGCCACCCGGCTCGAATGCTGCAGATGCCGCACGATCTGCTCGTGCGTGGGCGTCAAACCCTGCGGCGGATAGTTCGAGGCCGCAGCGGCGGCCCCGCTCGAGACGGTCAGACTCACGGGCGATCTCCTTGAATAATAGTTAGATTTGCGAAGCAAATTATTACTTCGGCAGCGTACCGTCCACGCCCTCTACGAACCAGTTCAAACGCAGCAGTTCCGGATCGCTCAGCGACTTGCCGGCGGCCACCTTCACCGCGCCGGACTGATCCATGATCGGTCCGGCAAACGGATTGAACTTGCCGGAGATGATGTCGTCGCGCTTCTGGCTCAAGGCTTTCTGCGCGGTCGGCGACACGGCTTCAGTGTTGATGTCGGCGAGGTCGATCGCCTTCTCTTTCAGCCCCCACCACACCGGCGAGTTGTTCCATGTGCCCGACATCACCTGCTCCACCAGATGCGTGTAGTACACGCCCCAGTTGCTCACGCACGCACCCAGTTGCGCATTCGGCCCGAACTTCTTCATATTCGAGTCCCAGCCGAACGCATGCACCTTCTTCTGCTCAGCGGTCTGCATCGTCGCCGTCGAATCGGTGTTCTGGATCAGCACGTCGGCGCCCTGGCCGATCAGCGTTTCGGCGGCCTGCTTTTCGCGGCCCGGATCGAACCAGCTATTGATCCACACCACCTTCACGCGCGCCTTCGGATTGACCGAACGCGCGCCCATCGTGAATGCATTGATGTTGCGCACCACTTCAGGCACCGGCACCGAGCCGACAAAGCCGAGCGTGTTCGACTTGGTCGTATAGCCCGCGACGAGGCCGGCCAGGTATGCGCTTTGATAGGTGCGTACGTCGTAGGTGGCGAAGTTAGCCGCCTTCTTGTAGCCGGTCGCATGTTCGAACACAGTGTCCGGGAAGTCCTTGGCCACTTTCAGTTCGAAATCCTGGAAGCCGAAGCTCGAGCCCACCACGATCTTGTTGCCCTTCGACGCCAGGTCGCGGAACACGCGCTCCGAATCCGCCGACTCCGGCACGTTCTCCACGCGCGTCACTTTGACCTTGTCGCCGAACTTCGCCTCGACTTCCTTCACGCCCTGCTCGTGCGCATAGGTCCAGCCGGCGTCGCCCGGATTGCCGAGATAGACGAAGGCGATGCCGATCGGCTGCGTGGTGGCGGCGGCCGCCCCGGCGGCGCTGAATGCCAGCGTCGCGCCAAGCGTTGCCGCGAGTACGGTTCGGACGGTTTTGATGCGCAGTGAATGATGCAGCGCTCGCGCCAGCGTTGTTTTCATGAATTCTCCGAAGATGGTTGAAGGTGCCTGCCCCAGCGCTCGGGATAACCCGGGCAAGGCTCCAGCATAGGGGGCCATATTCGAAGGTCAATTTCAGCGGCAAAATTATTATTCGTTATCCCGCCCATAACGAAACCCGTATTTTGGTGACCGGACGACGCCTCAGTGAAGTTTCGGCGGCGGGTTTGGCTGATCTTCATCAGGTGCCTCACCGTCGCCGAACAACTCGCCGCACAGCGTTTCGCCGAGTTCGCTCAGGCGCGCCGTGCCAGTGCCTTCCTCGCTGAAGGTGGTGAGCACCAGACCACCGTCGACGAGCGCCGTCAAATGCCGCCGCAGGCCGCTCATCGGCACGCCGGCCTGCTTCGACAGTTTGGCGAGCGACCACACGCCGCCCGGCGTTTCCCGATGCGCTCGCCAGAGTTGCATCAGCACGGCGGCGAGCACCGGATCGAGTTCGTCGTCTTCCATGGTGAGTCTCCTTGTCCTTACGCCATCTGCGTGACCAGTTCGCCGAGCGTCTTCAACGCCGCTTCGGTCTGCGCCGTCCACGGATAGCTGTAGTTGAGCCGGATAAAGTGGCGAAAATCGTTGCGCGTCGAAAACATCGTGCCAGGCCCAACGGTGATGCCGCGCGCGAGCGCCGCCTGGTAAAGCCGCATCGAATCGACGCTGTCCGGCAACTCGACCCACAGCACATAGCCGCCTTGCGGCGTCGACATGCGCGTGCCCGCCGGAAAAAACCGCTGCACCATCGCCATCATGATGCTCGCCTGCTGCCGGTAGACCTTGCGCACGTGCCGCAAGTGGCGGTCGTAGCCGTCCTGCCGCAAATAGTCGGCGACCGCGACTTGCGGCACCGACGGCGTGGTCAGCGTGTTGAGAAACTTCAGCTTCTCGACCTGCGCGCGATAGCGTCCCGGCAGCGCCCAGCCGATCCGGTACGACGCGGTCAGACTCTTCGAAAACGACGCGCAATGCAACACCAGCCCTTTGGTGTCGAAGTTCTTCAAGGTCGACGGCCGCGTCTCGCCGAAGTACAGCTCCTGATAGACGTCGTTCTCGATCACGGGAATTTCGTGCGCGGCGAGCAGTTCCACCAGTTGCCGCTTGCGCGTATCGGGCATGCGGAAACCGAGCGGATTCTGGAAGTTCGGCATCACCATGCACGCTGCGACTTTCTGCTCGGCGATCACCTGCGCGAGCGCCTCGATGTCGATGCCATGAACCGGATGCGTCGTCACCTCGATCGCGCGCATGCCCAGCCGCTCGATGGCGTGCAGCATCGCGTAATAGGTGGGCGACTCGACCGCGACGGTGTCGCCCGGTTTCGCGACCGCCTGCAGGCTCAGGTTGATCGCTTCGGTCGCGCCGAGCGTGATGATGATCTCGCCGGGATCGACGGGCACGCCGTTTTCGGCGTAGCGCCGGGCGATCTGCCGGATCAGTTCCGGATTGCCGGGCGGCAGGTCGTCGATCAGATTCCAGCTCGCCTGGCGTCGCGCGATCGCGTTCGCATACTGGTTGATGCGCCGCCACGGGAACAGCGACGGATCCGGATACGGCGAGCCGAACGGCACGGCCTCGTGCGCGCGGATGCTGCGCAAGGTCGACAGCACGAGGCGGCTCACGTCCACGGTCGCCGCGACCGGCGGTGTCTGTGGCGCTTGCGGCGGCCGCGGGCGGCCGGGCTGCGGCGCGTCGAGCGCCGCCGACAGCGCCGCGGCGTCGCGCACGAAATAGCCCGACTGCGGGCGCGTCTCGACAATCCCCCGGTTTTCCAGCAACGCGTAAGCGTGCAACACCGTCTTGATGCTGACGCCGTGTTGCTGGCTCGCCTGCCGCACGGAGAGAATCCGCTCGCCGGCCGCGAATACGCCGCGGCGCACGGCTTCCGTGATTTCGTCGGCGAGTTTTTCGTACAGATTCAAGGGCCTGGATCGAGCAAAAACATGGGTGGGAGCGTCAGTCTATGACAAAAACCCGCCAACTGTATCCCTCACCTTTCCAAATTTCTGTATGCTGCGCACTTTTTGGAACACAGTAGGCTTGCACCTATCAGCCTCTCCAGGCGCGTTCAGGCCCGACACCGCGGCACCCTCATGAAGAAACCCGAAGCTCGCATCGAACCGTACACGCACCCCGCCGCCGGCTGGGGCGCCCTCAAGTACGTCGCCATCAATCTCATCAAGGAAAAGGTGACGGGCGGCGACTACCGCATGCTGCTCAAGCAGAATCAGCCGAACGGCTTCGACTGCCCGGGCTGCGCGTGGCCGGATCGCGAGCACGCGTCCACCTTCGAGTTCTGCGAGAACGGCGTGAAAGCCGTGGCCGCGGAAGCGACCAGCAAGCGCGTGACGCCCGCGTTCTTCGAGCAGCACACGGTCACCGAACTGATGGCGCAATCGGACTTCGAGCTCGAACAGCACGGCCGCCTGACCGACCCGCTCGTCTACGACGCGCTGCGCGACCGTTATGTGCCGATCGGCTGGGACGAGGCGTTCGAGCTGATCGCCGCGCACCTGAAGCGGCTCGACGATCCGGACCGCGCCGCCTTCTACACCTCGGGACGCGCGAGCAACGAAGCCGCGTTCCTCTACCAGCTGTTCGTGCGCATGTACGGCACCAACAACTTCCCCGACTGCTCGAACATGTGCCACGAGGCGACCAGCCGCGGCTTGCCGCATACGGTCGGCATCGGTAAGGGCACGGTCACGCTCGACGACTTCGAACACGCCGATACGCTCCTGATCTTCGGCCAGAATCCGGCCACCAACCATCCGCGGATGCTCGGAGAGTTGCGCGAGTGCGCCAAACGCGGCGCGACCATCGTATCGATCAATCCGCTCAAGGAGCGCGGCCTCGAACGCTTTGCGAGCCCGCAGCATCCGGTCGAAATGCTGACGATGGGCAGCACGAAGATCAGCTCCGTGTTCATTCGCCCGAAAGTCGGCGGCGACTTCGCGCTGATCAAGGGCGTCGCCAAGCGCGTGATCGAACTCGACGACGAAGCGTTGATCTCGGGTCTCGAACGCGTGCTCGACATCGCTTTTATCGCCGAACACACCGTGGGTTTCGACGCGTTCGCCGACGACCTGCGCGCGGAAAGCTGGGACACCATCGTCGCCGAAGCAGGCGTGCCGTTCGAGGACGTGCTGAAGCTCGCCGACATCTACGTGAAGGGACGCGCCGTGATTTCGACGTGGGGCATGGGCCTCACGCAGCACAAGAACTCGGTGCCGACGGTGCAGATCCTGTCGAACCTGATGATGATGCGCGGCAATATCGGCCGACGCGGCGCGGGCCTGTGCCCGGTGCGTGGGCACTCGAACGTGCAAGGCGACCGCACGGTCGGCATCGAGGAACGGCCGACGCAGGCGTTCCTCGACAAGCTCGGCGAAGTCTACGATTTCGAGCCGCCGCGCGAGCACGGACTCGACGTCGTCAACACCATTCAGGCGATGCTCGACGGCAAGGTGAAAGTATTCATTGGACTCGGCGGCAATTTCTCGATTGCGACGCCGGACACACCGCGCACGTGGGACGCCATGCGTTCGTGCGATCTCACCGTGCACATCACCACCAAGCTGAACCGCAGCCACCTCGTGCATGGCCGCGACGCGCTGATTCTGCCGACGCTCGGGCGCACCGAGATCGACTTGCAGAACGGTGTCGCGCAAGGCGTGAGCGTCGAGGACTCGATGAGCATGGTGCATATCTCGTACGGCATGAACAAACCGGCTTCGGAGAATCTGTTGTCGGAGATCGCGATCGTCGCGCGCATGGCGCATGCGACGCTCGGCAGCGCGAAAGTGGATTGGCTCGCGCAGGCAGCGGACTATTCGCTGATTCGCGACGGCATCGCCAAAGTGATCGAGGGATTCACGGACTACAACGAGCGGCTGAAGAACCCTGGCGGCTTTCATCTCGGCGTGGCCTCACGCGAGCGGATCTGGAAAACGCCGAGCGGCAAGGCGCAGTTCCTCGTGCATGCGATCGACACGGCGACGCCGATTCATCAGGCGCGCAAGCAACATGGCGAGCGGCTGATGACGTTGATGACGACGCGCTCGCACGATCAGTACAACACGACGATTTACGGCCTCGACGACCGTTATCGCGGGGTGTATGGTCAGCGTCGCGTGCTGTTCGCGAACAGGGACGATCTCGCGATGCTGGGGTTCGAGGCGGGGCAACGCGTGGATATCACGAGCGTGTGGGCCGATGGGATCGAGCGTCACGCGGACGGTTTTCTGCTCGTGGAGTACGACATTCCGCGCGGCTGTCTCGGCGCCTATTATCCGGAGACGAATCCGCTGGTGCCGCTCTCGTCGGTCGCCGACGGCGCGGGAACGCCGACGTCGAAATCGATTCCGGTGTTGTTGACGGCTTCCGCGGCTGGCGCGATTGCGACTTGATGCACGAGACCTGACGCTGGATCGTCAGGTCTGCTTTTTCGCCAGTTCCCGATGCGTCAGGTAGAGACGCAAGTCGAATTCGATCTGGTGGTAACCCGGCTGCATGAACTCGCACAGGCGGTAAAACGCCTTGTTGTGATCGCTTTCCTTCAGATGAGCGAGTTCGTGCACCACGATCATTTTCAGAAATTCCGGCGCGGCAGATTTGAACAGCGACGCGATGCGGATTTCCTTCTTCGCCTTCAGCTTGCCGCCTTGCACGCGGGAAATGCTCGTATGCAGACCCAGCGCGTGGCGCACCACGTCGAGTTTGCTGTCGTACGTGACCTTGTCGATCTGCTCCGCGCTGCGCAGGTGCTCGCGTTTCAGGTCCGCGCAATACGCGTAAAGCGCCCGGTCCGTTTGGACCTCGTGCGTGTTGGGGTAGCGCGCGACGAGGTACGCGCCGAGTTGGTCTTCGGCTATCAGCTGTTTGACCTTCTCCTGGAGCGCGGCTGGGTAGCCGGTGAGGTATTTCAGGTGGGACATGCTTCGGCTCGGCGCTCGGTCAACCGGCGCGGCGATTGTCTTCGCAATCGTCCCAATAGCGCAGCGGGTCGCGATGATCGGGATATTGCGTGTCCAGCCAGTCGGAGAGAATCTTCCACTGCGGATGGTTCGGACCGCTTCTCGTGTCCCAGAACGATTCCTTCAACACAGCGTTGTTTCGGCCGCGGTCCCGCACGACGATCCGGCAGTGATCGTTCGACTCATGGAATTCCGCCTTCAGGTAATAGCGCGGGAGTATCTGCAGCATCGCGCCTTCCACGATCCGGCCCTGCGCACGAACCACGCCCGCGCATTCGATTCGCAGAACACCGTCCACTGATTTGTCCGCGCGCCAGCCGACCGGCAGGCGCACCACGCATTCGTCTTTGCCGACCTTGATCCAGTCCATCCGCCAGATGCGGGCGAGCGCATCGCGCATGGCTGCCGCATCTTCGTAACCGGGCGGCAGTTCGAACTGGGCCGGCAGCACGACGAGTGCATCGCCAGCCGGCGTTGTGCCGGCCGGCTTTTGAAATGGATCGTCGTCGAAGGGATTCGAGGGGCGGCTGGCCCGGGTGTTGCTGGCGCTCGGCAAATCCCCGAAAAGGCTTTCGGCTGCGCGGCGTGCGCGCTTCGATTTTTCGTTGCCCATCGATTTCTCCGTTGGAGTTGGGTTGCCTTGGTGTGACACGCAGGTTGACTACGTCATAGCATCGCACGTCGTCGAACACGTGGGCGAGCGGCTGCGCATTTCAGATACGGCGGGAAGGAAAGGCGTCTGATCCGGTTGCGCGCAGGTTGAACCGGGTTCGGCTGAAAGCGCGCAAGTCCTTGGCGGGACGATTGGTGCCGGGGACCGGACTTGAACCGGCAAGCTGTGAAGCGGCGGATTTTAAGTCCGCTATGTTTACCAATTTCATCACCCCGGCAGGGGCCAGAACGCATGTGGACGCGAATTCTACCATTTCGCGGCAGGCGTACCAAACCGCCGCGGCACCCGCCCCGTACCGCGATTTTCAGGCGCGGCACAACCCAAAAACCGAATTCATCCGGGGGTCACAAACGTTGCCGATAATCCGCTCACGGAAACTCACGAAAACGTTTACGAACCGAGCGGAAACCCATGACTCCGACGATCAAAGATGTCGCTGCCCACGCCGGTTTCTCCATCGCCACGGTATCGCGCGCGATCAACGCGCCGCATACCGTCAACCCGGTCACGCTCGACAAAGTGCGCCAGTCCATCGACGCGCTGAACTTCCGCCCCAGCCCGCTTGGCCGCCAATTGCGCGGCGAACGCACGCGCCTGATCGGCGTGATCCTGCCGACGCTCGCCAATCCCGTATTCGCCGAGTGCCTGCAAGGTATCGACGAACTCGCCTCGGCGCAAGGCTACCGGCTCATGCTGATGACCACGCAGTACGACGCCGACCGTGAACGCCACGCTATCGAGACGCTCCGCGAACACCGCGTGGAAGGACTGATCCTGACCGTCGCCGATGCCGACACGCACCCGCTGCTCGACGAACTCGACCGCGCGGGCCTGCTCTACGTGCTGATGCATAACGACACGGTACGCCGTCCGTCGGTCGCCGTCGACAACCGTCTCGCGGCCTACGACGGCGTGCGCATGCTGATCGCTCACGGCCATCGCCGTATTCTCATGCTGGCGGGCACGCTGGCTGCCTCAGACCGCGCCCGCCAGCGGCATCTCGGCTATTCGCAGGCCATGCAACAAGCCGGCTTGACGCCGGCGCCCGCGCTCGAGGTCGATTTCAACGCAGAGGAGTTGTCGCCCGCGGTGCTCGCCCATCTGACGAGCGGCGCGAACCGTCCCAGTGCCCTCTTCTGCAGCAACGATCTGCTGGCGATGGTGGTCATGCGTGGCCTGCGCCGCGCGCGCCTGCAGATTCCTCACGACATGTCGATTCTCGGCTTCGACGGACTCGCGATGGGCGAACTGCTGTCGCCGCCGCTTGCCAGCATCTGCGCGCCGAATCGGGAAATCGGCTGTGCGGCCTGGGAGCGTTTGCTGGCGCGCGTCACCGGCAGTTACGAAGCCTTGAATGAAACATCGCTCACGCTGACCTTGCCGCACAGCTTGCGCGAGGGCGCCACCATCGCGGCGATTTCGAACCGCAACGAGCCCTCGCGGGTGCGGGCCTCGGAAAATGCCGAGCGGCCGTTTGTATGAGACGCCCGCGCATTGCTCGCTGGTGACTGCTGAAGCCCGACTGCTGAAGCCCGAGGCGCCGCACCTCATCCGGACACCGAAATGGGCACGGGCTCGGGCAGAAAGAAAAAACTATTTCAACGTGGCATTGAATATCACCGACCTTACGGCCACTTCGTCGACCGCTCCAGAGATATTAAAGCTGCCATGTATCGTCTCGTTGGACCTGAACGTGCCTTTCGCACCTTTATACTCCGGGCTCACATAAAACTTAACCCCAAAGGTAAAATGCTTAGCCCCGTTCAAGCACTTCCTTTCCTTTGAATCACCTACGTCATATAGTTTAACGTACGAGTTATCAGGGGGAATAAATCCGGAATTATCGGTGCATTCGTCGTTGGTAATTTTAACAGTGTAGTATATTCCCTGCGCTGTTGTCCTATACAAAACAGCGTGATGGGAATTGCCGCTGGCATCTGTAACGGACACATATTTATAGTCCGTCGAGGCCGGCCGGTTATTTTTGGCCCTCAATGCCTGGCCGCCCTGCCCGAGATCGCAGTTCGAGGTGATGTTGTCGTCGGTGGGCGTGATGGACATGCCTCCGGCTGGGCTGATCGCGGCGTACCCGGACTTGGGCGCAACCACGTTCTGAAACACCAGATTGTCGATATTCAAATCCACAGCGTCGTGGGTTTTCTCGAAATAACATTCCGTGGCTGCGTGAGCAGGCGCGCAAACAGATAAAAGCACGGCAGTCATGGCCAACAATAGATTGGTTTTCATACAAGCCTCTAATATCAAAATTGAGATTACCTTCGAACAAACCGGGACAAAAACACAACAGCTTCGCAACGCCTCCGTTTTCTGAAATTAAATCCGCTTTACCGTCATGCCGCGTAACAAGCGGCAATTTCATAGTGAATTTCGCCCTGCTCACCGCCCATCGGAGAACTCCTAAAATCACGGAAAACCGGAATTGGGATTTCCCTGCGAATTAGCCGGCGCAAGAAAATGCCGCGCAGATATAAGGTCAAGAATCAACTGATCCGATCAAACGGTATCCGGAGAACGGCCGCCCGAACGGCAAGCCACACGTCATAGCGTCGTCACATACGTTCCCGATAATCCGCTCGACGAAAACGTTTACATCGCCAGACAGTACGGCACACAAGCGATGTCCGGCACCCCCGCATCGCGCCACCTGTATTGCGTCAGTTCACCCGTACTCGACACCACCGCTGAAGCCACCTTGTCCATCTCTGGGAGATTGCTGTGACCCGCCGTTCCTCCACCGCTTTTGTTCGAGTGCGTCAATTGGCGCGCGCCGCGTTCGCCGCCTCGGCACTTGTCATGACTCTGGCCGCACCCTCGCTCGCGCATGCCGACGAAACCGCGATCTGCTACAACTGCCCGCCCGAATGGGCCGACTGGGCGAGCCAGATCAAGGCGATCCAGCAGAAGACCGGCATTCGCGTGCCGTTCGACAACAAGAATTCCGGCCAGTCGATCGCGCAGCTCATGGCCGAACAGAAGAGCCCGGTCGCCGACGTGGTGTACCTCGGCGTCTCATCGGCTTTCCAGGCGAAGGACAAGGGCGTGATCCAGCCGTACAAGCCCGCGCATTGGGATGACATTCCCGCCAACATGAAGGACCCGCAAGGCTACTGGTTCACGATTCATTCGGGCACGCTGGGCTTTTTCGTCAATAAGGACGCGCTCGAAGGAAAGCCCGTGCCGCGCTCGTGGGCCGACCTGCTCAAGCCCGAGTACAAAGGCATGATCGGCTACCTCGACCCGTCGAGCGCGTTCGTCGGCTATGCGGGCGCGGTGGCGGTGAACCAGGCGCTCGGCGGCACGCTCGATAACTTCGAGCCGGGCCTCGACTGGTTTCGCAAGCTGAAGGCCAATGCGCCGATCGTGCCGAAGCAGACCGCCTACGCGCGCGTGATGTCTGGCGAAATTCCGATCCTGCTCGACTACGATTTCGACGCCTACCGCGCAAAGTACAAGGATCACGCGAACGTCGAGTTCGTGATTCCGAAGGAAGGCACGATCTCCGTCCCGTACGTGATGAGTCTGGTGAAGGGCGCGCCGCACGAGGCCAACGGCAAGAAGGTGCTCGATTTCGTGCTCTCCGACGAAGGCCAGAAGCTGTGGGCCGACGCCTATCTGCGCCCGGTCCGCGCAAACGCGATGACGGCCGACACCGCCGCGAAATTCCTGCCGGCTAGCGACTATGCGCGCGCCAAACCGGTGGACTTCGGCAAGATGGCCGAGAAGCAGTCGAGCTTCGGCGAGCGTTATCTGCAGGTGATGCATTGAACGACATCACGTTCCCGCTGCGCTGGCGCATCGCGTTGATCGCGCCGGCGCTGGCGGTATTCATCGCCTTCTGGCTGTTGCCGATGGGCGCGCTCGCGCAGTTGAGCGGCGACGGCCACGCGTTCGCCACCTATCGCGCGATGCTGACGAATCCGCGCTACATGTCGAGTCTCGGCGCGACCGTGCTGTTGTCCGCGGCGGTCACGGCGGCGACGCTGGTGCTCTCGGTGATCGCGGGATTGCTGCTGGCGCGCCGCGAGTTTCCTTTGAAGCGCACGCTGCTCGCGCTGCTCACCTTTCCGCTGGCGTTTCCGGGTGTGGTGGTCGGCTTCATGGTCATCATGCTCGCCGGGCGCCAGGGGCTGGTCGGCGCGCTCTCGCTGAAACTCACGGGCGACCGCTGGGTGTTCGCGTATTCGATGAGCGGCCTCTTTCTCGGCTACCTGTACTTCTCGATTCCGCGCGTGATCGTCACCGTGATGGCCTCGGCGACCAAGCTCGATGCATCGCTGGAAGAAGCCGCGCGCTCGCTCGGCGCGTCGCCGTGGCGCATCATGCGCGACATCGTGTTGCCCGCGCTCTCGCCTGGTCTGATCGCGGCGGGCGCGGTGTGCTTCGCCACCGCGATGGGCGCATTCGGCACCGCCTTCACACTCGCCACCGACATCGACGTGCTGCCGATGACCATCTACACCGAATTCACCCTCAACGCGAACATGGTGACCGCCGCGGGCCTCTCGATCGTGCTCGGCATGGTGACGTGGGCCGTGCTGGCGTTGGCGCGCAGCGTGAGCGGTTCGGCCGTGGCGGCAAGCGCATGAACGGCATGTTCAAACCTGGCGCTGCCAGACCGGAAGACAGGACCTCAATGAATTCCATCACCGCTTCTCTACAGCCGGCAACGAAGCCGCGCTCGCGTGCGCGCCTGCCGGCCGCCAGAACGTGCCTCGCAGCCGGCCAATGGCTCGTGACGCTGCTGCTATGCGCGTTTCTGATCGTGCCAGTCGTCATGTCGATCATGGCGGGGCTGACGGTCAACTACTTCAAGGGCGTATCGAGCGGACTCACGCTGCGCTGGCTCGAAGAAGTGTGGACGCAATATCACGGCTCGGTATTTCTCTCGCTCGAAGTGGCGGCGGCGACCCTGCTCATCACGCTGCTCACCGGCGTGCCGGCGGGTTACGTACTCGCGCGCAGCAAGACGAGGCTCTCGCGCATCATCGAAGAGTTTCTGGTGCTGCCAATCGCGCTGCCGGGCCTTGCGTCGGCGCTCGCGCTGCTGGTGGTCTACGGCGGCTTCACGATGTTCCGCATGAGCGTGGCGTTTATCGTCGTCGGCCATGTGGTGTTCACGCTGCCCTTCATGGTGCGCGCGGTCGCCGCCGTGTGCGCGAGCAGCGATCTGCGCACGCTCGAAGAAGGCGCGGCGAGTCTCGGCGCGAGCTTTCTGCAACGCTTCGTGACGATCGTGCTGCCGAACGCGCGCCCCGGCATCGTGGCCGGCGCGCTGGCGGTGCTCACGCTCTCCATCGGCGAATTCAATCTCACGTGGATGCTGCACACGCCCGATACCAAAACGCTGCCGGTGGGTCTCGCGGACACGTATGCGTCGTTGCGCATCGAGATCGGCAGCGCCTACACGATTCTGTTTTTCATCATGACGATGCCCCTGCTCGTCGCGATGCAATGGCTCGGTGTCGATGCGACCGGCCAGCGCAGCGCGGCGAAACAACGTGCCGCCGTCTCTCCTTCTAAGTCGCTCAAACCATGAAACTTGCCTCCGTACCCATCGCGCTGACGCAATGCGCGAAAACGTTTCGCGGCACGCGCGTGCTCGAGCCGCTCGATCTGCATATCGACGCCGGTGAAACGCTGGTATTGCTCGGGCCGTCCGGCTGCGGCAAGACCACGACGCTGCGCATGATCGCGGGGCTCGAAACGCCGGACGCCGGCGGCCGCATCGCGTTCGGCGACGACGACGTCACCGCCCTGCCGATCGAAAAGCGCCAGGTCGGCATGGTGTTCCAGAGCTATGCGCTGTTTCCGAACCTGACAGTGCGCGGCAATATCGGCTATGGCCTGAAGATCAAACGCGTGCCGGCCGAGACTGTCCGCCAACGCGTCGACGAATTGCTCGGCATGATGCGTCTCACCGCTCACGCCGACAAGCCGATCGATCAGCTTTCCGGCGGGCAGCGCCAGCGTGTGGCGCTCGCACGCGCGCTCGCCGTGCAGCCGCGCGTGCTGCTGCTCGACGAACCGCTCACCGCCCTCGACGCCCGCTTGCGCGACACCTTGCGCAGCGAGATGAACACGTTGCTGCGCGAGTTGGGCATTACGACCGTGTACGTCACGCACGATCAGGCCGAAGCAATGGAACTGGGCGACCGCATCGTCGTGATGAGCGCGGGGCGCATCGAGCAGATCGGCTCGCCGCGCGAGATCTATTACCGCCCCGCCAACCGGACGGTCGCGCAGTTTGTCGGCACGATCAACCGGCTCGCGGGCGAGCGGCGCGACGGCCTGCTGACGACCACCGGCGGCGCCGTGCCGCTGCCCGCGGGAGACGCGCACGTGAATTCGGCGCACGAAATTTTCTTCCGCCCCGAAGACGCTTATCTTGCCGATCCGGCTCATGCGCAGTTGCGTGGCCATATCGAAAGCACCGCGTTTCTCGGCGAGCGAACACGGCTGACGGTGGGCGGCGCCGCTCCCGACGCGTTGCTGATCGACGTGGCGGGCCGCGTGGAATTGGCGCGTGGCACACCGGTCGGCATTTCAATCGCGCACGACGCGCTGATTGCGCTATCGTAATGAAGTGACGCCGTTGTTTGGCGCGCTATAAAAAAGGACACCCCATGCTGCTGGCTCAAATTAGCGACCTGCATATCAAACGGCCCGGCGCGCTCGCTTACCGCCGCGTCGACACCGGCGCCTATCTCGCACGCTGCGTGGCCGCCCTCAATGCGCTCGAACCGCGTCCCGACGCGGTGATCATGACGGGCGACCTCGTCGACCAGGGCGACCCGGAACAGTACGCGCATCTCAAGACCCTGCTCGCGCCGCTCGAGATTCCCTACTTCCTGCTGGTCGGCAATCACGACGAACGCGCCGCGTTGCGTGCCGCATTTCCCGATCGCGCGGAATTGCAAAGCGGCGGCGAATTCGTGCAATACGCGGTCGATCTCGGCGCGCTGCGACTCATCGCGCTCGATTCGATGGTGCCGGGCCAAAGCGCGGGCGATCTGTGCGACGCGCGGCTCGCGTGGCTCGCCACGCAACTCGACGCGGCTCAAGGCAAACCGACGGTGGTCGCGTTGCATCATCCGCCGTTTGTGTGCGGCATCGGGCATATGGATGAATTGCGGCTCGATCCCACCGCATCCGACAAACTCGCGGCGTTGATCGCGCGTTACCCGAACGTGGAACGCGTGATCTGCGGGCATGTGCACCGGCCCATGTTCGTGCGCTTTGGCGGCACGATCGCCTCCGCGGTGCCGGCGCCCGCGCATCAGGTCGCGCTCGATCTGCGCGACGATGCGCCGTCCGCGTTCATGATGGAGCCGCCGGCGTATGCGCTGCATCGCTATGACCCGGCAACCGGCATCGTCACGCATCACGCGTATGTGGATGCGGCGGATGGGCCGTATCCCTTTTACGAACCCGAGGGCGATCTGATCAATTGATCTGTTCGATTGACACGCGCGCTCACGCGCGGATGAAGGTCTCATGCACGCGCCGGGACGACCTGAAATACGGAATCCCGAGCGCGGCCGCGACGACGGCCTGAATGAGATCGCCGTAGGGAACGGCGATGTCGATGCCGATGGCGTGTGTCATGTAATCGCCGAGCAGATAAGCGCCGGCTCGCATCGCGACAATGGCGACGAGCCAAGCCTGCACCTGCGGCGCGAAGCGCGCAGACCTGCGCAGCACGAGCAGCGCCAGCCAGCCCGCGCCGGCCACGATGAATACGCCCGTGACGACATCACAGCCGACCATCGCGAGCACGGCGCGATACCAGCCATGCGTTTCGCGCCGGATAAACACCGCCAGCAGTTCCCATTCGAGCATCAGTTTGAGCGGATCGCGCATGGCGATCGCCGTATGGAGCACCCACGCGGCAACGCAGGTCAACGCGACGAGCAGCCAGCCGCCGATGTGTCGAGGTTCATGTTTCGTGGTCGAGGCCATGGAGTCGTTCTTCGTTTGCTTCGTTCTGTCGTAATCGGTCGGATGAGGCGCGCCGATTCTACGAACTAACCACGAACGACCATCTCATTTTGTCGACGCGTCCCTTTCAGGTGGCTTGGAACTGGCGTGTTTGCGCGCTCGCGGCCGTCAGCACGATCCGCCATGCTCCGGTATGATCGGCACGCTTGAGGACCGTGCATGGGCCGGTCCGTCAATCGCCCTCTCTCATGTCCACTTCCAACGCGTCCACTCCCGCTTCCGCCGACCGGTCGCTGCGCGGCCTGCTGCTTCTGCTCGCCACTATCGCGGGCGTCGCGGTCGCGAACATCTATTACAACCAGCCGCTGCTCGACGACTTCCGGTTGTCGTTTCCGCACAGCGCGTCGTGGGTCGGCGCGGTGCCGGCCGTCACCCAACTCGGCTACGCGGCCGGCATGCTGTTGCTGGCACCGCTTGGCGACCGCTTCGATCGCCGCCTTCTGATCCTGCTGCAGATCGCCGGCATCTGTGTCGCGCTGGTAGTGGCCGCCGCCGCGCCAACGCTGTCCGTGCTGATCTTCGCAAGTCTGGCGATCGGCGTGCTCGCCACCATCGCGCAACAAGCGGTGCCGTTCGCGGCGGAACTCGCGCCGCCGGCCGAACGCGGCCACGCGGTCGGCACGGTGATGAGCGGTTTGCTGCTGGGGATCCTGCTGGCGCGAACTGCGTCGGGCGTGATCGCCGAATATTTCGGCTGGCGCGCGGTATTCGGCGCGTCCGTGGTCGCGTTGCTGGTGCTCGCGGTGGTCATCATTCTGCGTCTGCCCAGGAGTCAGCCGACGTCCACGCTGCCCTACGGCAAGCTATTGGTGTCGATGTGGCATCTGGTAGTCGAGCACCGCGCGCTGCGTGAAGCGTCGCTGACCGGCGCGGCCCTGTTCGCTGCGTTCAGCATTTTCTGGTCGGTGCTGGCGTTGCTGCTGGCCGGTGCGCCGTTTCATCTCGGGCCGCAAGCGGCGGGGCTATTCGGTATTGTCGGCGCGGCAGGCGCGATGGCCGCGCCGCTCGCCGGCAAGTTCTCCGACCGGCGCGGACCGCGCGCGATCATCACCGTGTCGATCGTGCTGGTGGCGATTTCGTTCGTGGTGTTCGGCGCATCGGCGAGAAGCATTGCGGGCCTCGTGATCGGCGTGATCGTTCTCGATATCGGCGTGCAGGCCGCGCAAATCTCTAATCAGTCACGCATCTACGCACTCAAGCCGGACGCGCGCAGCCGCGTGAATACCGTGTACATGGTGGCGTATTTCATTGGCGGAGCGATCGGCTCCGGCGTCGGCGCGGCAGTGTGGCCGACGTTTGGATGGCTTGGTGTGAGCGCGGCCGGCCTCGTGTTCGCCGGGCTGGCGGCGTGGAATCATCTGGCGCTGCCCGCAGGCGTGAAAGATGTGAAGGGTTAATCGGCGCCCTGTTCGCGCGGAGCGCTCATTGGCCGCTTCGCGCCGACGCATAGTCGTGCAGCGCGTCGATCACCCGGTCGAACTCGAACGACTTGTCGTAAAAGTGGCGCACGCCGTATTGCTCGCAGCGCTCCCGATACGCGGGCAACGCATGATTGGTCAGCACCGCGGCGAATACCCGGTCGATCAATCCCTCACGCTGCAGGTAGGCTAGTACCGGCACGCCCGAGCCCTGCTTCAACTGCAGATCGACGATCACCGCGTCGAAGGGCTCGTCGCTCAATAGCGCAATCGCCTGATCCGCGGAATCCGCGTAGGCGGCTACCTTGAGCAGGCCGGAGGCGTCGATCGCTTCCACGAGGCTTCGGCGAATCAGCGGCGAATCCTCGATCAGCAGCACGCGCAAGGGTGCGCGGCTGGCTTGATCGGCGACAGGGTTCGATTCGCTGTTCATCGGAATATCTCGATCGTCCATTATTCGATCAAACCATTCTTGATCGCGTAATAAGTCAGATCGGCGTTGTTCGCCAGTTGCATTTTCTCCAGTACGCGGGCCCGGTAGGTACTCACCGTCTTCACGGACAAATGCAATTCCTCGGCAATCTCAGTGGGAATCTGCCCGGCCGCGAGCTTGCAGAAAATCTGGAACTCACGCTCGGACAGCGCTTCGTGCGGCCGCCCGGCGGACGGCTTGTCGAGATTGTCGGCGAGCGCGTCGGCCACCGCCTCGGAAAGGTAGCGATGCCCGCGCGCCACCGAGCGAATCGCCCGCACGATCTCGTCGGGCTCGCAATCCTTGTTCAGATACCCGTTCGCGCCCGCGCGCAGCAAGTTGATAGCGTACTGGCTCTCCGGGTAGCCCGACAGAATCAGTACGCCCTGCTCCGGACGCACCTGCTTGATCACACGCAAGGTGTCGATACCGTTCTTGTCCGGCATCGCGATGTCGAGCAGCACCACGTCGAACGCCTGCTCGCGCACGAGGCTGATGGTTTCGTCGCCGGTGGCCGCTTCGGCCGCGACGCACATATCCGGCTCGTCAGCGACGAACTGCCTGAAGCCACCTCGGACGATCGCATGGTCGTCGGCTATCAACACTCGAATCATCGGTTTGGGTGTCCGTGTATTGGAATCGCTCCAAAGCAGACATTGTAATGATCTCCGGCACGGCGTCTGCCGGAATCGGAGAAGGACATGGCGGCGCATGCCGGCGCGGGAAACCTGCCACACCCGCCCAGACCCGCCCGTGCCCGCAGCGCCCTCCCGCTTACTCGCGGCCTTCGAGCAGATCCGCCATATCGTCCGCGTGCTCTTCTTCCACAGCGAGAATCTCTTCGAACATACGACGCGTCGTCACGTCCTTGTCGCCGAGATAGCGAATGATCTCGCGGTAGGTATCGATCGCAATCCGCTCGGCGATCAGATTTTCCTTGATCATGTCGGTGAGGCTGTCGCCTTCCTTGTATTCCGAATGCGAGCGCGTCTTCAAACCGTCCGGTGCGAAATCGGGCTCGCCGCCCAATTGCACGATCCGCTCGGCAATGCGGTCGGCGTGTTCCTGTTCCTCCGCGGCATGTTCGGCGAATTCCGCGGCCACCGCCTCGGAGTTGATGCCCTTTGCCATGAAGTGATGCCGCTTGTAACGCAGCACGCAGACGATTTCAGTGGCCAGTGCGTCATTGCATAGCTTCAGCACCGTTTCGCGATCCGCGCCATAGCTTTGCGTGACCGGACCGTCCGACATGTGCTTGCGTGCGTCTTCGCGGATCTTCGCCAGATCCATCACGAACGGATCCTTGGATTGAGTGGCCGCGCCCTGGGCGCCAGGTGACTTCGACATTGAATTTCTCCTTTATCCGGTATTGGGGGTAACTGCGCATTACGCACGAATCGCGCCTGATGCGCCGGCACAAGGAATGCGGGCTACCAGTAAGCGCCCGTCTACGTTCGGAATACGCCGAGCAGCAGCGTGACCACGAACACGACGAGGAAAATGTAGAACAGGATCTTCGCAATTTCAGCCGCCCCTGCTGCGATTCCGGTAAAACCGAACACGGCGGCGATGATCGCGATCACGAAAAAAACAATGGCATAGTGAAGCATGGCGACTCTCCTTCTTGTTGGTATCTGCGTGGCCTGGCTCGGCACATTCAATGGCGAACCGTCTGCCAGTTTCGAAGACACGGCCTGCGAACTCCTCGTCGAACCACGCTAATCGACGATCTTTTTCGTCACCACGAAGCCGAGCACGAGGAACACGACACACAGAATCACGAACACGATAAACAGGAACTTCGCGATTGCCGCCGCGCCTGCCGCTACGCCGGTAAAGCCAAGAAGGCCGGCGATCACCGCCACGACGGCGAAGAACAACGCCCATTTCAGCATGATGGCTTTCTCCCGAAACATTGATTGAACGATCAGGTCAATCCTAGCCATCAGCGACGGCGGGCGCATTCCGACGCACGCCGGTTTTCGTGTGAGAATCCGCTGACATTGGATTACGGCAGCGTTACGGCGAGCGCGTAAGCCACGCGAGGCCGGTGTGTTGCGCCGGCACGGCGGCCGCGTCGGCGCGATACTCGCACCGTCGCCTGACGCGGCGGACGTTACACTGAAGCCCCAATAGAGGAGCCGAAATTGCCAAATGAGCAGAATGCGCCGAACGCGGCCGCCCTTGGGCCCGCCACCCGCCTGAGCGACTGGATGCGCAATCGCAGTTGGGCGATTGCCATGACCGTGGCGATCGTCATTACCGTGGGCGGTCTCGTGATTCTCGAGACCGCGCGCCAACGCATTGCCGCCGAATACGAGACCGCACTCGAAGCACGCGACGTCACCGTGCAACTGAGCATTCTTGCGAGCCAGCTCTCGCGCCTGAGTGCGCAGCAAAGCGATTTTCTTCTGACGAAGCAGGACGCTTTAGCGCGCGATTTCTGCGCGACCGCTGTGCGCATCCGTCAGAGCGAACAGCAGTTGAACCGCTTCTACCGCAGCGGCAAAGCCGACAGCGCGGAACTCGCCAGCTTCACGCAGATCCTGGCGCTGATCGAGGCGCGTATTGGCGCGGGCGCGTCCGCGCTGCAGCGCGCGGCGCCGCATCCGCTAGATCTCGCCGCCTGCGGCAGCGCGAGCGAAGCCAGTCCGGCCGATGCGTCGCTCGTGGACAGCACGCTCTCGCTGCTTCGCGACAACGAGGAGCGCCGCGCGCAACACGCGCTTGCCGCGAGCCGCGGCGATCAGCGCATCTCCACGCTGTGCGCAGCGGGCTTGTCGGCGCTGAATATCGTGCTGTTCATCCTGCTGTTTCGTAACCTCGGCATTCAGATCGATCGTCAGGCGCGCGTGCAGCGTCAATTGATCACACAACAGGAGGGACTCGACCAGCTCGTGAATGAACGCACCCGTCAGCTCGAAGCGCTCGGCTGGCACTTGCAGGCAGTCAGCGAAAACGAAAAAACCCAGCTCGCGCGCGAGCTGCACGACGAGCTCGGCGCGATTCTGACCGCGAGCAAAATGGACGTGGCGTGGGCCAACCGCAAACTGAAGGACAGCGCGCCGGATATCTCCGAGAAACTCAAGCGGGCGCTCGCGAATCTCGACCAGGGCATTGCGCTCAAGCGCCGCATCATCGAAGACATGCGGCCTACGGTGCTGGCGAACTTCGGGCTCGTTACCGCGTTGCGTACGCTCGCCGACGAAGCCGCGCAGCGCAACAACTGGACGCTCGAACTGCACCTGCCCGCCGACGACATCAAGCTCGACGAGCAGACGGAGATCGCGCTGTTTCGCGTCGCGCAGGAGTCGCTCACCAACGCCGCCAAGTACGCGCGGGCTTCGAAGGTGTCGATCGCATTGCAGGTCGGCGATGGCCAGGTGGCGCTGCATATCGCCGATAACGGCGTCGGCATCATGCCGGCCGATCTGAAGCGCACCCACACGCATGGGCTCCTGGGCATGCGCCAGCGCGTCGCCGCGCACGGCGGGCGCTTCGATATCCGGCGCGGCGTGCCCAACGGCACCGACATCCATGTGGAGATGCCGAGCGTGAGCACCGCGACGCCTTCGATCGACCTGCCGCCGGCCACGCCGTCGCGAACGTCCGTCTAGCAAAGGCTCGCGCGACGTCACAGTCAGGCTTGTAGGAGTGCGCCGACGCAAACAGCGGAGCACGCCTACAAGAAAATCGCAGCCCGGCCGACAGCGCCTTCCGCGCCCTTTTTTTACCATGCAATCAGACCGGATCGACTGGCGTAAGCCCCGGTCGGACGACAGCTAGCTTAGCTGGCGCGTGCCGTAGAACACGGGCACGTCAACCGATGCATTCTCGACAAGGAGAACTCTCATGAATCGACTGATCGCTTTGCTTCTCATTGCAGGGACGGCTGCGCTCGCCGGTTGCAACACCATGGCGGGGGCTGGGCAGGACATTTCGAAGGGTGGCGACGCCATCACGAATTCGGCTGAAAAGGCCAAGTAAGCAGGTCATATGAAGCAGACGCCCGGCGCTTTGAGGCGCCTGGCAACGGGGGTTCGTGAAAGCCCGCCGCGGGAAACCTCGGCGGGCTTTTTTTCGCCTGATGGTCGGGCTTCGTTGTTTGCGCAGCCTTCGCGCACGCATCGGCGTGATGCTCGCAACAGTCACGGCTTCGTTACCGACGCTCAGCGACGCCACAAACAAAACGGCGATCCACTCGCGTGGATCGCCGCTCCGTCCTCCCCAGGACGTGTCGCTTATTGCATGCGTCTGATTCAAGCGCCGCTTGCGGGCATTCCTGTCAGCGCACTTCTTCGCGCACTTCGCGTACTTATTGGCCCGTCAGCGTATTCGTCAGTTCGACGCTCGGCGTCTGCGTATTGCCGTTCTGCGCGACCAGCAGATGGATCTGGCCCGGCACGAGCTGGCTCAGCGCCCCTGCGATCGGCACCGACGTCACCAGCCAGTCGGCATTGTTCGACAACGTGAATGCCGGCGACTGGAAGATCGGCGTCTTACTGCCCGCCGCTGTCGCGATCAGCACGTACGTGCCGCCGGACACGTAGATCGAGTCCTGACCGCTCGCCGGCACCGCGTTCTTGAATGCCACGCCGGCCATGGTCGGCGAGACGTTGGCGATGTTGGTGGCGGTGGATTGGACCAGATACAGGTCGAGATTGGTCGCGTTCGCCGAAGCGTTGAACCCGCGCACACGCGCGCTATTCGAGAGCAGCCCCTTGTCGAACGGATCGTCGATCAGGCCGATGTCCGGTGCGGCGAGACCCGGCAGAGCGAGCACGGTGTATTCGTGGCCCTTGGCGACATCCGGAAAGCTGCCGCTTGCAAGCGCCGTCGTCGAACCGGTCGCCGAGTAAGCGACAGTCGTCGCACCTGTGTTGATATTGGTGAGGTTCGTCACACCCTTATAGCTAATGTTCGTCTGACCAGAAGGCGCTGCGCCATTCACGAGAAAGTCGACCGCCGGGCCACTCGGAATGGCATGGATGAAATGGATCTCCGGATTGGTCAGCCCGAGTTCCTTGCCCACGTCGTCGGAACCGCCGCCACACGCGCTCAGAATGGATGCAACCGCAGCCATCGCCACCATGGTTCGGATCAGTTTCATTATGTTCACCTATCGATGTTATCGGGCTCTCGGCCCATTGATTTGTGGACGTCCCGCTTCGGACAACACGCCGTCTGAAACCTTGTTCGCTGGTCGTTTGAACGGTTTCAGGCCGGCTCTCCGAAACGGAGCACCCCCTCCTATCCCTGCCGCACATCGCGCCTTTTTGCCGAACGGCGCGGTCCCTGTCGATGGACGCTCGCTTTGAGCAATGCGTGTGCCGCGGGGTTTGGCATGGCCGGTGGCGGCTGAAGAATGTCTTACGGAGCAACGACTTGCGAGGATTAGAATTTTTCCTCGGCGGGTTGGCACGCAACGCGGTGTATTGTTCGTGCGCGTCCAATAATTACACGGTCACCCGCATGTCTTACCAACACTTACTCGCCGAACTCGATCTGGGCTTCACTCGTTTGCGCAACCGCGTGGTGATGGGTTCGATGCACACGGGCATGGAAGACCGCTTCTGGAATTACCCGAAGCTGGCCGCGTATTTCCGCGAGCGCGCGAAAGGCGGCGTCGGTTTGATCGTCACGGGCGGGATCTCGCCGAATCGCGAAGGTTGGCTATTGCCGTTCGGCGGCACGTTGAATTCCGTATTCGATCTGCGCAATCACCGGAAATTGACCGAGGCCGTGCATGCCGAAGGCGGCAAGATCGCGCTGCAGATCCTGCACGCGGGCCGCTATGGCTATCAACCGTTCGTCGTCTCCGCATCGGCGATCAAGTCGCCGATCTCGAAGTTCAAGCCGCGAGCGCTGACTATCGCCGGCATTGCGAAGACCGTGCGCGACTACGCGCGCTGCGCACGCCTCGCTCAACGCGCGGGCTACGACGGTGTGGAGATCATGGGCAGTGAAGGCTACCTGCTCAACCAGTTCCTGTGCCCGCGCACCAACCAGCGCACCGACGCGTACGGCGGCAGCATCGAAAACCGCATGCGACTCGCGCGCGAGATCGTCGAGGCGGTGCGCGCGGTATGCGGCGAACGCTTTATCGTCGTGTACCGGATCTCGCTGATCGATCTGGTGGAGGGCGGCAACACGTGGGACGAAACCGTTCAGGTCGCGCAGGCGCTCGAAGCCGCCGGCGTCACCATGTTCAACACCGGCATCGGCTGGCACGAGGCGCGTGTGCCGACCATCGTGACCTCGGTGCCACGCGCCGCCTTCGCCGCGCTGAGCGCGCGATTGAAGGCCGCCGTCAAGGTGCCGGTGATCGTATCCAACCGCATCAATACGCCCGAGGTCGCCGAAGAACTGCTCGCGCAGGGAGCGGGCGATCTGGTTTCCATGGCGCGGCCGCTATTGGCCGATCCCGAGTTCGTGGTGAAGACCGCCGAGGGTCGCGCGCACGAAATCAACACCTGTATCGCCTGCAATCAGGCCTGCCTCGATCACACGTTCAAGAACCAGCGCGCCACGTGCCTCGTCAATCCGCGCGCGGGACGCGAAACCGAACTGATCTACCGGCCCGTCGCCGGGGCGCAGGCCGCGCGCTCGGTGGCCGTGGTCGGCGCGGGTCCGGCGGGATTGTCGGCGGCGACCGTCGCCGCGGCGCGCGGGCATCACGTGACGCTGTTCGATGCGAGCGCAACGATCGGCGGCCAGTTCAATCTGGCGATGCGCGTGCCCGGCAAGGAGGAGTTCAGCGAAACGATCCGCTATTTTCAGAGCCAGTTGCAACGCCACCGCGTCGACGTGCGGCTCGACACGCGCGTCGACCCCGCCCTGCTGGCCTTGGGTGCTTACGACGACGTGATCGTCGCCACCGGCATCGTGCCGCGCCGGCCGGCGATTGCCGGCATCGACGCGGCGAACGTGCTGTCGTATGTGGACGTGCTGCGTGGTGCGCCGGTCGGCCAGCGTGTCGCGGTGATCGGTGCGGGCGGCATTGGCTTCGACGTCAGCGAGTTTTTGCTGCATCGCGCGGGCGACCCTCTGCCAATGCCGCGCGACGCATGGCTCGACGAATGGGGCGTCGATCTGGCCGTGCGGGAACGCGGCGGGCTGAAACCGCCCGCTCCGGCGCGGCCGCCGCGGCAAATCTGGCTGTTGCAGCGTAAGGCCGGCAAGCTCGGCATGGGGCTTGGCAAGACTTCCGGCTGGGTGCATCGCGCGACGCTGGCGAGGAACGGCGTGACAATGCTCGGCGGCGTCTCGTATCTGGAAATCGCGGCGCGCGGGCTGAAGATCGCGCATGAAGGCGTCGAGGAATGGCTCGACGTGGATACGATCGTGGTGTGCGCGGGGCAGGAATCGCTGCGCGATCTGCACCCGCAGGCAGCGGGTGAAGCGAATCAGGCCGGCGGCCCGCGTTATCACGTGATCGGCGGGGCGAAAGTCGCCACTGAACTGGACGCGAAACGCGCGATTCGCGAAGGCGCGGAAGTGGCCGCGGCGCTCTAATAGCGGGCCGCCGCCCCGGCACAATGAGACTCACAAGGGGCAACCCCAACGCAAGCCCGCTCCAGGCTCAGGCGAGCCCCTTCTTCCGGTAGTCGAACCAGAACGACAGTCCCACGCTCGCCAGAATCACGACCGTCGCGATCACCGTGGAGCGGGTGACCGGCTCGCCGAGCAGCAGCGCACCCAGCGCCACGGCCACCACCGGGTTCACGTACATGCAACTGCTGGCGATGATCGGGCTGGTATGCCGGATCAGAAAACCATATGCGACGTAGGCGGCCATCGTGCCGATCAGCATCAGGTAGATGAACGCCAGCACCGGCATAACATGCACCTCGAGCATCCGCTCGCCGGAGACCCACGCGACCAGCGTGGACATCGCGCCGCCCAGACCGATTTGCAGCGACGTCGAGAGAAACAGGTCCGAGGGCAGTTTCAGACGCCCGGCCAGATGCGCGCCGCCCGCCCAGAAAAGCGCACCGCACAGAATCGCCAGGCTGCCGCCCGCAGAGCCCGGCGCACTATCGCCATGGCTGAGAATCGCGATGCCGACCAGACCGAGGCCGACAGCGAACCACTCGCCCCGGCCAATCTTGCGCCCCGCCACGGCCGCGATCACCGTCGCGAACAGCGGCACGGTGGCGACCATCACCGCCGCGGTGCCGGTGCCGACGGTGCGCATCCCGTAGGCGAGCATGCCGCTCGACAAACCGACCAGCATGGTGCCCACCAGCCCGGCATTACGGATTTCGGCGGCGCTCGGCCAGACCGGATTGCGGCGCGCCGCAAAAATAAAGAGGCCTACACCGGCGAACAGATTGCGCAGCCCCGAGAGAAGCAATGGAGGAAACGAACCCAGCGCGACGTGCACGGCAAGATAGGTCGAGCCCCACACGACATAGACGACGGCGAGCGCGAGCGCGAGCTGGCCATTGCGGGACTGCGGCAAACGGAGCGAAAAACCACGCGGAAAACGGCTTGGGAGTTGCAGCGACATGCGTTCAACCCGCCCATGCCGCTCGAGGTGCGGCGCCCCCGCTGGAGACCCTGAGGCGGGATGGCGGACACCGCATCGGCGATACGGTCTGACGGGCGAGGCTGGCGGACATGTTGGTGGAGCGGAAGGACGATAGATGGCCAATGAGCCACAACGCCGCGGCGGCCGAAGAAATCGGGCCACGGCGAACACGCGCCAAATAGTGGGCGCGCACGGCATTATGCAGTAAGCGCCCACCGCGTCGCTTGAAAGAATCGTAACTTTTTGGCGTACTTGCAACAAAAACGCCGCGGACGTTCCCCCCCGTATTTGCCACGTCGACGCCACAGAACGCGTTGAATGCACAAGGCATAGCGATCTGTGTTTCGGCATGAGCCGCCGTGCGTTGCTGCGGATCACTGAGTGGTCGAGCCTCACGCCGCCTGGTTGAGTGGACGCTCAAGCAAGGTCGGCGATGATTCGGCCTCCGTAACTTTCGGACAGGCGACGGACTGGCTTGAATACGGCCCGCGCGCTTTGCCAACGGCTGTCGGCCGATAGCGCATGGTGAACGACAGTCCTTGGCGGCGAGTCGAGAGACACGCCCCGGCCTTGTGCTACAGTCGATAGAGATTAGCCCCGTGCTAACATTCAGCTTTCGATCGCACCGCGTGCAACTGTATCGTGGCGCCCGCTTCCCCCTCTTTCGCTACCCACCGGCCACCTCGATGCGCTTTCCGACTTCCCGTGCCCACTTCCGCTTGCGCCCTCGCCGCGCAACCGGCTGCGCGCGCGCGGAATTCATGCCGCGTCGCGCCGGCGGGCCGTCCCGAACGCTCCCGCTCCACGCCGCCCGGCGCCCGATTTAACGCTGCTCGCTCCATTGCCTGAGCCGCGTTGTCGGGCTCCGGGCCGATCTCATCCGCACGCTGTTCCCCTACATGCAGATCGAATTGGAGTACCCATCGTGAAAAAGACGAAAACCTGTTACCTCACCGAACTCGACGTCACCCGTCTCGAGAAGCACGCAGCCGCGCCCGGCGCCGACGCGCGTTTGCAAGACATGCTCGACGACGTCCTGGAGCGCGCCGTGATCGTCGACTCGCACGAGATTCCGGCCAATATCGTCACGATGAATTCGCAAGCCACGCTGGTCGACGAAACCAGCGGCGAGCACATGACCTGGACCGTGGTCTATCCGCCGAACGCGGACTTCGCGCATGGCCGCCTGAACGTGTTCTCCCCCGCCGGCCTCGCCTTGCTCGGCGCCAAACGCGGCGAGCGCATCCGCTTCACGCCGCCGAGCGGCACGGAGAAAGTGCTGAAGCTCGAAAAGATCCTCTTTCAACCCGAAGCCGCCGACAATTTCACGCTGTAAGCACAGCGCAACGGCGTAGCAACGCGTGTTGCGCCGCTTCATGACAGCCCCCTGAATACGGCAATGCCGCGTGGCTTGCCGCTGCGATATCCGCCATCCGATGTTCGAAGACGGGTTGCCAAGCAGCGGGCGGCCGGTGTATCGTGTGCGCTGCTAACGCGGGGGTCCTGCGCTGCACGGAGGTTGGAGGTCCGTGCAGCGCGGGTGAGAAATACCCTTTGAACCTGATCTGGATAATGCCAGCGCAGGGAAGCGTGCGGAATTCGCACTCCAGCTCCATGGCCTCATCTCTCGCGATTTCCGACAACTTCCGTCTCGTCTCCTGCTTAGCCGCCCCACATAGCTTTGCTCAGGAGATACTGCATGAACGCCAACCCGAAGTTCCTTTCCGCCGACGCTCACGTCGATGAAGCCGCCGTCGCGCCGCTGCCAAATTCCCGCAAGGTCTACGTGACCGGCTCGCGTGCCGATATCCGCGTGCCGATGCGCGAAATCTCGCAGGCCGACACGCCCGACAGTTTCGGCGGCGAAAAGAATCCGCCGGTCTATGTCTACGACACGTCGGGCCCGTACTCGGACCCGGAAGCCAAAATCGATATCCGCGCCGGTCTGCCGGCACTGCGTCAGGCGTGGATCGAAGAGCGCGGCGACACCGAAGCGCTGACGGGCCTGTCGAGCGACTTCAGCCGCGAGCGCGCCGCCGACACGGCGACCGCCGAGTTGCGCTTCCAGGGCCTGCACCGCACGCCGCGCCGCGCGATCGCCGGCAAGAACGTCTCGCAAATGCACTACGCGAAAAAAGGCATCATCACGCCGGAAATGGAGTACATCGCGATTCGTGAGAACCAGCGCCGCGCCGAGTATCTGGAAAGCCTCAAGACGAGTGGCCCGAACGGCGAAAAGCTCGCCGCGATGATGGGCCGCCAGCATCCGGGTCAGGCATTCGGTGCGAGCGCGTTCGGTCCGAACGGCCTCACCGAAATCACGCCGGAATTCGTGCGCGAAGAAGTGGCGCGCGGCCGCGCGATCATCCCGAACAACATCAATCACCCGGAAAGCGAGCCGATGATCATCGGCCGCAACTTCCTCGTGAAGGTGAATGCCAACATCGGCAACTCGGCGGTGACGTCCTCGATCGGCGAGGAAGTCGACAAGATGACGTGGGCGATCCGCTGGGGCGGCGACACGGTGATGGATCTGTCCACCGGCAAGCACATTCACGAAACGCGCGAGTGGATCATCCGCAATTCGCCGGTGCCGATCGGCACGGTGCCGATCTACCAGGCGCTGGAAAAGGTCAACGGCAAGGCCGAAGACCTGACGTGGGAAATCTTCCGCGACACGCTCATCGAGCAGGCTGAGCAGGGCGTCGACTACTTCACGATTCACGCGGGCGTGCGTCTGCAATACGTGCCGCTCACGGCCAAGCGCATGACCGGCATCGTCTCGCGCGGCGGCTCGATCATGGCCAAGTGGTGTCTCGCTCACCACAAGGAAAGCTTCCTGTACGAGCATTTCGAAGACATCTGCGAAATCATGAAGGCGTATGACGTGGCCTTCTCGCTCGGCGACGGCCTGCGTCCCGGCTCGATCTACGATGCCAACGACGAAGCGCAGCTCGGCGAATTGAAGACGCTCGGCGAACTCACGCAGATCGCGTGGAAGCACGACGTGCAGACCATGATCGAAGGCCCCGGCCATGTGCCGATGCAACTCATCAAGGAGAACATGGACCTGCAACTGGAATGGTGCGACGAAGCGCCGTTCTACACGCTCGGACCGCTGACCACGGACATCGCGCCGGGTTACGACCACATCACCTCGGGCATTGGCGCTGCGATGATCGGCTGGTTCGGCACGGCCATGCTCTGCTACGTGACGCCGAAGGAACACCTCGGCTTGCCGAACAAGGACGACGTCAAGACCGGCATCATCACCTACAAGCTCGCCGCGCATGCCGCCGATCTGGCGAAGGGCCACCCGGGCGCGCAGGTGCGTGACAACGCGCTCTCCAAGGCGCGCTTCGAATTCCGTTGGGAGGACCAGTTCAACCTCGGCCTCGATCCGGACAAGGCGCGCGAATTCCACGACGAAACGCTGCCGAAAGATTCGGCCAAGGTCGCGCATTTCTGCTCGATGTGCGGCCCGCACTTCTGCTCGATGAAAATCACGCAGGACGTCCGCGAGTTCGCCGCGCAACAGGGCGTCACCGACGACGAAGCGTTGAAGAAAGGCATGGAAGTGAAGTCGATCGAGTTCATGAAAAAAGGCGCTGAGATTTATCAGCGGCAGTAAGGTTCGCACGCGGGTCGCGTGTTTTCGCGGTGCAGTCCAAGCCGCCACTCGATCCGCCAATCTCTGCATTGCAGCACCGAAGCCCGCCACTGGCGGGCTTTTGCGTTTGCGGCTTCCGGGCACGCCACGTGCTATCCGGAGGGAAACATTTGATTACGAAACCGACAGTTCGTTGACAAGCGCAAACATCTGGATACGGGCTGCGGCGATAACATCAAATGCAAGGAAGGTGACGTTCCAACTACAACTACCGGAGTCAGCATCATGAAATCGATTCGTCAAATCGGCACGCTCGCGGCCATCGTGGCAGTCGTGGTGAGTCTTTCCGCGTGTGAAGGCATGAGCCGGCAAGGCCGCGATACGGCTATCGGCGCGGGCTTGGGCGGCGCCGCGGGCGCGGCGATCGGCGGCAATGCGCTGTCTACGATCGGTGGCGCAGCGGCGGGTGGCATTATCGGCAATCAGGTCGGGAAGTAAGCGGACGGCAGGTCGTAGCGCGATCCATCACATGACACGCACGAGGGGCGAGCGAAGCTCGACCCTCGGCGAGCTGGACACGTCGCTCATGAGCGCAACGCGCGCGACATGCGTTTTATGCTCGGGTTCATGCAGGTCGCGAATGGCGCTGCAATGAGGTGAAATAAGCCGTTACCGTTTTGCAATCCGGTCGGCGTCGCAGCAGCGTAAGCTGGTACCGTGACGCCCCCAATGGCGGCGTTCGATTCAACCAGGAGCGCGTCATGAAGTCCCGCCTCATCAATTCGGTGTGTGCGATCGGCCAGCGGTTGCCGCTGCGCTTTTCCCGTTCCTCCTTTCCTCGACTCTCACACGCCGGCATGGCGCTTGGCGGCATGGTCTGCGCCCTCACCCTGTCCGGTTGCTACTACCCATACGGTTATTATCCGGCCGGCTATTACCCGTATTACGGCGCCGTGCCCGCGGCGGGTACGCAGCAGGCCGTGCCGATGGGCCAGGACGCTTCATACCCAGCGCAGCAGCAACAGGCTCAGGGTGGTCAGCAGAGCCCGCCTCCCACTTACGCGGTTGCCGCCCCGCCCGTGTATGTGGCGCCCGCGCCGGCCTATCCGGTCTACTATCCGCCGCCGGTCTATCCGGCTTATTACGGCTATCCAGGCTGGTATGGTCCCTCGGTTTCGATCGGCTTCGGTTTTGGTGGCTACTGGGGTGGCCACGGTGGAGGCGGCGGGCACGGCCATGGCCACGGGCACTGACGCGTGCCGGCGCGTTTCGACTCATTGATGGTCTTGCCGTGAACTGCACGGCAGACCCTGCAGCACGCCGCCCCGCCGCGCTTCGCGCGTGCTGCCTCACGCAAGCGCAACGCGGGTTCCCAGTCCTTGCCCGCTTCGCCCGCAGTTTCTTCTTGACGCCGCCCGACTGGGTTCTATGCTTCGGAGAGCCTCACAAAGTACCTGTTTAAATAAGCGATCCGGCCCGGCCCGCACGTGCCGCCGACGCCCATCCGTCCTGCCAGAGCGACGCGTCCGATAAAAATAAGTGCCGCGTCGAGTTCGAACAACAACGAAGGAGACGCGATGTTCCATCAACTACTCACCCCTGTCGGCAATTCGCTATTGCCATCGTTTCTGGTCGCGGCCTTACCGATCATCGTCGTGCTGCTCCTGCTCGGCTGGGCGCGGCGGCCGGCATGGCAGGCGTCGCTCGCGGGCCTGATCGTCGGCTTGATCGTGGCGATCTTTGTCTGGCAGTTTCCGGTGGGACTGGCGGTCGATTCGGTCGTGGCCGGTGCCGTGTTCGCATGCTGGCCGGTCATGTGGATCGTGTTCGCGGCGATCCTGCTGTACAACATCTCGCAGCGCTCAGGGCGCTTCGCGGCCTTTCGCATGTGGATGATCGACAATCTGCCGAACGACCGGCGCGTGGTGCTGGTGGTGATCGGGTTTTCGTTCGGCGCGCTGCTCGAAGGGATTTCCGGTTTCGGCACGCCGGTCGCCATCACCAGTTCGTTGCTGATTCTGCTCGGCTTTCCCACGCTGGAAGCGCTCACCTTCACGCTGATCTTCAATACCGCACCGGTCGCCTTCGGCGCGCTAGGCGTGCCGATCACCGTGCTCGGCGCGGTCACGCACCTGCCGGCCGATTCGCTCGCCAAGATGGTCGGCCGCCAGTTGCCGTTCTTCGCCTTTCTGCTGCCCTTCTATGTGATCAGCGTCTATGCGGGCTTTCGCAACATGCTGAAAGTGTGGCCGGTGCTGCTGGTATCGGGCGCGAGCTTCGCGCTGACGCAGTTCGTCGCCTCGAACTACGTGAACTACAGCCTGACCGACGTGTTGTCGTCGATGGTCTCGCTCATTCTGACGATCGCCTTCCTGCGCGTCTGGCGGCCCGCGGTTGATCCGAAATTCGCGGTCAACATCGACCGTGTCGGCGAGGTGCGCGGCAAGATCGGCGGCGGCCAGGGCTGGTATCCGTGGATCATCGTGTCGGTCGTGGTGATCGTCTGGACGGTGGCGAAAATCTTCCTGATCGGCGACGTCAAGGTGCCGTGGCCGGGGCTCGACAAGGCCGTCTTCATCACCCTGTACAACACGCCGTACGGCGCGGTATGGGACTTCCAGCCGCTCGCGACCGGCACCGCGATTCTCGTTGCCGCGCTCATCACCACTTTCGTGGTCGGCCTGAGCGCGCGCGAGTTTGGCGCGGCCATCGCCGACACGTGGGTGCAGACGCGCATCGCCATCCTGACAGTAGCGACCATCGTCGGTCTCGCGTATCTGATGAACTACTCGGGGCTGACCTACACGCTCGGGCTGGGCGTCGCCTCGGTCGGACCGTTCTTTCCGCTGGTGTCGGCGTTCCTTGGCTGGGTCGCCGTGTTCCTGTCCGGCAGCGATACGTCGGGCAACGCCCTGTTCGGTAATCTGCAGGTGGTGGCGGCCAACCAGTTGAATCTCAACCCGATCCTGATGGCAGCGACGAATTCGTCGGGCGGCGTGATGGGCAAGATGATCTCGCCGCAAAACATCTCGACCGGCGTGGCCACCACCGAGCTTAAAGGCAAGGAAGGCGTGGTGTTCGCCAAGACGTTCAAGCATTCGATTCTGTTGACGGTGCTGCTCGGCGTGCTGGTCTGGCTGCAGCAGAATTTCCTGCAGTGGATGATTCCGCATTGAGGGGGTGGCGCTCGTTCCGGCGGGATTGCGTACCGAGGGCGTGGCGCTTGTACCGGCGAAATTCCGTGCCGAGAGTGTGGCGTGTGTACCGGCGGGATTCCGTACCGAGGGCGTGGCGCTCTCGTACCGGCGGGATTCCGTACCGAGGGCGTGGCGCTCTCGTACCGGCGAAATTCCGTACCGAGAGCGTGGCTCTCGTACCGGCGGGATTCCGTACCGAAGGCGTGGCGCTCGTACCGAGGGAATTCTGTACTGAGGGCGTTGCTTACGGTGGGCACGACGCGCTCGGAAGACTACGCACTGAGACAGGTTTCGCCAAGTCGCGCCGGGTCGCGTCTGGTCGGCTCAAGCAGCTGACCCGGCGCGCCCGACCCGCGCTTGCGCCGCATGCACACCACCCCGGCCAGCGAGCCATCGACCGCAAAATAATTCACGACGCTCAAGCAGACACCATATCCTGCCTCAGCCCCTCCCTTCCATCACACCGTCCTGATCGCAATTTTTCTCACATCAGCGTGAGAATTGCTCGTTTTGCGCACGCCGCCGCTACACTTACGATCACGACTATCAGACGCCTTTTATCTCCCGGATCTTGCCGTTTCATTCCAGCCTGAAACGTTTCGCACGATTGCGCTGCTACGATGCGCGGGCGTCTCGACTCAACCGCGCGAGGCGCCATCCAGATGAATGCCAAGAACCTGCTGCAACTGCTGATCCTCGCCGCCCTGTGGGGCGCGTCGTTCCTGTTTATCCGTGTCGGCGTCACCGACTTCGGCGTCGCACCGTTGATGGCGCTGCGCGTCGGCATCGGCGCGGCGTTTCTCGCCGTCGTGCTGATCGCGCGACGCCCGCTACGCCAATCCGCGACCATCCTGCGCACGCGCGCCTTCCCGCTGCTGGTGGTCGGCATCCTGAATTCGGCGGCGCCCTTCTGCCTGTTCGCCTACGCCGAGTTGACGCTGTCGGCGGGAGTCACCTCCGTGATCAATGCGAGCACGCCGCTCTGGGGCGCGCTGGTCGGCTTTCTCTGGCTGCGTGACCGGCTGAGCGCGCTGCGCACGCTCGGGTTGGTGATCGGCTTTCTCGGCGTATTGATGCTGGTGTGGGACCAGATCGCCGCGCCGAACGGCACGGCCGCGACCCCGCTCAGCACCGCGCTCGCGGCCGCCGCGGCACTCGGCGCCACGCTGCTGTATGGCGTCGCCGCCAACTACACGAAGCGCCACCTGACCGGCGTCGACGCGCTCACCGTCGCGACCGGCACCATGACCGGCGCCACGATCGTGCTGCTGCCGCTCGCCGTGATCTACTGGCCGGCGGCGCCGGTCTCGCTCCACGCGTGGGGTGCGGTGATCGCGCTCGGCGTCGCGTGTACGGGCGTGGCGTATATGTTGTTCTTCCATCTGATCGCGGTGGTCGGACCGGCGCGCGCGATTACGGTGACCTTCGTGATTCCGATCTTCGGCATTCTGTGGGGCGCGCTGTTTCTCGGCGAAAGCGTGTCACCCGGCATGCTCGAAGGTTGCGGCGTGATCCTGGTCGGCACCGCGCTGGCCACGGGCGTTATCAAGCGTCTGCCGTGGATCGGAACGCGCCGCGCCGACACCTGACATCCGCTTCGTTGCGCGCGACGCTCTCCGGCGTCGCCGACCCGCGCATTCTTCCCGCAGTCCCGCCATCCCGCCGCCGCGACGACTCCCAAGCGCAAAAAAATAGCCCGCACTCCACGGGAGTGCGGGCGAAACCGTCGCCCTACGAGGATAGGCGACGGGGCCACCGAGGCCGCGCGTCATCGCGCAGGCCATCATCGGGCTAAGCACCGGTTCGTCGGCCGATGCTGGAATGGTCAGAATTCCTTGATTGATTCGTTCGCTGGCCGACTCGCCGCAAACCCACGTGGGGCAAGCCAATCCGGTTTCACGCCCTGTTAAAAGCAGCTTGTGTGCCAGCTTGCCAAACGACTGCAGCCAGTCAACGCAAACGGTTGATTCTTATTGGATTTATTCGCGACGGAGAGTTGACAGGGCGCGGCGGAAAGAAGGTTTGGAAAGTTACGTCACCGGCGTAACGTCACGTTACATGCGGCCGCACGAGGCGCCGCCGCATGATCCCCGCCGCGGACGGCGGGACGCGCTTCAGGGCGGTTCAAAGGATCCGCCACTTTGAGCGCCGCGCCGCCGTCTGGCGGACCCGCAGGCCGGTTAGCCGCTGCGACTCCCTCGGGCCCAAGGCTGCGCCGCACACGAGCGCCAGGACGAGCAAGGTCGCCGCCCACATCCAGTAAGGCATCACGTCGAACATGGCCAACTCCCATTGAATTCCGGTTCGTACCGGTATCCTGGAAGCAAAGCAAAACACATGCGCGCGTTGGGCGATCGCTGTCGAGCCGCGGGTTGCGCGCGGGTTGCGCGCGGGTTGCGTAATATCCGGCCGTAAAAAAACCCGCCCGGGTCGACCCCGGGCGGGTTTCATACAGCGTTCCAACTTGCCGAGTCTTAGTGCAACTGGTCGGCCATCAAACTCATGATCTGTTTGGCTTGCGGGCTTTCATCGATCGAGCCCTTGTCGTCGACGACGGCCACGCGCGTCTGGTTAGGCGTCACCGCGCGCACGTTCACGAGATACTGCTTGGCGACTTTTTCCTTCTTGCCGTGGAACACCTGGCTCCAGAAGCCCTGTTCGGCCGACGTCATATCCTTCGGATCGACGTAGCGCACGAAATACAGGCCACGAGTCAGATCGCGGTCGTCGACCGTGAAGTTGCTGCGGTCGAGCGCGAGGCCCACGCGCAACCAGGCGCGGTCATACGGCTCGCCGAGCGTGAGTTCCGTGGAGGACAACTGCGCCGAGGTATTGTTCGCCGAATCCGCATCCGGCAAAGGCTGCTGCGCGGACAGAGCAACGTTTTGCGCCGCCGTGGCCGCAGCCGCCGACTTCGCACCCGCCGTGGCCGCGTTAGGCGCGGTTTGCGCACCGGCCGGCGACAGGTCGGCGCTTTGCGTGCCGCCCGACTTCGTGCGCGAATCGGCCAGCGCGAGCGCTGCCTGAAGGCGCTTCAGGTACTCCTGTTCGAGGCCCGGATCGTTCGGCTTCGGCACCCAGGTGCTCGAATCGTTATTCGTGCCTGTGAGCGCCTCACGCATGCCTTTCTGGCTGATGAACACGTAAGTGCCGCCGTTGGGCGCCGCTTCGAGACGCGTGCGGTACTTGTTGCGCTCCGAAGTCACATAGCTGTTGCCCATGGCCTTGGACAGCGTGTTGCGAATCAGGCCGTCGTTGATCTGCGCGTGGGTTTCGTTCCAGTCGGTTTCCATCACGCCCTTGTCGCGCTGGTCGACCACCAGCAGGAAACCCTGCTCCTGCCAGAAGCGGCGGATTTGCGCCCATGCCTGCTCGGGCGCCTTGTTGTCGATGACGAGCCAGCTTTCCGTGCCGTCGCGCTGGATATGCATGCCGGCGACCGGCGGCACCACCACGACGGAATTGGCCGACGGCGCCTGGGCCTGGACCTGCTTGAGCGTGGACAACGAGGTTTCGCCGCCCTGCGGGGGCAACGAACGCTGATCGGCCGTCTCATCAATCATGTTCGGCGGTACGGCAAGTGACACCTGCTTCGATTTCGAGTCGCTCTTGTAGTCGATTTTGGTCGGCGACGAAGTACTGCAGCCGGCGACCAGACCGCCTGCCATCAGCATTGCTGCAAACCGCTTGGTAAGACGAAGATCAGTCATGTTCGGGGAATCCTTCCGCTACGCCACGGCAAGTTTCCGTGGATCAACCCGACATTTTACCGATCCCGGCGGACTGTGTGCAAAAAGCCGGGTTTGCCTGTGAATTGAGCAGCGCGCGCCGCGCGTGAAACCGCCCTGGATCGACGCGTGGGAAGAATACGCCATCCGCTTGCCTGGCGAATTTTGACTGCGTGCGAGAGCTGGTTTTCGCACCGAAAAGCGGCTCGCAGAGCGGCAGATTTAACAATCGCCCACACTTCCCAAGCACCTGTCAGACACACCCTACTTACTCGTCAGAACATTGATTCGACGGCCTTTTCCGAGACCGTCGCACGATCAATTTTGAGACCTCAAAAATCGTCGAGTGCCGCTTCTGGTAACGGTCACAAAACCCCGGTGATATCTTGAAATGGACATCTCAAAAAGCCTTCGAGAGCGCCCACCAGGAGACCGATCGTCATGCCATTGCCCACTTTCACACCCAGCCTCGCCGTCTGCGCACTGGCGGCTGTCATGTCGTACCTCAGCGCCGACGCACGCGCCCAATTGGGCGGCGCCATGCCGGCTCAAGCGGATTCGAACGCGAGCGCGCCGCGCCTCTTGTTGAATGGAGCACTGCGCATGCGCACGCTGACCGACGCGGGCAACACGACCATCAACGAATACGCCACGAACACCGGACAGATCATCGCCTACGCGTGGCAGGGCCCAACCATGCCCGACCTGCGCGCACTGCTCGGAAAGTACGCCGACTCGTATCGCGCGGGCGCGCAAGCGGCGCCCGCAGACGCCAATCTGCACGTCTCGCGCGTGGCACGGCCGGACGTGGTCGTGGAATCCGGCGGACCGATGCGCGGCTACGTGGGACGGGCATGGCTGCCCGCCGCGCTGCCGCCGGGCGTCACCGCCGACGATTTCCAGTGACGCAACGCATCAGGACTCCGCTTCCACCCATGCTCCCGACGCCATGAAACCCGCCCTTCGCCTATACGCCCTGCTCCTCGTCTGCGCCGCCTTCTCGGGGTGCGGCGGCGGTGGCGGCAGCACGCCGGCCACGACTTCCCCGACCGGCGCCGCCGCTCCGGCCAGCGGCCCGAGTGCCGCCAGTGCGCCGTCGGCCGCCGCGCCGCCCGCCACGTCGAGTTCCGGCACCAGCGGCTCCGTGCCACAGTCGAATACGCCGAACGTCCAGCCGATCATGGTCACGAGCGCGCCAGGTCTGACGCGCAACATGTTGACGACGAGCGTCACCGTCTGCCAGCCCGGCACCAGCAACTGCGCGACGATCGACAATGTTCAGGTCGACACCGGCTCGCACGGCTTGCGGATTCTCGCGTCCGCGCTGCCGGCGAGCCTGCCGCTCGCGGCAATCGCATCGGGCGCCGGGATCGCGGGCGAGTGCGCGGTGTTCGGCGGCGGTTACACGTGGGGGGCGGTGCTCAGCGCGGACGTGCGCATGGCCGGCCAGCTGGCCGCGTCGATCCCGATCCAGACGATCGCCGACCCGGCAGTGCCCACCGTCCCCGCCGACTGCGCCGGCTCCGGCCGGGCCATGCAGACGGTGGCGGGCCTGCGCTCGAACGGCATTCTCGGCGTCGGCCTGGTCGCGGCCGACTGCGGCAGCGGCTGTGTGAATGCAGCGCTGCCGCGCTGGTACTACAGCTGCAATACTGGCGGTACGGGCAATGCGGGCAATGCGGGCAATGCGTGCCAGCCGAATACTCAGGCGCTCGCGCAGCAGGTGACCAATCCGGTCAGCCGCTTCGCGCTCGACAACAACGGCGTGGTGATCGACCTGCCGGCTATCGCCGACGCCGGCGCGGCCAGCGTATCGGGTTCGATGATCTTCGGCATCGGCACGCAGGCGAATAACGTGCTCGGCGGCGCCAGCGTCCTCAAGGCGAACAGCGTGACGGGCTACGTCGTCACCACGAGCGGCGGTCAGACTTTTTCGCAAAGCTATCTCGATAGCGGCTCGAATGGGCTCTTCTTCCGCAATACGCAGTTGCCGCAGTGCGGTTTCTGGTACTGCCCGTCTTCGGTACAGGCCGCGAGCGCCGCGATCACGGGTACGGATGGCGCGTCGAGCACGGTGTCGTTTGCGATCGGCAATTCGAGCGCGCTGTTCGCGTCGGCGAATAACGCGTTCAATAACCTCGCCGGCGTGGCCAGCAGCGGCTTCGGCTGGGGCCTGCCGTTCTTCTTCGGGCGACGCGTCTTTACGGCGATCGCCTCGCGCGAGACGTCAGCGGGCCCGGGTCCTTATTATGCGTTCTGAGCTTCCGAACAGGCGGCTTCTTTCGGCGCAGAAAATTCCCAAATTCGTCGACCGGACAGATTTGATATCCATTGGCTGCGATAATTCTCGCATCCGGCTAACTCGCTTCCAATTAGTTAGTCATGCAAATTCTTGAATTGTCGGCAGATGGAAGAACCCACTTTTTCGCTCGATCACTTCGAGCAGCTTGTTTATACGCAACAGCACGTCAAGGCTGCGATCCAGTTCATTGCCGCGCTAGCGCTCCTTCAGCAGAAGCGCGGCAAGCTGGACGGCAGCTTTCTTGCCTCGGGCATCGCCGATCTGCCGCCTGACGAGCAACGCCAGCGCTTCTGCACACGCCTTGCGAGCGCGGCTTCAACCCTATTCGCCGACCCGGCGTTCAAGCTTCCGCACGAGTGCTTCAGGCTGCTGCTGACATTGCACGAATGGGTCGGATTGGTCTTTTCCTCCACCCCATTCGGCAACGCGGACCACGTGGCCCGCAACCTGAATCCGCGTGGTCCGGATAACGCCCAGTTTCTGCCCGGCGACAGCTTCGCCGAGAAACTTTGCGTGCTCTATTCAACGGAATCCGAATTCGAACTCGACTTCGCCGCGCTGTGGGCGTACAACAAATCCCTCGCCGCCTGTCTCGCCCTCGTGTTGCTTGCGCCGGTCTTCAAGGGCTCGGCGAGCGCGCATATCAAACGCGAGGCGCTGATGGAATGGCTGCCCGGCAAACTGCAGCAGATCGACGACCTCGACGACCTGCCCACCGCCCTGCTGCATAACGCGTATATGTTCTGCAGCTACGCGGACACGCCACGGCGCCATGAGATCAAACGCGACATCAACGCACTGGTGCGCCGCAAGCTGGCTCAATTGGGACTGACCGACCTTCCCGCGTCGCAGCTGGCCCGAGCGAAAAACCGCAAACAACGCGGCAAAAAGCCGCTCATGGTCGTCGTACTCGAGTGGTTCGGCGGCGCCCATTCGATCTATCGCACGCACTCGCGCACGCTCGAAGCCGCGCGCGAGCATTTCGAGGTGGTGGCCTTCAGCTTCGGCTATGCCATCGACGACATTGGGCGCGCGGTGTTCGACCGTTTCATCGAACTGGAAGAGCCCGAATATCTTGGCGAATGTCTGAAAACGATTCGCGACTTTGCCGAGGCGCAACAGCCCGACGTGCTCTATATGCCGAGTGTCGGCATGTTCGCGCTGACCGTGTTCATGTCGAACCTGCGCATCGCGCCGCTGCAGATCGCCGGGCTCGGCCACCCGGCCACGACTCACTCCGACAAGATCGACTATGTCAGCGTCGAGGAAGATTATGTCGGCGATCCCGCCTGCTTCAGTGAGCGTCTGCTGAAACTGCCGAAAGACGGGCAGCCGTACCGGCCGTCGGTAGCGCTGCCGGACATCGTCGCCGAGATGCCGCCCTCGCGCGAAACGCTGGAGGTCGTCATTACGGCCAGCGCCATGAAGCTCAATCCCGGCTTTCTCGAAGCGTGCCGCGAGATCGGCGCGCGCGCCGCGACGCCAGTCGAGTTTCACTTCATGAGCGGCGTGCCCGCCGGTTTGCCGCTCGAGCGTATGCGCGAAGTGATCCGCGAGGCGCTGCCGCGCGCGGTCGTCCACGGCTTTCACGATTACGCGGACTACCTGGCCCGCGTCAATCGCTCCGACCTTTTTCTCAGCCCGTTTCCGTTCGGCAATACCAACGGTATTGTCGACGCGCTCACGCTGGGTTTGCCTGGCGTCTGCAAACGCGGGCCGGAAGTGTTCGAGCGGATCGACGGCGCGCTGTTCGAACGCGTGGGTATGCCGTCGTGGACTACGGCAGAGAGCGTGGAGGATTACATTGCCGCCGCCGTGCGGCTGATCGACGCGCACGGCGAGCGCGCCGCCTTGCGGCAGCGGCTGATCGACACACGGGCGGTAAATCGTTGCTTTGAAGGGCGGCCGCAGGCGTTCGCTGAAAGCGTGCTGCGGCTGGTGCGGGATAAGCAGCGCCACCGCGAGGAGGCGGTGGCGTGAGGTTTGTCGTGACTTGCGGCGCGTTGTAGTTTGAGGGTTGCCTTCGGCTTGAGGCCTGCCTTTGGTTTGATGCCTGCTTTTGGCTTGAGACCTGCCTTTGGCTTGAGACCTGCCTTTGGCTTGAGACCTGCCTTTGGCTTGAAGCTCGCCGGAGCTTGAGGCTCGCCGTAGCTAGATGTTTGTCGAAACTCGCGGAGCGTTGCAGCTTGACGCGCTATTCGGTCGCGTTTGCGGGCGGGGTCACGAGATTGGCCGGTGCGAGCCAGTTGAATGCGTTTAGCGTTGGCCCGTGGAACGTGCATTCGGCGGCGGCTGGCGTGACGATCTTCTGCGGTTTGGCAGGTTTGAGCGAGACTGCTTCGGTCGCCGAAGCAGTTGATGCACCTGATGCACCAACAGACACCGCCGACGCCGCGTGCGCGCCCGACGCGCTCAACGGCGCCGTTGCTGTTGCCGCCGAAGCCGAAGCCGAAGCCGAAGCCGAAGCCACCACATGCTCGATCGATCCCTCGACCACCACCCGCGAGCCGTAAATGCCTGCGCCCGCATGGCCGATTTTCAGCGTATCCGTCGAGGTGTCCGCCAGCTTGCTTCGCATCAACTGCTCGCATGCGTCCGTGTTCTTGTAGACGGTCGTACAGGCCGCCAGCAGCGCAGCAGCGGTCGTGACGCAGGCGATAGAGAGAATCCGAATCTTCATTGATGTTCCGTTTTTCAAGCCGTCCGCAATTGTAGCTTACGACTTACTTGACCTGCACCCGCTCTGCGCGCCGTATGCGATCTCGTTGAACGCTCGTTGCGTGCCGGCCGCTTCTGACGATGAACCCTTTCACCGCCTACCCGGCACGGGTATGCCGCAGTAACAGCTCGATCGCATGACCGCTCGACCGCATGACCACTTGACCGCAACAGTTCGCACCGGCATCGTGTCAACCGGCCGCAACTCATCGACGCGCCGCCAACTTCCCGACCGGGCCTCGCGACGAACCTCGCTTCGCCTTACAGCCTTTATCACTGAGTACCGACCCGCTTTCCTGCATGTTCAGCCTTGCCCTGCTCGCCGTCGCGGGTTACACCGCCACCAACATCGACAACCTGTTCGTGCTGCTCGCGTTCCTGGCGGAAGCCGGCAGCGAGCGGCGGCGCGTGATCGCCGGGCAGTATGCCGGTTCGCTGGTCTTGATCGTGGGGTCGATACTGCTCGCCGGATTGCTAAAGCATTTGCCGGCTGGATATGTCGGTTTGCTCGGCATCCTGCCGATTGGCGTGGGGCTCGCCAAAGCGTGGGAGCGCTTTGGCCGCGGTAACACGCAGGAGGATGAGACGGTACGTGCCGACGGCGAGTCGACCGCTTCGCGCGGCTCATCCTGGTGGGTGGTGGCCTGCGTAGCCATCGCCAACGGTTCCGACAACCTCGCCGTCTATGTGCCGTTGTATGCCAGTCACTCACACAACGAGGGCGCGTTCATCTCGCTGGTCTTTATCGTGATGATCGGACTCTGGTGCGCCGGCGCGGTGTGGCTCGTGAAACATCCATTGCTCGGTGCGCCAATCCGTCGCTACGGCACCGCGCTCTTACCGCTGATCCTGGTGATCATCGGCGGCTCGGTGATCGCGCAAAACGATACGCTGCGGATCATGTTCGGAGTCTGGGCAAAGCTTCATTGACTGATGGCAATCTGCCCGCAGGCAAGCAGGCAAGCAAATCGCCGAATAAAACGGCATGGTCCGTGCAGGGATGCGCGCGTTCTATCCAGCGCGCGATACGGCACGACCTTCGTTCTCGCGACCGCTCAATTCGACGGCGCTTGCGGTTGCACATACGTGCGCACGCCGGCCAGCGGTGAACCATAGCCGCCGGAATTCGTGTGATTCGGCAAGCCGTTGACCAGTTGCGCGCGCGGGTCGGTCGGATTCAGGTTCATTTCCCCAGCCTGCTGATTGCCGTGCGTTGGATATTCGCTGCCTCGCGCCGCATTCGGCATCAAACGCGTGCTGTTTTGCGGTGCGTTCATGTCGTCCTGCGGGCTCAGTCCCTGCGCCCCCGCCTGCGCGGCGATCGCGCATGCGGCTGCGCACAGTAAAGCCCGACCTACCCGCAACATCGTCGATGCTTGTTTCATACCTGCCTCCGGCCAATGAAATGAAGTGAATCAAGTCGCGCTCGATATACACCAGGCCTGCGCGCGACGGCAAACGCTGATTACACCCTCATCACGCTATTTATACGCGCCACCCGGCGCTTCGGATTCGGCAATCGTGGCGCGAGCGACGGCAAACAGGGAAACCGGCGGCCACGGTCTTTTATTCCGCCGCGGCGGCGGCCACCGTCGCTTTTTCCCGCCGCCGCGGCCACTGTCTTTTTTCTCCCGCCGCAGCGCCGGCCACGCAAATCCAGCAAGCGCCTATCCTTATGACGATTGCCGATTTCCCTCGAAGGCCGATCGAACCCGATAATGGATGCCATGAACCCTCGCCCCGATCTCCCAGCCCGCGCGTTGCGCGCCACGCTCGCGGCGTTCAGTGCGGCGCTGCTCGTTGCCGCCTGCGCCAATCCGTCAGTCTCGACTTCCCCCTCCGCGTCGGCCGGTCCCGCGCTGCTCGACGCGGCCATTGCCGGACCACAGCGCGGCGACAAGGCCCGCGCGCGCGATATCTACCGCCATCCGAAAGAGACGCTGCAATTCTTCGAACTCGCGCCGTCGCAAAGCGTGCTGGAGATCGAGCCGGGCGGCGGCTGGTACACGGAGATCCTCGCGCCCTACCTGCACGACCACGGCAAGCTCTACGAGGCGCAGTACGACGGCCCGCTGAACACGCCGTCGGCGGAGGCACAGGCGAGCCGGGCTGCGTTCGCGCGCAAGCTGGCGGCCACGCCCAACGTCTACGGGAAGGTCGTGGTCGGCACGTTGCACGCCGGCCAGTTCAACGGATTTCCGGCCGATGCCAGCGTGGACGAGGTGCTGACCTTCCGCAATATCCACAACTGGATCAAGGACGGCCAGATCGACGCGAACCTGCGCGCCTTTTATGCAGCCCTCAAGCCGGGCGGCGTGCTCGGCGTCGAGGAACACCGCGCGGCGCCGGGCACTTCGCTGCAGCAGACCATCGAAACCGGCTACGTGACCGAAGACTACGTGATTGAACACGCGCGCGCGGCCGGCTTCGAGCTGGCCGGCAAGAGCGACGTGAACAGCAACCCGCGCGACACCAGGAATTACCCCAACGGCGTCTGGTCGCTACCGCCGACCTTCGAAGGCGGCGACGTCGACCGGGCGAAATTCGCGGCCATCGGCGAATCGGATCGCATGACCTTGCGCTTCGTGAAACCGGCCCACTAACCTCGCGCCGCCCGGGACGGCGCTTGACGCCGTCCCAATAATATGTTCCTATTGCGCCCTATGTACCGCGCCCAGACCATCCTATCGCTACTACTAGCCCCCTCTACCGGGCTAGGTCTGCTGCTGCGCGCTTCCATCTGATACACCGAAGCACAGCTCAATTCCCCAGTAACTGACCCAGCCCCGGTTTCCGACCGGCGCCCAGTTATGTCTTTTCGTCGTCCGGTCGACTCCCAGCTATCTGGTCTCACCCACGGACGATGAAAATGTTGAAGAACCCTGCTACCAAATACCGCGCGTTCAAGCCCATCAACTTGACGGATCGCCAGTGGCCGTCGCGCACGATCACGCACCCGCCGATCTGGATGAGCACCGACCTGCGCGACGGCAACCAGTCGCTGTTCGAGCCGATGGATGCACAGCGCAAGATGCGCATGTTCAAGACGCTGGTGCAGATCGGCTTCAAGGAAATCGAAGTCGCGTTTCCGTCCGCGTCGCAGACCGACTTCAATTTCGTGCGCGAGTTGATCGAAGGCGGCCATATCCCCGACGACGTCACGATCGAAGTGTTGACCCAAGCCCGCGACGACCTGATCGAACGCACTTTCGAGTCCTTGCGTGGCGTGCCGCGCGCCATCGTCCACCTGTACAACGCGACCGCGCCGGAATTCCGCAAGATCGTCTTCAATCTGGAAAAGAGCGGCGTGAAAGAACTGGCGCAAAACGCGGCCCGCACGATGAAGCGCATTGCCGCCACCATGCCGGAAACACAGTTCACGTTCCAGTACAGCCCGGAAGTGTTCAGCGGCACCGAGATCGAATTCGCCAAGGAAGTCTGCGACGCCGTGTTCGACATCTGGGAACCGACGCCGGAACACAAGGCGATCGTCAACTTGCCGGCCACCGTTGAAATGTCCACGCCGAACATCTACGCGGACCAGATCGAGTGGATGCACCGCAATCTCAAGCGCCGCGATTCGCTCTTCATCTCCGTGCATCCGCATAACGATCGCGGCACTGCCGTGGCCGCAGCCGAACTCGCTGTGATGGCCGGCGCGGATCGTATCGAAGGCTGTTTGTTCGGCAATGGCGAGCGCACCGGCAACGTCGATCTCGTTACGCTCGCGTTGAATCTGTACACGCAGGGCGTCGATCCGGGCCTCGACTTCTCGAACATCAACGAGGTCGCGCGTACCGCGGAAGAATGCACGCAATTGCCAATCCATCCGCGTCACCCGTATGTCGGCGATCTGGTGTTTACGGCCTTCTCGGGTTCGCATCAGGATGCGATCAAGAAGGGCTTCGCGGTGCAGAAACCGGACGCGGTCTGGGAAGTGCCCTATATGCCGATCGATCCGGCCGACCTCGGCCGCACGTACGATTCGGTGATTCGCGTGAACAGCCAGTCGGGCAAAGGCGGCATTGCCTATCTGCTCGAACAGGGCTATGGCGTGGTGTTGCCGCGCCGTCTGCAAGTGGACTTCAGCTCGGCCGTGCAGCGCTTCACCGACGACAGCGGCCAGGAAGTCACGTCCGCGCAGATCTGGGAATTGTTCCAGCAGGAGTACGTGCAGAACACCGCGCCGATTCATTATGTCGGCCATAGCCTGTCCGAGCGCGAGGGACGTGAGCACATCAAACTCACGGTCGACATCAACGGTACGCGACGGGTGTTGACCGGCGCAGGCAATGGCCCGCTCGACGCGTTGATGCACGCGATCGGCGTGCCGGTGCGCATTCAACATTACGAAGAGCGCGCGTTGACTCAAGGCGCCGATGCACGCGCGGTGGCGGTGGCCGAAATGGCCGGCGCCGATGTGACCGGCAGCGCGTTCGGCGTCGGCATCGATGCGAATCTGGTGACGGCGTCCATTCGCGCGGTGATCAGCGGCGTGAATCGCGCTTATGCCCGTGTCAATGCGCAGGCGAAGGAACGTTTCTTCGACGCCGCGATGAGCGATGCCACGGAGAGCGTGGGCGTTTAAGGTTTGATGTGCGTGGCTAAGCGGTTGTAGCCGTGATGTTAAAAGGGGGCGTTTCGACGCCCCCTTTTCTTTTGGGTTGTTGGAATGACGCGTTGGTGCGTTGGCGCGTGAGGCATGGCGCTGCGGCGCTGAACAATACCGTTCACCTGCTACTGACGCCTTCCACTACCCTCAGGTGGACCCGCTCGATGCGGTCCACTCGTCCGGCAGACTATGGGTCAGCGTCGACACGAAACGCTCGGTCTCCGGCGCACGCGGTTGCATGAAGATTTCACGCGACGGACCGGCCTCCACCACCACGCCGTTGTTCAGAAACACCACGTCGCGCGCGATCGTTGCGGCGAGCCGCAAGTCGTGCGTGGCCATCAGCATCGTCATGCCTTCGGTGGCGAGTTGCTTGAGCACCTCCACGACTTCCGCGGCAAGACCGGGGTCGAGCGCCGAGGTCGGCTCGTCGCACAGCAATACTTCCGGCGAAGGCGCCAATGCCCGCGCAATCGCCACACGCTGCTGCTGACCGCCCGAAAGCGTCGAAGGCCACGCATCCGCCTTGTGCGCGATGCCGACCTTCTCGAGCAATTCGTCGGCGCGAATCCGGGCCCTTTCTTTATCCCACTTCTGCACGGTGAGCAAACCTTCCATCACGTTCTGACGCACCGTCAGATGCGGAAACAACTGGAAGTTCTGAAAGACCATGCCGGTGCGGCGGCGAATGGTCAGCACCGCTTCACGCGAGGGTTTGTGGTCGCGACTGAATTCCAGCCGCTGGTCGCCGAGTTCGAGCGAACCGGACTCGGGAATCTCGAGCAGATTCACGCAACGCAGCAGCGTGCTTTTGCCGCTGCCTGAAGGACCGATCAATGCGGTGACATTACCCGGAGCGAGTTGCAGATCGACCGAGTTCAGCACCCGTTGCCCGCCGAAGTACTTGTCGATTTTTTCCAGTCGGATCATCAGTTGCCTGCATGGAAAAGTGCGTGGCGGCCGAATTTGCGCTCGAGCCTGACTTGCGCCGACGACAACACCGAACTGAAGACCAGATAAACCAATGCCGCCTCGGTATAAAGAATCAGCGGCTCGTAAGTGACCGACGCGATCCGCTGTGCCGCCTGAAACACCTCGGGCACGGTCAGCACCGCGGCGAGCGACGTGTCCTTCACCAACGCGATGAACGAATTGGACAGCGGCGGCAGCGCAACGCGCGCCGCCTGCGGCAGGATCGCGCGACGCAAGGCCTGTTCGCGCGTCATACCCATCGAATACGCCGCTTCCCACTGCCCTTTCGGAATCGACTCGATCACGCCGCGTATCACTTCGGAGTTATACGCGCCGACATTCAGCGAAAACCCGATGATCGCCGCCGTCAAGGGATCGAGCACGATGCCTACGTTCGGCAATCCATAGAAGATCACGAAAAGTTGCACGAGCAACGGTGAGCCGCGAAACAGCCACACGTAGAAACGCACGATCGCCACGGCCCACTTCGGTCCGAACAGGCGGACCAGCGCGACGATGAACGCGAGCGCCAGCCCGATGGCGAACGAGACCAGCGTGAGCGGCACGGTAAACACGAGCCCCGCATACAGCAGGGGCCACAGCGACTGCGCCATCAGATGCAACCATGCCGGCATGATTCAGACTCGCGGAAGGCGTTTACTGGGAGACGTCTTTGCCGAAATACTTCTGCGAGATTTTCGCGTAGGTGCCGTCTTTCCTGATGTCGGCGAGCGCCTTGTTGATCGCGGCCTGCAATTCGGGGCTGCCCTTGCGGATCAATACAGCGGACTTGTCGCTGCTGTCGCTCGACGTATCGAGCGCGGCGATTTTCACCTTCGCGTCCGGCTTGTGCTTCTTGAAGTCGAGGAACGACAGCGAGTCGTTGACAGTGGCATCCACACGGCCCGAGGTCAGCAGATCGATCGACTCATTGAACCCTTGCACAGGAATCACTTCCGCACCGTGCGCGGCCGCGATCTTGCCGAAGTTGCTGGTCAGCGTGTTCGCCGACTTCTTGCCTTTCAGGTCGTCGAAATTCTTGATCGTGGTGTTGTTCGACTGCACGATCAAGGCTGCGTGCGATGTGATGTACGGGTCGGAGAAATCGTATTTGACCTTGCGCGCGTCGGTGACGGCCACTTCATTGATCACCGCATCGTAGCGGTTCACGTCGAGACCCGCGATCAGACCGTCCCATTTGCCTTCCACGAATTGCGGCTTGACGCCGAGACGCTGCGCGATCGCGGTGCCGATTTCAACGTCGAAGCCGGTCAGCTTGCCCGACTCGTCGTGATAGGTGAACGGCGCATAAGTGCCTTCGGTGCCGATCCGGAACACGCCGGCCGATTTGATCTGCGCGAGTTCATCGGCGGCGAATGCGGAGCTCACGGCCACAGCCTGGAACAACGCGATCAGCAGAATGGAACGAATCGATTTCATCAGGCGGCTCCGTCAAATGTGCCACGTCGGTGGCTTGGTCTTGTGTTGGACAATCCTCACCGGCGCTTGCGCCCGGCTGAGTGGGCGGACTGTAGCAAATGGCCTGGGTTTTTACAAAGGATCAGGTTTTCGATCCATATGCGCTTGCGTGCTAAGCGAGCAGCCATGACCTCCACTAAGACGTGGATTCCCACTCTACAGCAGATAGAACAGACGCGGCATGCATCGCAACATGGAACCCATGTCGCGCGCCATCGGGGAAAACGCGAGAGGGGCGCGGTCGCGGCGAACGCGCGGCATGAAAAAACGGGCGGCGCCGCATTCGATGCCGGCGCCGCCCGTGGGACTGCGAACCGCTTACCGCTCGACCGGATGCGGCTCCTTGCGCTTGTTGGCGACCCGGATCGCGTCGAAGTAAGCCCCGTTAGGCGGGCGCTTCAGATAACGGCCCGCACCGCGCACCGCGCGCAATTCACCATTGGTCCAGGCAAGCGCGCCTCGCGTGAGCGTGTGCATCGCCACGCCTTGCACCGTCATGCCTTCAAACACGTTGAAGTCGACTTTCTGATGATGCGTCTTCACCGAAATCGTTTTGCTCGCGTTCGGGTCCCACACCACCAGATCGGCATCCGCGCCGACCCGCACCGCGCCTTTGCGCGGATAGAGGTTGAAAATCTGCGCGGCGTTCGTCGACGTAATGCGCACGAACTCGTTCGGCGTGAGACGCCCGGAGTTCACGCCGTGATGCCAAAGCACCGCCATCCGGTCTTCCACGCCGCCGCAGCCGTTCGGGATCCTGGTGAAGTCCTCGCGCCCCATGGCCTTCTGCGACGCGCAGAACACGCAGTGATCGGTTGCCGTGGTGTGCAACTGGCCGGCTTGCAAACCGCGCCACAGCGCCTCGCGATGTTCGGCCGAACGGAACGGCGGGCTCATCACATGGGCCGCCGCGCGGGTCCAGTCGGGATCGCGGTACACGGCTTCGTCGATCACCAGGTGGCCTGGCAACACTTCGCCGAATACACGCAGACCTTCGCTGCGCGCGCGCGCGATTGCATCGACGGCGTCTTTCGCGGACACGTGCACGATATACACCGGCACGCCCAGCACCTGCGCGATCCGGATCGCGCGATTGGCCGCTTCGCCCTCCACTTCCGGCGGCCGCGATAGCGGATGCGCCTCCGGACCGGTAAAGCCTTTAGCGAGCAACTGACGCTGCAACTGGAACACCAGCTCACCGTTTTCCGCATGCACGGTGGGCAGCGCGCCGAGTTCGAGCGAACGTGAGAAGCTGTTCACCAGCACTTCGTCGTCGGCCATGATCGCGTTCTTGTAGGCCATGAAGTGCTTGAAGCTCGACACGCCGTGCTCCTCCACCAACGTGCCCATGTCGCGATAGACCGAATCGTCCCACCACGTCACCGCGACGTGAAAACCATAATCCGCCGACGCCTTCTCCGCCCAGCCGCGCCACTCCCTGAAGGCGTCCATTAACGGCTGCTTCGGGCTCGGAATCACGAAGTCGATGATGCTCGTCGTGCCGCCCGACAAACCCGCCGCCGTGCCCGTGTAGAAATCGTCGCTCGCCGTGGTGCCCATGAACGGCAATTCCATATGCGTGTGCGGATCGATGCCACCGGGCATCACATACTGCCCGCCCGCGTCGACGATCGTGGCGCCCGCCGGCGCCTCCAGGTCCGCGCCGATCTGCAGGATCGTGCCGCCGTCCTGCGGGTCCGCACACAACACGTCCGCACGATACGTGTTCTCCGCGTCGATAATCGTGCCGCCGCGAATCAGGGTCGTCATGTTGCCGCCTCCTTATGAACTGCTGGTTTCGGTGCTACGTACTTCGTTTCATCGATACTGGTGCGCGCGTCTCAGGCACTCGCCACACGCGCACTCGGTCCTTTGCTCAGCTTCATCCACGCGCTATATACGATCGACGCCAACGCCAGTCCGACAAACCACGCATACGTATAGAGCGTGTTGAAAATCGCCGGCACGTTCGGGAACGACGCCGGAAACGCGGTGTGCAAAAAGCCCGGCAGATTCGGCAGCACGCCGATCACGAGTGCGACCACCGCGCCGATATTCCAGCCGCCGGTATAGCTGTACTCGCCGTGTTCGTCGAACAGTTCACGCGTGTCGAGCCGCGTGCCGCGAATCAGGAAATAGTCGACCATCAGAATACCCGCCACCGGACCGAGCAGCGCCGAGTAGCCGACTAGCCACGTAAAGATATAACCCTGCGTGGTGGCGAGAATCTTCCACGGCATCATCACGATCGCGATGGTCGCGGTAATCATGCCGCCCACGCGATACGAAATGCCCTTGGGCCACAGGCTCGAAAAATCATAGGCCGGGCCGACCAGATTCGCCGCGAGATTGCAACACATGGTGTCGAGCGTGAGGATGATCAGGGCGACACCCACGCCGATGCCGGTCATGCGGCTCGTCAGGTCGATCGGATCCCAGATCGCCTTGCCGTAGATCACCACGGTGGCCGACGTGACCACTACCGAGATCACGGAGAGCAACGCCATCGGCACCGGCAAGCCGACTGACTGACCGATGATCTGATCACGCTGCGTTCTGGCAAAGCGCGTGAAGTCGGGGATATTCAGTGCGAGCGTGGCCCAGAACCCCACCATTGCCGTAAGGCCTGGCCAGAAGGTGGCCCAGAACATGCCTTCCTTCTTGCCGCCCGGCACGAATTGCGACGGCGCCGACAGCATCGAGCCGAGACCGCCGGCCTTCGAGGTCGCCCACCACACGAGCGCAATGCACATGACGATCTTGATCGGTGCGGACCAGCTTTCGAGCCAGCGGATCGAGTCGGTGCCATGCACGATGAAGTAGATCTGCAGCGCCCAGAACACGAGGAAACACGCGAGTTGCGCGAGCGAGATGTCGAGAAACGGCAAAGCCGCGCCGTGCAGCGCGTTGCCCGTGAGAATATTGAGCAGCGTGTAGATCGCGCTGCCGCCGAGCCATGTCTGAATGCCGTACCAGCCGCAGGCGACGATCGCGCGCAGCATTGCCGGCAATTTGGCGCCCTGGGTTCCGAACGAGGAGCGCACCAGCACCGCATACGGAATGCCGTGCTTCGCGCCCGCGTGGCCGATCAGCAGCATCGGCACCAGCACGATCAGGTTGCCGAGCAACACGGTCACCACGGCTTGCCACGGCGACATGCCCTCTTCCGTCAAGCCGGCGGCGAGCATGTAGGACGCGATGTTCATCACCATCCCCACCCACAGCGCGGCGAAGTGATACCACTTCCATGTGCGCTGTGCGACGCCGGTCGGCGCCAGATCGTCGTTGTATAGACTGCTGCCCTGCACGCCGGCCGCGAACTGCGGGTCGGCGGGTTGCGCTGTCTGCTTCATCTAAAGATCTCCACTCGATCGTTGAGGCCCGCGCGGCTTCTTGCGGCGCGTCGGGCCATGGGAATGACAGGTTCAGTACTAGCGCTGCGTTTTTTTCAACCCCATGCTGTTTCAGGCGGCTTTTGCCGCTGCGTGGGCATGGGCGTGCCCGGCGGTTTCGGCCGCGTCCGCTGTTGCCGCCTCTTGTGCGCCCACGCGCGCCGGGTTATTCGGATGCGTGGTCCAGTTCGCGTACTCGCCGTTGTCCACGCGCTCCATCGTGATGCACTGTTCGACCGGACACACATGCATGCACAGATTGCAGCCGACACATTCGGAGTCCATCACTTCAAAATGCCGGACGCCATCTTTTTCTTTCATGATCGCCTGGTGAGCCGTGTCTTCGCAGGCGATATGGCACAGGCCGCACTGAATGCACTTGTCCTGATCGATGCGCGCCTTGATGTCGTATTTGAGGTTCAGGTATTTCCAGTCGGTCACGTTCGGCACGGCGCGGCCGCGAATGTCGTCGAGCGTCGCGTAGCCTTTTTCGTCCATCCAGTTGGAGAGGCCGTCGGCGAGATCGGAAACGATACGGAATCCGTAGTGCATCGCCGCCGTGCAAACCTGCACGCTGCCCGCGCCGAGCACCATGAATTCGGCGGCGTCGCGCCATGAGGAGATTCCGCCGATGCCGGAAATCGGCAGGTTTGGCGTTTCCACGTCGCGTGCGATTTCCGCGACCATATTCAGCGCGATCGGTTTCACTGCCGGCCCGCAGTAGCCGCCGTGGGTGCCCTTGCCGTCGACCATCGGCAGCGGCGACATCGCGTCGAGATCGACGGCGACAATCGAGTTGATCGTGTTGATCAGCGACACGCCGTCCGCGCCGCCTTTATAAGCCGCGCGCGAACCCAGCCGAATGTCGCTGATATTCGGCGTCAGCTTGACGAGGCACGGCAGCTTCGTGCCCTCCTTGACCCAACGCGTGACCATCTCGACATACTCGGGCACCTGGCCGACCGCCGCGCCCATGCCGCGCTCGCTCATGCCATGCGGGCAGCCGAAATTCAATTCGACCGCATCGGCGCCGGTGTCCTCGACGAGCGGCAGGATCCACTTCCAGTCGCGCTCGTTGCACGGCACCATCAGCGAGACGATCATCGCGCGATCGGGCCAGTCGCGTTTGACTTGCGCGATTTCCTTCAGATTGACCTCGAGCGGACGGTCGGTAATCAGTTCGATATTGTTCAAACCCGCAATACGCTGGCCGTTCCATTGCACCGCGCCGTAACGCGAGCTCACGTTCACCACGTGCGGGTCGAGGCCGAGCGTTTTCCACACCACGCCGCCCCAGCCCGCCTCGAAGGCGCGGTTCACGTTGTAGGCTTTGTCGGTCGGCGGCGCGGAGGCGAGCCAGAAGGGATTCGGCGAAGTGATGCCGGCAATCGTACAGCGCAGATCGGCCATGTTCGGCTCCTTGGGGACTGCTGTTTTTTGTCAGTTTCGTTGCGTGACCTGGCTTGATTCGCTTCAGGCGGCTCTTGCCGCCGTGCGGGCGAATTGCGCATCGATGGCGGCTGCGGCGACTTTGCCGTCCTGCACCGCCTGCACCGTGAGGTCGATGCCGCCGGTAGCCGCGCAGTCGCCGCCGGCCCACACGCCCACGAGCGAGGTCTGGCCATTCGCGTCGACCGCGATGCGGCTGCCGTCCAACGTCAGCAATTCCCGTTCGATGCCGACCGGCACGAGCGTTTGACCGATCGCCTTGAGCACCATGTCCGCTTCGACGACAAAGCGCTCCTCGCCACCGTCATTCAACGTGCGTGCGAATTCGACACCCGTAACCACGCCGCCTTCGCCGATCAACCGCATCGGCGTGGCGTGCGTGACGAGCGTGACGCCGCTGGTCCGCGCGAAATCGCGCTCGGCCCACGTCGCGCTCATCGATTCGACGCCGCGCCGGTACACCATCGTCACCGAGGTCGCGCCGAGCTTGCGGCTTTGCACGGCCGCATCCACCGCCGTATTGCCGCCGCCGATCACGACGACCCGCCGGCCCACCGGCACCGTGCCAAGGTCGCTCGCGCTGCGCACCTGTTCGATGAAGTCCACCGCATTCATCACGCCACCAAGGTCCTCGCCTTCCATCGCAAGTGCCCGCACGCCGGTGAGACCGATCGCGAGGAACACAGCATCATGCTGCTTGCGCAGTGTCTCGAGGTCGACATCGCGCCCAAGCGCGACGCCGTGTCTGATCTCGATGCCGCCAACCGAGCACAGCCACTCCACCTCACGCTGCGCAAAATCGTCGACGGTCTTGTAGGCGGCAATGCCGTACTCGTTCAGACCACCGGCCTTTTCGTGAGCGTCGAAGATCGTCACGTTATGGCCGGCCAGTGCAAGACGGTGCGCACAGGCGAGGCCCGCCGGACCCGCACCGACCACCGCAACGTGTCGGCCGGTTTCGGCTGCGCGCTTGAAGAGCGCTTCACCGCGCGCCATTGCCCAATCGGTGGCATGACGTTGCAGTGCGCCGATCGCCACCGGCTTCGCATCCTGATGGTTACGCACGCAGGCGCCTTCGCAAAGAATCTCTGTCGGGCAGACACGTGAGCACATGCCGCCCAGCGGGTTGGCGGACAGAATGTCCACGGCCGCGCCCTTCAGATTGCCGTTGCTGATCTTGCGGATGAAACTGGGAATGTCGATCTGCGTCGGGCAGGCGTTCACGCACGGCGCGTCGTAACAGTAGTGGCAGCGGCTCGCCGCCGCGGCTGCGGCGCTGGCGTCGAGCAACGGTGCGATGTCGGAGAACTCGCACGAGAGCTGCTCGGGCGACAGGCGCTGAGCGACAATGTCGCCGGTTTGCTTGATGGCCATACGCGTTCCTTCTTCGATGTGAGGACGTAGCCGGTCCCGCCGGCCGCGCGTCAGGCGCAACCGGGACGGCATGTTTTAATGGGCACTACGGTGAAGCGGGTCGAACGGGTGGTAAGGACCGCAACCGCCAAAGCGTTATGACATCGTCATGAAACCGGCTCGCATGCCCGCTCCAGCATGGCGTGCAACAACACGTTGGCGCCGGCTTCGATCCATTCGAAGGTGGCGTCCTCGATCTCGTTGTGACTGATACCGTCCACGCACGGCACGAACACCATCGAGGTCGGCGCGACTTGCGACAGATAACAGGCATCGTGTCCCGCACCGGACACCATATTGCGATGCGGATAACCGAAGCGTTCCGCCGCGGCGCGCACGGACTTCACGCAGGCTTCGTCGAAAGCGACGGGCGCGTAATAAAAGATCTGCTCGAGTTCGGTTTCGAGCCCGATGCCGTTCGCGATGTCCGCCACGCCCTTGCGCAACGCGGCGTCCATTTTCGCGAGCACTGCATCGTCCGGATGACGGAAATCGACGGTGAAGAACACGCGGCCCGGAATCACATTGCGCGAGTTCGGATAGACCTGCATCATGCCGACCGTCGCGCAACCGAACGGCGCGTTGTCCAGACCGATGCGATTGACCAGATCGACCACGCGAGCGGCGCCGAGCAAGGCGTCGCGACGGCGCGGCATGGGCGTCGGACCCGCGTGCGCCTCCTGCCCCGTCAGCGTGATTTCGTACCAGCGCTGACCTTGCGCATCGGTCACCACGCCGATGGTTTTCTGTTCCGCTTCGAGAATCGGCCCTTGTTCGATATGCAGCTCAAAGGCGGCGTGCAGTGGCCGACCACCGCACGGTACATCGCCCGCATAGCCGATGCGTTCGAGTTCCTCGCCAATGGTTTTGCCATCCACGTCCTTGCGCGACAGACCGTAGTCGAGCGTGAACACGCCGGCGAACACGCCCGATGCCACCATGGCCGGCGCGAAGCGCGAGCCTTCCTCGTTGGTCCAGATCACCACTTCGACCGGATGCTCCGTCTCGATACCATGATCGTTCAGACTCCGAATCACTTCGAGACCGCCCAGCACGCCATAGATGCCGTCGAAGCGCCCGCCGGTCGGCTGCGAGTCGGCGTGCGAGCCGGTCATGACCGGCAGCGCGGCGGGATTGCGCCCGGCGCGACGCATGAACACATTGCCCATCTGATCGACACTGACTGTGCAGCCGGCTTGCTTCGCCCAACTCACTATCAGGTCACGCCCTTCCTTGTCGAGGTCGGTGAGTGCGAGGCGACAGACGCCGCCTTTGGGTGTCGCGCCGATCTTCGCCATCGTCATCAGACTGTCCCACAACCGCTTGCCATCGACCTTGATCGAGGTGGTGGGCTCTGCGCCCTTCAGCGCTTCGGATACCGCGTTCATTCGTCTCGCTCCTTTCGGTGAACCGACGTAAAACTGGTGCATCGGCGGTGGATTTTGGGGCGCTGCCGCACGCGGGCGGTGCATACGCGATGAGTTCGATCGCCTCTTATAGAGAGGGCAAACCCTGGGGTATCGCCTGCTCTTCCAATCCTGTCCAGTTGGACAGGTTGTAGACGATTAAACTCGCCAAATCAACACCTTTCGTGCGGTGAGAAATATAGCGAGAAGCGTGCCATTGCATTGCAGCATGGGTTTGGGGCGGGTAGCGAATGCGCGTGTGAGCGCCGCGCCAAACGACTAGAATGAAGCGCGACGCGGCACAGATGCCGCCGAAGGCGAACATGAGAGACGACGACGTGGCGGCCGACATCACGGAAAATGAAGAAACACGCGCGCCTTTGCGGCGGCGCAAGGCACACATTCGCGAATCGAATGAAGCGCATCTTCTCGCATGCGCGGAGGCGGTTTTTGCGGAGCGCGGACTCGACGGCACGAGCACTGCGATGATCGCTGAGCGTGCCGGCTTACCGAAAGCCAACTTGCACTACTACTTCCCAACCAAGCTCGCGCTTTACCGGCGCGTGCTGGAAGATCTGTTCGAAGACTGGTATCGCGCGGCCGACACGTTCGAATGCAGCGACGACCCGATCGAGGCGATTGGCGGCTATGTTCGCGCGAAAATGGAATTGTCGCGCCGCCGCCCGCTCGGTTCCAAGGTGTGGGCGAGCGAGATCATTCACGGCGCGGAACACATGGAGGACATTCTCACGGAGCGTGTGAAGCCGTGGCTCGACAGCCGTGTGAAGGTGATCGACAACTGGATCGCGCGCGGGTTGCTGGCGCCGGTCAATGCGCAGACGTTGATGTACATGATCTGGGCGACGACCCAGCACTACGCCGACTTCGATGCCCAGATTCGGGCGCTCAAAGGCAAACGTGCGTTGACGCAGAAAGCGTTCGAGGCGACGACGGAGGAAGTCGTGCAGTTGGTGATTCGGGCATGTGGCGCGGTGTCGCCGGAGACGTCGGACTAGTCCGAGGGGCGCGCATAAAGAAACTTCTGTTTCCGTCGCTATAGCTATTCCGCTTTCCATTTTATAATTATGACTATAGACATATGACTATAGGTACGATTATGGCGGGCAATCTGGTGTCGAAATCCGAGTTCAAGGCTAAAGCACTCGAATTTTTCAGGCAGGTGGAAACAACGGGAGAAAGCATGATAGTGACGGACCATGGCAAACCCGCAGTTGAAGTTCGTCCCTACCGAGGGGTCGAACGCAGCCCCCTCGAGGTACTGCGCGGCACGGTTTTGCATTACGACAACCCCACGGCACCTATTGGAGAGGACGATTGGGAGGCCGCGCGGTGATCGTTCTGGACACCCATACTCTGATCTGGTGGGCCACCGGCGATTCGACTTTAAGCAAGAAGGCAAGAACGGCTATCACGCACGAACTGGCTGACGGAGAAATTGCAGTCTCGGCGATTTCTGCATGGGAGATTGCCATGCTGGTAGAGACGGAGAGGCTCGTGGTCTCCATGGATGTAAGCAGTTGGCTCGCCACGGTTTCCGCGATCGAAGCGGTACGCTTTGTGCCGGTCGATGTTGAAATTGCAACGAAGTCGGTCGATCTCCCCGGCGAGTTTCACAAGGATCCCGCCGACCGGATGATTGTCGCCACGGCGCGCAAGTTTGCGGTCCCCCTTATCACGAAAGACGAGAAAATCCGCGCCTACCCTCATGTCAAGACTATCTGGTGACCCATCGCAAGACCAGAAAGTCAGTGCCGCTTAGCGACCGGACAAAGTCCGGTCAGTAAGTCTCCAGATGCAACCGCCCCTCACGCTTGAGCTTCCCCCACAGCGCCTCCCAATCCAGCTGATGCTGCTCGCCGATCTCCTTGAGCGCCTGCAACACACCATCTTCCATGCCCTTCAATCCGCACACGTAGATATGCGTGTTGTCGTCCTTGAGCATCTGCGCCACGTCCACCGCGCGCTCGCGCATGGCGTCCTGAACGTACCGCTTCGGCTGGCCCGGCGTGCGCGAAAACGCCAGATTGGTATCGATGAAATCCTTCGGCAGATTCGTGAGCGGGCCGAAGTACGGCAACTCTTCTTTAGTCCGCGCGCCGAAGAACAGCATCAGCTTGCCGGTCGCGCCCTTCAAGCGGCGCCGGCGGCGATACTCGGTCATCGCGCGCATCGGCGCTGAACCCGTACCCGTGCAGATCATCAGCAGATGCGAGTTCGGATGGTTCGGCATCAGGAAGGTGCCGCCGAACGGGCCGATCACGCTGACCACGTCACCCTTCTTCAGATCGCACAGGTAGTTCGAACACACGCCGTCGGTCGAATCGCCGTGCTGCTGCGAAACGCGTTTGACCGTCAGCGAAATGTTGTTATAACCGGGCCGCTCGCCATCACGCGGGCTCGCAATCGAATACTGGCGCGCGTGATGCGTGCGGCCATCGGCGCTCGCGCCGGGCGGCAGAATGCCGATCGACTGGCCTTCCAGCACCGGAAACGGCATCGAGCCGAAATCGAGCACGATGTGATGAATGTCGCTGTCGGTCGAACCATCGGTGAGCCGGTAATTGCCGACCACCGTCGCGGTAGTCGGCGCTTTGTGCGTGTAGAGATTCACATACGGCTTCGCGGCCGACCACGGCGGCACGACCGAACCGCGCACGGTGTCCACTTCGATACCGCTCGCGTCCGCGGGTGTATCGCCGGAAGCGCCCGCGCCCGACGATTCGTCGGCGGCGGGCACGGCCATTGTGTTCTGTTCCGGCAGCACGTCCCACGTGAACTGCTCGTCGATCGGATAGGCATCGGCCTTGAGCACCGTGCGCCAGTTGTCGATCGCGCCGGTCGGACACGGCGGCACACATGCCATGCAGCCGTTGCAAATCTCCGCCTTGACCACGTAGTTGTTGTCGTCGTGCGTGATCGCATCGACCGGGCAAGTCTCTTCGCACGTATTGCAGCGAATGCAGATTTCCGGATCGATCAGATGCTGCCTGAGAACTTCGATCGATACTGGGCCGTTCATGACTTCCTCCACCAGGATGTGCGGCGCAAGCGTGCTACGCGCCGCTCGCGCGTTCAGTTAAAGCGCACGTATTCGAAATCGACCGGCTGACGGTTCACACCCATTGCAGGCGGTGCGATCCAGTTGGCGAACTTGCCGGCCTCCGTGACGCGCCCCATCAACGACGCGACGTAGGCGCGATCTTCCGGCGTGGCGAGCCATTTCGCCTCGTTGGCGGCCCATTCGGCTTCGCTGACCACGCGGCCATCGGGCGACACACGCGTGCCCGCGAACGTGCCGATCTGACGATTGAACGCTTTATGCGGCACTGTCATGCGGAAATCGATGCCGGCCTTTTCGAGCACCTTGTTCCAGCGCGCCACGCCCGCCACCGAATCCTTGATGTAGTCGTCGCGCAGCACTTCGTTCATGGCGTTGAGCATCGGCACTTCACGCTCGACCAGTTTGCCGTCCTGCACGTCGAGCAGCTTGTAGCTCTGGCCGTTCAATTGATGATCGTCGTCGCGCTTGTTTTCTTCGTAGCGGCCTTTCAGGCCCGAGCTATAGAACGTGGCCGCGTTGGACGAGTGATCGGCGCCGAACAGATCGATCGTGACCGAGTAGTGGAAGTTCAGATAGCGCTGAATGGTCGGCAGATCGATCACACCGGCCGCGCGAATCTTCGCGACGTCGTCCGTGCCCAGTTCGTTCATGACCTTGGCGGTGCGCTGGATCACCCGCGAGACACCCGATTCGCCCACAAACATGTGATGCGCTTCTTCGGTCAGCATGAACTTCGTGGTGCGCGCGAGCGGATCGAAGCCCGACTCGGCGAGAGCCGACAACTGGAATTTGCCGTCGCGATCGGTGAAGTACGTGAACATGAAAAACGCGAGCCAGTCCGGCGTTTTCTCATTGAACGCGCCGAGAATGCGCGGGTTGTCCTCGTCGCCCGAGCGGCGGCCGAGCAATGCTTCGGCTTCCTCACGTCCATCGCGGCCGAAGTAACGGTGCAGCAGGTACACCATCGCCCACAGGTGGCGCCCTTCTTCCACGTTGACCTGGAAGAGGTTGCGCAAGTCGTACATGGAAGGCGCGGTCAAGCCGAGGTGGCGCTGCTGCTCGACCGACGCGGGTTCCGTATCGCCTTGCGTCACGATAATGCGCCGCAGATTCGCGCGATGTTCGCCCGGCACGTCCTGCCACGCGGCTTCGCCCTTGTGTTCGCCGAAGTGAATCTTGCGGTCCTGCTCGCCGGGCGTCAGGAAAATGCCCCAGCGGTAGTCGGGCATCTTCACATGATCGAAATGCGCCCAGCCACCCGCATCCACGCTCACTGCGGTGCGCAGATAGACGTCGTAGCCGTGCGAGCCTTCCGGACCCATGTCGCCCCACCACGCCAGAAAATTCGGCTGCCATTGTTCGAGCGCGCGCTGCAGCGCCCGGTCGTCGGCGAGGTTGACGTTGTTCGGAATCTTTTCGCTGTAGTTGATCGTTGACATGGTCGGTTCCTGGTTCGGAAACTTCAGTGACGATGAGAGGCGCGTATGGGAAAGTTGCCGGCTTCGATCGCGCTCGCCGCGTTGATGGCGTTCGACCGCGCATCAAGCACCTGACAAGTGCGCATCAACGCGCACCAAGCTGAATCAAGCGTGCATCAAACACGCGAGACGTCGAATTGCGCTTTGCTGCCCTTGCCGTACACCTTGAGCGCGCCCTTCTCGCCCACCGCGTTCGGCCGGTTGAAAATCCAGTTCTGCCACGCGGTAAGACGGCCGAAGATGCGCGTCTCCATCGTTTCCGGACCGTTAAAGCGCAGATTCGCTTCGAGCCCGGTCAATGCATCCGGTGACATGGCCGCGCGTTCTTCGAGCGCGATGCGGATTTCGTCGGCCCAATCGATGTCGTCGGGCGACGCCGTCACGAGACCGAGCCGCTCGGCTTCGACCGGCTTGATCGGCTGACCGATCAGGGAGCGCACGGCGTCGAGCGGCGCGGCTTCTTCATAGAAACGCCGGGCGAGACGCGATTGGTGCGTGACCATCGGATAGAGGCCGAAGTTGACTTCCGAAAGCGTGATGGCCGGCTCTTCGTCCTCATTGGCCGGCAACGCCGCCATGTAAGTGCGGTCGGCGGCGAAGGCGAGTTCCGCGAAAGTGCCGGCAAAGCACGAACCCGGCTCGATCAGCGTGAACAGCGAACGCGACGAGACGTCGATGCGAGCCAACGTGCGGCGCAACAGGCCGATCGTCTCGCGAACGAACCAGTGGTCCTTGTGCTGCATGAGTGAAGCGTCCGCGGCGAGCAGATTGCGCGCGTCGCCTTCGGTCCTGAATACCCAAGTGCCGACCGCAAGCTCGTTGGTGCGCATGGACAGGATCGCGTCGTCGAGTTCACGGGCGAATTGCAGCGGCCACCAGTTCGCGCCGGCTGCGACGATGGCCTCGATATCCGACGGCGGTTCGGTTTGCGGAGCCCTGGCCGTGAACGTTGCAATACGTTTCGCGCGATCGATCGTCACGTCGAGGGTTTTATACGTGAGGCCGTCTTCGCGATCCGTGCGCTCTATACGTGTGAGCATCACGCCTTGTGCGTCCGCGGGACGATCGCTCTGCGCGGCAAGTTCGAGCGCACGCGCCTGGATCGCCTGATCGAACTGGTTTGGCTTCACGACTTCATCCACGAGTCGCCACGCTTTCGCGCGTTCGCCGCGCACGCCTTCGACCACCGTGCAGAAGATGTCGGCGCGATCGTGGCGCACGCGGCGCTTGTCCGTCACCCGCGTGAGGCCGCCGGTGCCCGGCAAGACGCCGAGCAGCGGCACTTCCGGCAACGACACTGAAGACGAGCGGTCATCCACCAGATAGATCTCGTCGCAGGCAAGCGCGAGTTCGTAGCCGCCACCCGCGCAGGCGCCGTTCACCGCCGCGAGAAACTTCAGACCGGAATAGCGCGAGGAATCTTCCAGACCATTGCGCGTTTCGTTGGTGAACTTGCAGAAGTTGACCTTCCACGCATGGGTGGAGAGACCCAGCATGAAAATGTTGGCGCCCGAGCAGAACACGCGATCCTTCAGACTCGTCAGCACCACGGTTTTCACTTCCGGATGCTCGAAGCGGATGCGCTGTATTGCGTCGTGCAGTTCGATGTCGACGCCGAGGTCGTATGAATTCAGCTTGAGCTTATAGCCGTCACGGATACCGCCGTCCTCGGCGATATCGATGCCGAGCGTCGCCACCGGACCATTGAAGCTCAGCTTCCAATGCTTGTACTGCGAGGGATCGGTGCGGTAGTCGACCGGCGCAACGGCGGTTTCTGCTGTGGACATGGGGCGTCTCCTGACTGGACGATGCAAATTTGTTTTTTGAACAATAGTGCACCGACAAACCCATGTAAAGCACTTTAGTGCATGTTTGCTAGTAAACCCTGACGCCGGAGCGCAGATCAACCCACCCGCACGTCATCCGGCGATTCGGCGGCAAGCCTTGCGGCGAGGCGGTCGCGCAGTTGCAGATAGGCGTCGGCCAGGGTTTTTTCGCTGGTGTCGAAGGTCATATCGGCGCGGCCATACAGTTCGCTGCGCCCCGCCAGGATGCGCTTCAGGTCGTCCATCGCCTCCTTGTTACCCGACATCGGCCGCAGGTCGCCTTGCGCGACGACCCGGCGCATATGTTCCTCCGGCGCGGCCTGCAGCCACACCGTGTAGCAGTGCGACAGCAAGGTATTGAAGGTGCCCGATTCCGACACCAGCCCGCCCGGCGACGCAATCACCGCATGCTCGTGCTCCTGAATCACGGCCTCGAGCGCACGGTGCTCATAGCGCCGGTAAGCGGCCGCTCCGTACAGCGAATGAATCTCCGAAGGCGGGCAGCCCGCCAGTTGCTCGATCACCCGAGTGAGCTCGATGAACGGCACCTTGCGCTCCTGCGCCAGCATCCGTCCGAGCGTCGATTTGCCCGCGCCACGCAGGCCGATCAGGGCAATCCGGTCCTTGCGATGCGGGTCGCGCGGCGCCTGCGCGAACATCTCGGCAAGCGTCATGCGGGCGCGCTGCAACGCCGCCTGATCGCGCCCGTGCAGCAATTCGCGGATCAGCAGCCACTCGGCGGAGGCGGTGGTTTCGTCGCCGATCACCTCGGCCAGCGAGCAGTTCAAGGTGGTCGCGATCTGCCGCAGCACCAGCACGGACGCATTGCCCACACCTGATTCCAGATTCGCCAGGTGCCGCTCCGACAGGCCCGTTTCCGTCGCCAGCGTCTTGCGGGTCATGCCGCGGCGCGCGCGCAGGAGGCGCACGCGCTCGCCCATTGCCGTGAGAAAGGGATCGCGCTCTTCGCGCTCGACGCCGCGCTCCGCCGGCGCGCCCGCGCGGCCCGCATCCTCGTCTGGGGAGTCGTCCAACGGCGCAGGAGAGTAATTTTGATTCATGTTTTGCTGCCCCTTAACTTCGACACATGTACTATAGTGCTTGACATGCAGGTGGTGAACGGTTAATTTTCGCCAAATATTGATTCAATAACAAACGCTGCCGAGAATTTCCGGCGGCGTCACGGAGAGTGCGCGACGATTCGCATGCATTAACGTGCGTGTGGCGGTCGAACGCGCCGACCTGGAGGCTCGCATGTCCCCACATGAATTCCAGCGCCTGATTGCGGGCGTCACGGAACAACTCGCCGGCCGGCCGCTCGACGGCAGTCTGGCGGCGTGGCTGAACGACACCTATCCCGCTGAAGGCGGCACGTTCCGCGAGCTTGCCGAAGCCTGCCGCAGCGGCGTCGCCGAAGGCTGGCTGTGCAACCGCGAAGGCGGCGGCATTCGCTACGGCCGCATCTTCAAGGCGCTGCCCGAAACTCACGGCTTTTCCGTCGACGTGGTCGATATGAAGGATATCGCCGGCCCGCACCATGTTCACCCCAATGGCGAGATCGATCTGATCATGCCGCTGACCGCAGGCGCCACGTTCGACGGCCACCCGGCCGGCTGGTGCGTGTACGGCCCCGGCTCCGCGCATCGACCGACGGTGGCGAACGGTGAGGCGCTGGTGCTGTATCTGTTGCCGCAAGGCGCAATCGAATTCACTCCCGCTTGAGCGCCGCCATGACCGAACTATTGAAGAACCACGTGGGCGGCAAGTGGATCGCGGGCAGCGGCACGGGCGTGACGCTCACCGATCCCGTGACGGGCGAAGCGCTCGTGCGCGTCTCGAGCGAGGGCCTCGATCTCGCCCACGCCTTCCGCTTTGCCCGCGATGAAGGCGGCGCGGCGTTGCGAGCGCTGACCTATGCGCAGCGCGCGGCCCGCCTCGCCGATATCGTCAAGCTGCTGCAAGCGAAACGCGACGACTACTACGCGATCGCCACCGCGAATTCGGGCACCACACGCAACGACTCCGCGGTCGATATCGACGGTGGTATTTTCACGCTGTCGTATTACGCGAAACTCGGCGCAACGCTTGGCGAGGTGCATGCACTACGGGACGGCAACACCGACTCGCTGAGCAAGGATCGATCGTTCAGCGTGCAGCATGTGCTGACGCCGACACGCGGCGTCGCGCTCTTTATCAACGCCTTCAATTTTCCGTCGTGGGGCTTGTGGGAAAAAGCCGCGCCGGCCCTGCTCTCGGGCGTACCCGTCATCGTCAAGCCCGCCACGGCCACCGCCTGGCTCACCCAACGCATGGTCGCCGATGTGGTCGACGCGGGCATTCTGCCGCCCGGCGCGCTCTCCGTGATCTGCGGCGGCTCGGCGGGCCTGCTCGATCAGATTCAGCCTTTCGACGTGGTGTCGTTCACGGGCTCCGCGGACACGGCCGCCACGTTGCGCGCACATCCGGCATTCGTACAGGGCGGCGCACGCCTGAACGTCGAAGCCGACAGTCTGAACAGCGCGATTCTGTGCGCCGACGCCACGCCCGAGACGCCCGCCTTCGATCTGTTCATCAAGGAAGTCGTGCGGGAAATGACGGTGAAATCCGGGCAAAAATGCACGGCCATCCGCCGCGCTTTCGTGCCGGAGGCTGTACTTGAAGCCGTGCTCGAGGCACTAAAGGCGAAGCTCGCGAAGATCACCGTCGGCAATCCGCGCAACGACGCCGTGCGTATGGGTTCGCTCGTGAGCCGCGAGCAATACGAGAACGTACTGGCCGGTATCGCGGCGCTTCGGGAAGAAGCGGTGCTCGCTTTCGACGGCTCCGCAGTGCCGCTCATCGATGCGGACGCAACCATCGCGGCTTGCGTCGCGCCGCATCTGTTCGTCGTCAACGATCCTGATAACGCGACGCTCCTGCACGACCTCGAAGTATTCGGACCGGTCGCGAGCGTGGCGCCTTATCGCGTTTCCGCCGCTGGACATGCGCTACCCGAAGCGCACGCAGTCACCCTCGCGCGACGCGGTCTCGGATCCCTCGTCGCATCGATCTATTCGAACGACGAAGCGCATCTCGGCCGCCTCGCGCTGGAACTCGCGGATTCGCACGGCCGCGTGCATGCCGTTTCGCCCTCGGTGCAGCAGAGTCAAACCGGTCACGGCAACGTGATGCCGATGTCGCTGCACGGCGGCCTGGGCCGCGCGGGCGGCGGCGAAGAACTCGGCGGCTTGCGCGCACTCGCTTTCTATCACCGGCGCTCGGCCATCCAGGCCGCGAGCGCGGCAATCGAGGCGCTCACACAGACGACGCATTTACCCTCGGCCTGACGGCGCACGACCGCAGCAAAAACGTAGCAATCAGGACCGGGCACGCGAATCAGCCCGCAAGCATCGAGCGGATCATGAGCACAGAACAGCCGGACCGCGCCCACCCGATGGAGGAGACACATGGAAGCCCTGCTGGAAAAGGCGGCTAACCAGCCCGCCGCGACGGTCGAAGCGCCGCCCGCGCTGTTCAATTTCGCGGCCTACCTGTTTCGACTGAACGAAACGCGCGCCGGCAAGACCGCCTATATCGACGACACCGGCAGCACGACCTACGGTGAACTCGAAGACCGCGCGCGGCGCTTCGCCAGCGCGCTGCGTACGCTCGGCGTACATCCTGAAGAGCGAATACTGCTGGTGATGCTCGACACCATCGCGCTACCGGTTGCCTTTCTCGGCGCGCTCTACGCGGGCGTCGTGCCGGTCGTGGCGAACACGCTGCTCACGCCCGCCGACTACGTGTACATGCTGACGCATAGCCACGCGCGCGCCGTGATCGCCTCGGGTGCGCTCGTGCAGAACGTGACGCAGGCGCTGGAGTCCGCCGAACATGACGGTTGTCAGTTGATCGTCTCGCAACCGCGTGAAGGCGAGCCGCTCCTCGCGCCTCTGCTTGACGACCTGATCGACGCCGCCACGCCTGCCGCCAAAGCCGCCGCGACCGGTTGCGACGACATCGCCTTCTGGCTGTATTCGTCGGGCTCGACCGGGAAACCGAAGGGCACCGTCCACACGCATGCCAACCTGTACTGGACCGCCGAGCTGTATGCCAAGCCAATTCTCGGCATTGCCGAAAGCGACGTGGTGTTTTCCGCGGCCAAACTGTTCTTTGCATACGGGCTCGGCAATGGACTGACATTCCCGCTCTCGGTCGGCGCGACCGCGATCCTGATGGCCGAGCGCCCCACCGCCGACGCGATCTTCGCGCGCCTCGTCAAACATCGCCCGACGGTGTTTTACGGCGTGCCCACGCTCTACGCGAACATGCTGGTGTCGCCGAACCTGCCCGCGCGCGCCGATGTCGCGATACGCATTTGCACGTCGGCGGGCGAAGCGTTGCCGCGCGAAATCGGCGAGCGCTTTACCGCGCACTTCGGCTGCGAAATTCTCGACGGCATCGGCTCGACCGAAATGCTGCACATCTTCCTGTCCAACCGCGCGGGCGCGGTCGAATACGGCACCACGGGCCGCCCGGTGCCCGGATACGAAGTCGAATTGCGCGACGATGCGGGCCACGCCGTGCCCGACGGCGAAGTCGGCGATCTGTTCATCAAAGGGCCAAGCGCGGCGGTGATGTACTGGAACAACCGAGAGAAATCGCGCGCCACCTTTCTCGGCGAATGGATTCGCAGCGGCGACAAGTACTGCCGGCTGCCGAATGGCTGCTATGTCTATGCGGGCCGCAGCGACGACATGCTGAAAGTCAGCGGCCAGTATGTCTCGCCTGTCGAAGTGGAAATGGTGCTGGTGCAGCACGACGCGGTGCTCGAAGCCGCGGTGGTCGGCGTCGATCACGGCGGCCTCGTCAAGACGCGCGCGTTCGTCGTACTGAAGCGTGAATTCACGCCATCTGAGATACTCGCGGACGAGTTGAAGGCTTTCGTGAAGGACAGGCTCGCGCCGCATAAATATCCGCGCGATATCGTGTTCGCCGACGATCTGCCGAAAACCGCCACCGGAAAAATTCAACGCTTCAAACTGCGCGAGCAGTCATAAGGTGATTTATGCAGAACCCCGCCAGCGCCAACGTTACCGCCGCAACGACCGTTAGCGAGTTCGCTGAACTGCCCGCTACCGCGTCGCATGGACCGCTGCGCATCGAGTATCGCTGGGTGAATGCGCGCGCGACCGACGCGCCGATCGCCGTCTTCCTGCATGAAGGCCTCGGTTCGATCGCGATGTGGCGCGACTGGCCGCAAACGCTGTGCGAACGGATCGGCATGCGAGGGCTCGTCTATTCGCGGCCCGGCTACGGGCTTTCCACACCGCGTGCGCATGAGGTGAAGTGGCCCACCGATTTCATGACGGCGCAGGCGCGCGACATTCTGCCCGCATTGCTCGACGCACTCGGTATCGATTCACGCGAACGCCGCCGCATGTGGCTGATCGGTCATAGCGACGGCGGCTCGATCACCCTGCTGTACGCTGCGCTCCATGCCGAGGAATTGGCCGGTGCGGTGGCGATTGCGCCGCATGTGTTCGTCGAAGATATTTCGGTGGAAAGCATCGCGCAGACCAAACAGCTCTACGAAACCAGCGACCTGCGCAGCAAACTCAGCCGCTATCACGCGGACGTCGATTCGGCGTTTTATGGCTGGAACGACATATGGCTGAATCCGGCGTTCCGGATGTGGACAATTGCCGGGGAACTGGCGTCCATTCGCAAGCCGCTGCTCGCGGTGCAAGGCCATGACGACAACTACGGCACGATGGCCCAGATCGATACGATCGCCGCACACGTTCCACATGCGCAACTGGTCAAGCTCGAGGCTTGCGGGCATTCGCCGCATCGCGACGCGCCCGAGGCTTTGAACGAAGCCATTGCGGCATTCGTTGCTGGAAGCGCGTCTTCCTGATCATCGAGCGAGGCCAAACCTTTCGGCATGCTAACGCAGTGTGCGATTGGTCGGCGCCCAACTCTCACCAAATACTCAAATTTCCACATCTTCACAAAAGTTACACAGGTCAGCGACTATTCTTGCGTATCGCTGACCTGGGCACGTCGATGCCCTCGCGCATCTTCCCCGTGCCGGAGACATTGCCATGTCCGTTGTGTCGAAGCCGTCTAAAGCCTTGCATTGCAAACGTTTGGCGGCCGCGCTGGCTGCCCTGTCGCTTTGTGCGCTGGTCGGTGCTTGTGGCAACGACGACGACAAAACAGCCGGCACGAGCGCGGTTAGTCCTACCGAGATTCCCGCCAGCGAGAGCACTGCCGCCGCGCTTCTCCCGGCGAATCCGTCCTCCGCTTCACCGGCGCCCGCCGCGCTGACGATTCAAACCCCAGCACTACCCGCATCAAGCGCCGACCCGGCACTGTCTGCTGCCGCGCCGGCGCCGCTCGCCACGCCCGTCATCCACACCGTGGACTGAGTTTCGCGCCTCACGCGACGCGCGGGTGGGGCTCGCGCGCCTCGTGGATCGTTCCTCCACCGAAGATCGAAAGCCAATACCATGACCTCAAAAAATCGCCGTGATTTTCTGCGCTCCGCCGCGCATGCTGCCGGTTCCGCCACCGCATTGAGCATGCTGCCTCTGGGCATTCGCAACGCGCTCGCCATTCCTGCCAACAACAAGACCGGCACGATTCGCGACGTCGAGCACATTGTCGTGCTGATGCAGGAAAACCGCTCGTTCGACCACTACTTCGGCACGCTCAAAGGCGTGCGCGGTTTTGGCGACACGCGCGCGACCAATTTACCGAACGGCAAGCCCGTGTGGTATCAGCCGCTCGCGGCGGATCTCGGCTACGTGCTGCCGTTCCGCCCCACCGCGCCCAATCTGGGCCTGCAATTCCTCCAGGATCTCGCGCACGACTGGACCAGCACGCACGCGGCGTGGAACGGCGGCCGCTACGATCAATGGGTGCCCGCGAAAGGCACCACGACGATGGCCTACCTCACGCGCGAGGACATTCCGTTTCACTATCAGCTCGCCGACGCCTTCACGATCTGCGACGCGTACCACTGCTCGCTGATGGGACCGACGGACCCGAACCGCTATTACATGTGGAGCGGCTGGGTGGGCAATGACGGCAGCGGCGGCGGACCGGTGATCGACAATTCCGAACTCGGCTACGGCTGGTCCACCTACCCCGAAGTCCTGCAGAATGCGGGCATTTCGTGGAAGATCTATCAGGACATCGGCACCGGTCTCGACGCCAACGGCTCGTGGGGCTGGACGCAGAACCCGTATATCGGCAACTACGGCGACAACTCGCTGCTCTACTTCAACCAGTACCGCAACGCGCAGCCCGGCAACCCGCTCTACGATAACGCGCGCACCGGCACGAATGCGGCAAAGGGCGACGGCTACTTCGATATTCTCAAGCGCGACGTGCAGAACAACGCGTTGCCGCAAGTGTCGTGGATCGTCGCGCCCGAAGCCTATTCCGAACACCCGAACTGGCCGTCGAACTATGGCGCGTGGTACATCGACCAGGTGTTGCAGATTCTCACGTCCAATCCCGAGGTGTGGAGCAAGACGGTGCTGCTCATCAACTACGACGAGAACGACGGTTTCTTCGATCACATGGTGCCGCCCTTCGCACCTTCGTCGAGCGCTAACGGCTTGTCGACCGTCGACACCAGCAACGAAATCTATCCGGGCGACGCGAAGACTCCCGCCGCACCGTACGGCCTCGGAACGCGCGTGCCGATGCTGGTGGTTTCACCGTGGTCGAAAGGCGGCTACGTGTGCTCAGAACTGTTCGACCATACGTCGGTGATCCGTTTTATTGAAAAGCGTTTCGGCCACGATCACAATCTCGGCGAATCGAACATCACGCCGTGGCGCCGCGCGGTATGCGGCGATCTGATGTCCGCATTCAACTTCAGCAATCCGAACGACGCCTTCCCGACGCTGCCGAGCACGAGCGGCTACGTACCGCCGGACCAGAACCGCCACCCGGATTACGTACCGCTGCCGCCTGCCCTGCAGGCACTGCCGAAGCAGGAAGCCGGCGTGCGCCCCGCTCGCGCGCTGCCTTACGAGCTGTTCGTGCGTGTGCACGGCGAAGGCGCGGCCAATCAACTCACCATGCGCTTCGTCAACACGGGCCGCACCGGCGCGGTATTTCTCGTCTACGCCGCCCACAGTCTCGATGCACCGCGCACCTATACGGTGGAAGCCGGCAAGCGCTTGCAGGATCAGTTGCCGTGCAATGCCGACGGCAGCTACGACTTCACCGTGCACGGCCCGAACGGCTTTCTGCGCCGCTTCGCGGGCAGGCCGGTTGCGCGCAGCTGGTGGCATGGTTCCGATATCGCGCGGCCCGAAGTGGCGGAAGGCTACGACGTCTCGAACGGCAACCTGCAACTGCGGCTGGAGAACGTGGGCAGCGCACGTTGCCAGTTCACGATCGTCAACGCGTATGATCCGGGAAATGTCATCAAGCATTCAGTACGTGGCGGCGATACCGAGCAGCTCTACCTCGACCTTCGCAATGCGCATGGCTGGTACGACCTGGCTATAACGGTCGATACGGACCCGCTGTTCGCGCGGCGCTTTGCCGGACACGTGGAAACCGGCAAGAGCAGCATGAGCGATCCGGCGCTGGGCGCTTAAGCTTAAGCCTGAGCCGGAGCCGAACGTCTCGGTGAAATACAACGGCCGCTGCGATAGAAACCGCAGCGGCCGTTTTCCATGCTGCCTCCCGAGCGCATGGGCAACATCACGTCATGCGGCAACGGCAGCCGACAACGACGCGCGCTCGCGTGTCTTCTCGCGAATCGCATGCACGATGAACTCCGCATCGCGCGCGACGCCGGAGAAACGCCCGGAACCCCATGTATGCAGCCACGGCAGGCCGACGAAATACAGACCGTCGATCGGCGTTACGCCACGCGTGTGCGCCGGATACCCGCGACCGTTGAACACGGGGGCATCGAGCCAACTGAAGTCCGGCGTAAAACCGATGCACCAGATGATCGCCGCAATACCGCTGCCCTCCAGATCGAGCGTAGCGCGCTCTTGCGCGGGACGCCAGACCGGTTCGTACGCGCCACCCGCCGGCGCATCAATGCCGTGCTTCGCGATGAAGCCGTCAATGCTCGCGTTGATCCGGTTATACGTATCGTCGGCGGCATCGAGATTGGCGGCCAGCGTAGGCGAAAAGTGGAACTGCCCGTCGCGCAGATCGTCGAGCCGCCCATACAATTCCATGCCTTCAGCGGCGAACTTGCGCAGGTCGATATCGCGGCCACCATCGCGGCCCGTCACATAGTGATTGGTGTTGTCGCGCACCCCTTCACGTAACGGATGTTTTTCGACCGGCATATCGTAGTACTGCATGTCGGCGAGCCAATCGACCACGTCACGCCCCCGATAAAAGCGCGCGCAACGCGGCGCCTCGCCGACCGCGAGCACCACCTTGCGGCCCGCCAGATGCAGATCCTCCGCGATCTGCGCGCCGGATTGCCCCGTGCCGACCACCATCACCGCGCCCTCAGGCAAAGCCTGCGGGTTGCGATACGCTGACGACTGCAGTTGCATGATCCCCGCAGGCAAGCGCTCCGCGAGGCGCGGCACGATCGGCGTGTGATAGCCGCCCGAGGCCACCACCACCTGGTCCGCGGTGAAGTCGCCGTGCGTCGTCGTGATGGCGTAGACGCCGTCGTCGCGCTGCTTGACGCGTTTGACTTCAGTGCGCTCCAGCACCGGCGCGTCGACATGCGCGATGAAGCCATCGAGGTAGGCAATGATTTCGTCTTTCTTCATGAAGCCGTGCGGGTCATCGCCACGATACGGATAGCCGGGCAATGCGCATTGCCAGTTCGGCGTGACGAGGCAAAACGCGTCCCAACGCTGTTCGCGCCACGTATGCGTGAGCACATTCCTTTCCACGACCAGATGGTCGATGCCGGCCTGTTTCAGGTAGTAGCTGACCGACAGCCCCGCCTGGCCGCCGCCGATGACAAGCACGCCGTAGTGGCCCTCGGCGCGCGCGTGATGGGTTGGATTCGACATGATGCGTCCTCTGAAAGAATAAGCGCCTAGCTGAATTCGATGACCTTGACGGTCGCGTCCGGCCGATCGCGAAAGCGCGCCGCGTCGCGCTCGATCTGTGCAAGCTGGTCCATTGCCGCCGAGCAGGCAAAGCCGTATTTCTCGCGCACGCGTTCGGACGCGATGCCTAACGCCTGCCGGGAACGTTCGACGAAATCCTCGAGCGCATAGGCCTCGCCCGGCGTAAAAAAATCGCCGATCACGAGCGAAGGCGAATAACAGTTCGCTTCGTCGCCATCGGGCCATTGAATGCGAAAGTGCATGACAGGCATCGTTTATCCTCGAATCAATGGGTAAGCAGAGCGCGCTTCGCGAGGAAACGGCGGTAGGCATCCACATGGCACCGTGCGCTCGCCGCCCAGCTAAAGCGCGCGAGCAACGCGGGCACGGCATTCTCGAAATCGATACCGTTTTCACCCAACGCACGCACAAGGGCCGCGGCGATCGATTCCACGTCGTCAGGATCGGCCCAGCAGCAGGTGGCGTCGTCGAGATACTCGGTGAATGGCGCAATCGAAGACACCACCACCGGTGTGCCGCTCGCCAGCGCTTCCAGCACGACAAGACCGAAACCTTCGCGCAGCGACACCATCGAAAGAACATCGGCGCTTCGAAACAGAGCGGGCATGACGGCGTCTTCGAGCGGGCCGGTCAGCACGACGCTTTCATGAGGTCCGATCGACAGACCCAACTCACTCGCCCGTTGCAGCAAGCGTCGGCTGTAGGCGTCGTGGTCGAGAAGGCTCGCGCCGCCTGCAATGACGAGTTGTGCTTGCGGCAAACCGCTGCACACCGAGGCAAACGCTTCGAGCAGGCCCAGTGTGTTCTTGCGCGCTTCGATACCGCCCACCGCCAGCACGATCGGGCCGCCTTGCAGTCCGAAACGCTGCCGCAGTTGCGCGTCGTGTTGATCGCGTCGCGAAGAAAAACGCGCCACGTCTACACCGTTCGGCACAGTGCTTGCGCTAATGCCGTATACCGACTGCATGTCTCGCGCCCATGTATCGCTCACACACAACACGTGGTCGGCATCCTGAAACGCACGGCGCTGCCACGCCGTCAATTGCTGATCTTCGAAATGATCCAGGTGATGCACAGTGCGCATGAAGCCGTGAATAAGACCCTGCGCTTTCAACTCGGCCAGCGCGTTGCCGCTGATGCTGTCCTGCGCGTGCAGTACGTCGAACGCAGCTGCGTCGTGCTCGATCAACGCGCGCCGGAACGCATCGATTCGGGCCTCGACCATCGCAACCGTATCAACCTGAGCCAGAACGATCGGCGCATACACCACTCGGCAAGGCGGCAAACGAAACAGGCTCTCGCCGGGCGCGGCCGGCACGAACACCGTTACCTCGTGCCCAAGCGCCGTCAATGCGCTCGCCAGTTCGAGCGTGTGCACCACGCCACCGCGCGGATTGACCGAATGCGTGAGCAACGCGATACGCAGCGCGCTCATTTCGCCGCCCCCTTTCCGACGATGAACGGCTCACGCTGGAAGTCCCATAGCGTAGCGGCGTCATCCTGCCGATGCAGGACCACCTGGCTCGTTGCATCCACGGAACCGATCACTGAGCACGCAAGCGATCGGGCGCTGAACTTTGCTCGCACAGTCTCCACATGTTCGGGCCGCACGGACAGCAGATATCCAAAACTCGGAAACGCAGTCACCCAGCGTTCCAGCGGCACGCCCTCGGGCGTGGGGATGCGCGCGAGATCGATCCGCGCGCCGACCTCCGAACATTCGAGCAACATTAGCGCCGTGCCGAGCGTGCCCGCCATGCTGATATCCTTCGCGGCGTCGCACAGGCCGCTCTCCGCCAGTTGCGGCAGCAGTTCGAGATCGCCCCTTAGACGCTCGGGCGGCGCATCCACCGAAGCATTCCAGAACGGATACGGCTCTTCGAAACGGCCGCGCAGATCGACAGCCATCATCAGGCTGTCACCGGGTTTCGCGTTGAAACTCGACAGCAACGCCTTCGCGCGGCCGACGATCGACACCGCCAGTTGCGCTGCATCGCTGCGCGTATTCGTGTGGCCGCCGACAATCGGCACGCCATACGCGAGCGAAGCCGCCGCCATGCCCGCCAACACCTGCTCCGCCGCGTCGATGCCCTGACTCCACAGCGCATCCACCACCGCCAATGGCCGCCCGCCCATCGCATAGATATCGCTTACGTTGACCATCACGCTGCTATAGCCGGCGAACCACGGCATGGCGCTCACGAAATCGCTGACCATGCCTTCGATAGCGAAGAGCAGATAGCCGTCACCGTCGGCGAGCGCGGCGCAGTCGTCGCCGAGCGCCACAGCCTGCGCGAGATCGCGCGCGCCGCGCGGCAAGCGCTTCGCCAGCGAGTCGACGACACCCACGATATCGGTCTTGTGCCGGAATCCGCGGCTCTCGCGCAGACTCGCGACAAGGTCGGCGACAGTCATGCGGCGCTCCGCTCTGGCTCACGGCCGCGCGAGGGCGGCGACGAATGCGCTCGCGTCTGCGTGACAAAGCCGCCATAAGGCTCCGCGCACGGCGGATAGCGGTCCAGTTGCGCCTGCATCAGATGATGCGGTCTGCCCAGCAACGTTTCCTCCGTCAGCACGTCCCAGTACATCGCGCGAAACAGCGGCACATTCTGACTCTGCACGTGCGCGAGAAACGTCTCGCAGCCGAGCGCGTGTGCGCTGCTCACCGCGAGACGAATCAGCGTTGCGCCGATCTTTCCGTGCCGGCGAAAGGCCGCATGCACGGCGAGCCGCGAACCAAACCACACATTGTCGTGGTCGCGATGAATACGCACGGTGCCGACCACCTGTTCCGGCATGCCGGCGAGACAACTGAGCGCCACCAGTTGCTGCGCGTGCTGGTCGATATCGTCGCGATCATCGCCGACAAAAATGCCCTGCTCGATGCAGAAGACCGCGCGCCGCAACCTGAATGCCTCTTCGGCTTCCCAATTCAACGTGGTCCACTTGATACGAAATTCGCTCGGCGCATACGGCGCGAAAACAATCTCGCCATCCAGCGCCTCGCCTGCAATCGCTTCGCCGAACATGATCACTCCTCGTACGATGACAGCGACGAACACGCGCCGCATTTGCCGCAACCCGCCTTGATATCGCTCGAACGCATGGCCGCGGCATTGAGCATGCCGCCAAGCGGCTGCAAAACCGACTTCATGAATTCGGGCGTAGGGGCCGGATGATCTTCGAGCGGCGTGCCGCTGATCGGCACGAACGGCACGACGAACGGATAGACGCCGATCTCGATCAGTTCGCGCGACATCGCGAGAATTGATTCGGCGCTATCGCCCAGGCCCGCGAGGATATATGTGCTGACCTGTCCGCGTCCGAACACGGCCACCGCGGCCTCGAACGCCTCCATGTAGCGCGACAGCGGCACGCTCGCCTTGCCGGGCATGATGCGTTCGCGCAGCGCGGGCGTGACGACTTCGAGGTGCATGCCGAGTGTGTCGATGCCGCTCGCTTTCATGCGCGCGAACCAGCGGTCGTCGTCGGGCGGCTCGCACTGCGCCTGGATCGGCAGATCGACCGCGGCCTTGATCGCGAACGCGCTCTCACACAGAATCTGCGCGCCGCGATCCGGCGTGGGCGGTGTGCCGGTGGTCAGCACCATATGCTTCACGCCGTCGAGCAACACGGCCGCGCGCGCCACTTCCGCCAGTTGCTCAGGCGTCTTGCGCGTAATGGTGCGACCCGCTGCGAGCGATTGCCCGATTGCGCAGAACTTGCAGCTCTTGCGCCGGCTCTCGTAGCGAATACAGGTTTGCAACACGGTGGTCGCGAGCACGTCGGCGCTATGCAACGTGGCGATATGCGAATAAGGCACGCCGTCGAGTGTCTGCATGCCGTAGAAACGCGGCGACTTCGGGAAGCTGATATTGGCGATCGGAATCGTGCCGCGCAGCAACGCGCTCGACCCACTCGCATCCGGCGTCTGCGCGACGAACGGCGAGTGCCACGCGGTGCTCGTATGCACGGGCACCATGATCGTCACGCCATCCACCGTTACCGCCTTGTGGTCGGACGGACCCGCGCCGCCGCGGCGGCTGGCCGCGCCCGCATCCGGCGACACGAGCCGCAAGCCGGCCGACTGCAATTCAGTCATCAATTGCCGGCTCTGCGCCGACAGTGATTCACTGGCGCTCATCGCACCCTCCTTCGGTTGAATTGAAATCGGCGCTCGGGACGGACGGCCACGCCGGCATCGGCGCCACGGTTTCCGCGGGCCGCCGGTTGATCGCAAGACTCAGCAATTCGGGGCGCGCGTAATGGCCGACCGAATCCATCATGCGTTTGCGCTTGGTGATCAAGGCCATGTCGAGATCGGCGATCACCATGCCTTCGCCCTCGCGTAACGGCTCGGCGAGATGCTGCCCTTCCGGCGAGATGATCGCGGTGTTGCAGCCGCCGCGCAGCGCCTTCTGCAGATTCGTATCCGGGGTGACGGACGCAATCTGCGCTTCGCTGAGCCATCCCGTCGCATTGACGACGAAGCAACCCGATTCCAGCGCGTGATGCCGGATCGTCACCTCGATCTGATCGGCGAAGATCGGTCCCACCAGCGAGCCGGGAAACTGGCTGCAATGAATCTCTTCATGCTGCGTCATCAACGCATAACGCGCGAGCGGGTTGTAATGCTCCCAGCAGGCGAGCGCGCCCACGCGCGCCACCCCGGTGCGCGCCACCGTCAGACCGGCCGCGTCGCCTTGCCCCCAGATCATCCGCTCATGAAATGTGGGCGTGATCTTGCGGCGCTTGAGCACGATCTGACCATCCACGTCGAAAATCAACTGCGTGTTGTAGAGGCTACCGTGATCGCGTTCGTTGACGCCGAGCACCACTACCATCCGATGCAAACGCGCCTGCTCGGCCACCGCCTGTGTCACCGGGCCCGGCACCACCACGGCCTCTTCGTAGAGTTTCATGTGATCGGCGCCGGAAGCGACGGGCGGCCGTACGAAAGAGAAGTACGGGTAATACGGCACGAAGGTTTCGGGAAATACGATCAGTTGCACGCCTTCGCGCGCCGCCTGTTCGACTGCCTCGCAGACCTTGTCGAGCGTTCCGCCGCTGCGCTCGAAGTCCGGTGCGATCTGGACCGCCGCGGCGCGCACGATGCGTTTGCCGGTCGTTTTATCGGACATAGTGGTCACTCGCCTCTCGTCAGACCGTCCACGTATGGATGATCAGTGCGTTGTCCTTGCGATGAAGCAACTGGATGTCGAGCACATCGAGCGGGCTGATTGGACGAATGCCTTCGATCAGCGAGGCCTCGCCGTGTCCATATAGCGCCTGCAGCGCGAAGCGGCACGCGTAGACCTTGCCGCCTTCTTCCATGAACTTCATCAGTTGCTTGTTGAAGTTCAGATGGCCGGGGAACGCTTCGTCGCCCAGTGTCGGAAAGCCGCGTTGCAGACCGAGCGTCACGCCCGGTCCGTACAGCAGCACCGATGTCTCGAAGCCCTTGCGTTGCAGGCGCGTGGCCTGCAATAGATTGACGAAGCCGATCGAGCCTTCGAACGCGACCGTATGGAACGTGACGAGCGCCTTTTCGCCGGGTTCGGCTTTCACGTCTTCGAAGACTTTCTCCTCATAGTCGACAAGGTAATCGCCTTTCTGATGCAGCGGTTTGTTGACGGCTGGCATGGCACTCTCCGATCAGGTTTGCTAAGTAAAAGATGGCGCGCGTTCAGGTTGTGCGCGCCTCCTCCAATGCAACGGCCGTGCCATTGATCGACCCCGTGAATGCGATCAATCCGCGATCAATTCCGCCTCGATTCGAAGTGCGACTCGAAAATTTTTTGGGCGCGAAGGTTGCATACAGTTCCGGCATCCCGTGCAAACGCTGTTGGTGCGGCTTTACCGCACCAGCCAAGTGCGATTCGCGCAGTCCAACGTGTCGGCATGGTGCAGTCATTCACCACAGTCGATCAATCCAATCATTGATTGCATGCGAATGCGATCATCTTTTCCAACGTGAATAGAGACTCGAAGGCAATGAGCAGCCCGACACATCACTGGATCAAACGTCTTGCCGACATTCGCAAGCCGGCCTACCTCGCGATTCCCGATCTGATCGAAGAAGATCTCGCCACTGGAAGGCTGCGTCCGCGCGACCGCTTGCCGGGACTGCGCGATCTCGCCGAAGAGCTCGCGCTGAACTACACGACGGTGGCGCGCGCCTATGCCGAAGCGCGCAAGCGCGGCCTGCTCGATTCGCGCGCCGGCAGCGGCACGTTCGTGCGCGGCCGCACCGCCACCTTGCCGCTCGCGGGCGGCAGCAGCATCGAAATGTCGATGAACACGCCACCCGAGCCGCCCGATTACGCCATGCGTCTGCGCGACTCCGCCGCACGCCAGATGGCCGACAGCGATCCTTATCAGTTGCTGCGTTACCAGGACTTCGGCGGCTCGGCGGCGGACAAGGATGCGGGCGCCGAATGGCTGAGGCGCCGGGTGCCGCATTGCGACGCGCAAAACGTGCTGGTGTGCCCCGGCATTCATAGCGCGCTGGTGGCGCTCGTCTCGCAGCTCGCGCGGCCCGGCGGCACCATCTGCCTCGATGCGCTCGCCTACCCCGGCATCAAGGCGATCGCCGCGCAACTCGGTGTGCGTCTGCAAGCGCTGCCGCGCGACGACGAAGGACCGCTCGCTCACGCGTTCGAAGCGCTCTGCAAAACCGACAAGCCGAGCGCGTTCTATTGCAATCCGACACTGCAGAATCCGAGCACGCTCACGCTCACGCACAAACGGCGCGAGGCGCTCGCCGACGTAGCGTTGCGCTACAGCGTGCCGATCATCGAAGACGATGCGTATGCCATGCTGCCGCAGAGCGCGCCCGACGCGCTCGCGAGTTTCGCGCCCGAACTGACGTATTACGTGACGGGCCTGTCCAAGAGCTTCGGCGCCGGCTTGCGCGTCGCGCATCTGCATGCGCCGACGCCGCGCCAAACGCAGCGGCTAGCCGGCGCGTTACGCGCGACCACGGTGATGGCGAGCCCGTACACGGTCATGCTCGCGACGCAATGGATCGCGGACGGAACCGCGGCGGAGATGCTCAGTGCGATCCGCAACGAATCGCGCGCACGCCAGGCCATTGCCGCGCGCATGCTCGAAGCATGGCCTTACGAAGCGCATCAGGATGGTTTTCATTTGTGGCTGCCGGTGCCGGTGGAAAGCGGCTGGAGCGCATCCGAACTTGCCTTGCAGTTGCGCAATCAGGGCATTGCCGCCGTGGCGGGCGCCGCGTTCTCCACCGACGGCAATCCGCCCAATGCCATGCGGGTGTGCCTCGGCGGATCGAAAACGCGTGACGAATGCGCACAAGCGCTGCACATCGTGGCGGAGACTCTCGACCATCCGCATCATCTGCATTCGCCGGTGATGTAAAACGATCCATCCGATCGCGCGTTATTGTCATACGAATACAACGACGCGCGCGAAGCCATTTATTTCTGCGTGCGACACTCCGCCGCACGCAGCTCTCGCTGCGTTTGGGGTAATTGAAAGAATTCGCTGCTCAAGTCGGGCCTGCTCAGGCCGTATACCGCAGGTGAGGCCCCCGCCTCGCCGACTCCGGTTTACCGCTCACCCCCAAAGACTCCCGACATGTTCACCTCCATTCGCGCGCGCATCGTCGCCCTATGCGTTGCTATCGTTGTGGTTGCGCTCGCTGCCAACGCGGTTCTCAACTACGTCGTCGCCAACTCGTATAACGCCGATGCCATCGACAGCAGCCTGACCTCGGTGGAAAGCGGTCACGCGGCCGGCATCAGCGACTGGGTTGCCGCCAACACCCAGATGATCAACTCGCTGCAGGACGTGGTACTGCAACCCGATCCGTCAGCAGCGTTAAAACAGATCGCCGCGGCCGGTAAATTCTCGAACGTGTATGTCGGCTATGCGGACAAGACCTCGAAGTTCTCCGACCCGACCGGCATTCCGGCGGACTACGATCCGACCGGCCGCCCCTGGTACAAGCAGGCCGCAGCCGCTGGCAAGCCGGTCGTGACGCCGCCCTACGTGGACGTGGGCACGGGCAAACTGGTGGTGGCATTCGCGGCGCCGGTCGTGCGCGACGGCGCGGTAAAAGGCGTGGTGTCCGGCGACGTCGCGATGGACAGCGTGATCGCCAACGTCAAGGCGATTCATCCCACGCCGGCGAGCTTCGGCATGCTGATCGACGCGAGCGGCCATATCGTCGCGCATCCCGATCCAAAGCTGACCTTGAAGCCGGTCTCCGATGTCGCGCCCGGTTTGACCGGCGATAAGCTCGCCGCCCTCTTCAGCGCCGACCGTCCGCTCGACATGGACGTGAATGGCAGCACGAAGCTGATGCGCGCGCAAGCGATTCCCGGCACTGACTGGTACGTGGTCGTCGCACTCGACAAAGCCGAAGCGACCGCCGGCATGCGTTCGCTGCTGACCGCTTCGATCATCGCGCTGATCGTGATCGCCGGCATCGCCGCCGCCATCGTGGCGGCGGTGACCGCGGTGTCGTTCCAGCGTCTGTCGAAAGTGCGCGATGCCATGGACGCCATCGGCTCCGGCGAAGGCGATCTGACGCAGCGCCTGCCGGCCGTCGGCAACGACGAAGTCGCGCAGATCGCGCGCTCGTTCAACACCTTCATCGACAAACTCAGCCACGTGATGCGCCAGATTCGCGACGCCAGCGAATCGGTGCGCGTGGCCGCCAATGAAATCGCCGCGGGCAACGTCGATCTGTCGGGCCGCACGGAATCCGCTGCCGCGAGCTTGCAGCAAACCGCAGCATCGATGGAAGAAATCACCTCGACGGTCACGCAATCGGCCAGCTCCGCGAAACAGGCCGACAGTACTGCCGTTTCCGCCTCGCAGGTCGCCTCGCGCGGCGGCGTGGTGATCTCCGAAGTGATTGCGACGATGGGCGAGATCCAGCATGCGTCGGTGAAAATCTCCGACATCATCGGCGTGATCGACGGCATTGCGTTCCAGACCAACATCCTCGCGCTGAATGCCGCGGTGGAGGCCGCGCGTGCAGGCGAACAGGGCCGCGGCTTCGCGGTGGTGGCCGGTGAAGTGCGCAGCCTCGCGCAACGCAGCGCGCAGGCCGCGAAGGAAATCAAGGCGCTGATCGAAGCAACCGTGGCGAGCGTCTCGTCGGGTTCGGGCCAGGTGCGCCAGGCCGGCGAGACGATGACCGAGATCGTCAGCAACGTCGCCAACGTGACGACCATCATTTCCGAAATCACGCAGGCGGCCAACGAGCAGACGCGCGGTATTCAGGAAGTGAACCGCGCGGTCAGCCAGCTCGACGAAATGGTGCAACAGAATGCCGCACTGGTCGAAGAATCCACGGCGGCGGCGGCCGCACTGCAGAGCCAGGCCGTGAGCCTCGCCAGTGCAGTGACGCAATTCAAACTCGACTAAAAGCTAAAGTTGGAATCTTGCAGTGACGTTCTATAGAAATCTGAAGATCGCCGTTAAATTGGCGTTGCTCGGCGCGGTATTGTTGGCCGCGACGATGGTCGTGGGTCTGGAAGGCTGGCATGCGTTGTCCAGAACGCATGCGCTGCAAATTCAGTCCGCGCAATCGCTCAGCCAGTATGCGCAAGCCGCCGATACGGCGCGCGTCGCGCAGGTCGAATTCAAGAAGCAGGTGCAGGAGTGGAAGGACCTGTTGTTGCGCGGCGCGGATCCGGCCGCCTTCGCCAAATACCGTGATGCCTTCAACAGGGAAAGCGGAACGACGCACGCTGCCCTGCTGCGCCTGAAGGATCAGTTGAGCGCATTGGGCGCGAACATGGACGGAGTCGACAAGGCGCTCGCCACGCATGCATCGCTGCAGGACAGTTATCTCGACGCGCTGAAACACTACGACGCCGCCGATCCGAACACGGCGCACGTGGTCGACGCTCTCGTCAAAGGCATCGACCGCGCGCCGACCGCCGCTATCGACGATATCGTCGCCACCGTGATGCAACAGGCGCATGACTCCAGCGTGCGCACGAGCGAAGCGGCGGAGCAGGCCTACACCATCGCGACCGTGCTGTTGCTGTCGGTCGTTATCGGTTCGCTCGGCGTCGGCGCTTTCGCGATCTGGTTCCTGAGCCGCAGCATCACGGTGCCGGTCAGACAGGCGGTGGGCGTCGCGCAGGCGGTGGCGGCAGGCGATCTGCGCGCCGACGTGCCCGTGGTGAGCCGCGACGAAACAGGCCAGTTGCTCACTGCCCTCAACGACATGAACCAGCGCTTGCGGCATATCGTCAGCGAGATCCGTGAAGGCGCGCATACGATTTCCACGGCCACGCAGGAAATCGCCGCAGGCAACCTTGACCTGTCGGCGCGTACCGAGCAGCAGGCGGCCTCGCTTGAGGAAACCGCCGCGTCGATGCAGCATTTCACCGACTCGGTTCAGCGCAACGCCGCCAACGCCCGAGAAGCCACCACGCTCGCGCAAACCGCCGCGCATGCCGCGCGTGAAGGTGGTATTGTCATGAGCGACGCGGTGCGCACGATGGGCCAGATCGATGCGGCGTCCAAGCGTATCGTCGATATCATCGCGGTGGTGGAGGCCATTGCGGCGCAAACCAATATCCTCGCGCTCAATGCAGCGGTCGAAGCGGCGCGCGCCGGCACGCAAGGGCGCGGCTTCGCGGTGGTCGCGAGCGAAGTGCGCAGCCTCGCGCAACGTTCCGCCGACGCCGCACGCGAGATCAGGACGCTGATTCGCGAGTCGGTCGCCACAATCGAAGCCGGCACGCAACTGATCAACCACGCGAGCACGACGATGGACGGCGTGGTGGAAAGCGCCGGCAGCGTGACGCGTATCGTCGAGTCGATCGCGACCGCGAGTGTCGATCAGGCAACCGGCATCGCGGAAGTCAATGATGCCGTCACACAGATGGACCAGGCGACGCAAAGCAACGCGGCCTTGGTCGAGCAGGCGGCGGCCGCGGCCGACGCGGTGCAAAGCAAGGCATCCGGACTCGTGCAAAGCGTGAGTTTCTTCAGGCTGGGCGCCGCGGCCTGACGGAGCAGCGCCGTGCTCGTCGCGCGGCGCCTGTTGCTCCAGTTGCAGCGTGAGTGGAGTGGATGAAGCGGCGCGCCACGCGCCGCTTACGACTCGAAGTCGAGTCCGCCGATCAGGGCGACCGGCTCGGCCTGCGTATGCGAGAGAAAGTCCAGTTCGCGCGCATGGTTCCAGGCCGCGAGCTTGCGCGGCAGCGCGGCCAGATAACCAGCAAAACGCGACGGCCCTTCGGCCCCCATCAGCCTCTCGATTTCGTCGCTGTCCCAGGTCAGATACAGATTCAACGGATGGGGGTACAGTCCCATGTCCTCGATCGGTGCGGCATGAATCCGCACGCGGGTGGGATGCCCGTGGCCGCCGTAAGGCAGCACTTCGGTATGCACGGTGGTGGCGAAACAGGCGGCAATGGCCTCGGCGATGCGAGGCGCGAACTGTTCATCGAAACGGGCGGCATTCTCCGGACGCATCCATGTCTCCAACGTTGTGCGGAATGTGCGAAACATCCTAGCACGCGGTCCGGTGCGCGCTTCCTGTCTATCCGCTGCGGCTTCGCGCCGCCCTTACTCTTCAAACTGTCTTCAGAATTCGCGGCCTCGCTTCGCTCGCCACAGCCGAAGCCGAAGCCGCAACCGCCAGCCCGGGAACCGCGCCGGGTTCATCGACGTCCTTCTCCGTGCGCATGGACAGATAGCGCAAACAGCACACGCGCAGGAACGACGCGAAGTTAGTCGGCAGCTCGCCCCGCAGCGCGATCAGTTCGTCGTACAGCTGCACGGCGAACTGACTGGTCGTCATGTTCTCGCGCGCGGCGATTTCGTGCAGCACGTCCCAGAACAGATTTTCCAGCCGGACCGTGGTGATCACGCCGTGAATGCGCAGCGAGCGCGTGCGCGACTCGTACAGGATCGGATCGGCGTTGATGTACACCCTACACATGGCGTTACTCCCTGATTTCAGGCAGGCGTGCCGTGGCGCCCTTCATGCAGCCACGGCACGCCGCCCGCGTTCGTCAACATACGCCGGCATTCACCGCTCGACAATTGCCTCGAACCCGAACGCCGCCCTGCCCCGTCGATCGCTTATACCGCGCGTTTGTTCATCTGCGCCGCAATGTGATCGGCCTGCCGGATCGCCAACGTCACGATCGTCATGGTCGGATTTTCCGCCGCGCCGGTGGTGAACTGGCTGCCGTCCGAAATGAACAGGTTCGATACTTCATGCGTCTGCCCAAACCGGTTGCACACGCCGTCTTCGGCGCGCGCGCTCATGCGGGCCGTGCCGAGGTTATGCGTGGACGGATACGGCGGCACGCGATACACCGTCTTCGCACCCGCCGCTTCGTACACCGCGGTGCCCTGCCTGTACGCGTGCTCGCGCATCGCTTCGTCGTTCGGATGATCGTCGAAATGCACGTTGGCGACCGGCTGCCCGTACTGGTCCTTCACGTCGGTATTCAAGGTCACGCGATTGCTCTCGCGCGGCATATCCTCGCCGACGATCCACATACCCGCCGTGTACGCGTATTGATCCATTGCCTGGGTGAAGGTCGGACCCCACGCGCCTGGATTGAGAAAGGCCGCATAAAACGGCAGGCCGAGCGACACGGTCTCCATGTGATAGCCACCTGCGAAGCCACGCTGCGGATTGAACGCCGCCTCGTCCTCGATGATGCCGGCCATCGTGGTGCCCTTGAACATTTCCACCTTGTCGTTGAACACCGCGTACACCGAGCCCGTGGTATGACGCATGTAGTTGCGGCCCACCTGCCCCGATCCGTTCGCGAGACCCTGCGGGAACCTGCTCGAATGCGAATTCAGCAGCAGGCGCGGCGTTTCGATCGAGTTGCCGGCCACCGCGACGATGCGCGCCTTTTGCCGCTGCAGCTTGCCATTGCGGTCGTAGTAGAGCACCTCCTTCGCCCTACCGCGCGCGTCGGTTTCAATGCGCACCACGTGGGCCTGTGTGCGCAATTCCATATGGCCGGTGGCCTGGGCGCGCGGCAATTCGGTGTAGAGCGTCGACCACTTCGCGCCAGTGCGACACCCCTGAAAACAGAAGCCGCGCTGGAAGCAATGCGCGCGGTCGTCACGCACCACGCTATTGATCGCCATGTGCCCGGTATTGCAGTCCTTGTAACCGACCTTCATCGCGCCGGCCGACATCACCTTGAAGTTGTTGTTGCCTGGCAGGCCCGGCAGACCGTTGGTGCGCGTAATGCCCATCTTCTGCTGCGCGCGGTCGTAGTACGGATCGAGTTCCTCGCGCGTGAGCGGCCAGTCGAGCAGATTGGCATCCTTGATAGCGCCGTACGTCGTCTTCGCCTTGAACTCGTGCGGCCTGATCCGCAGACTCGCGCCGGCCCAGTGCGTGGTCGTGCCGCCCACCGTCTTGCAGATCCAGGCGGGGAGATTCGGAAAGTCTTTGGCGATGCGCCAGGTGCCCGACGTGGTGCGTTTATCGAGCCAGGACAGCATCTGGAACGAGCCCCACTCGTCGGTTGTGAAATCGCCTTGCGTGTGCAGCTTGCCCGCCTCCAGCACGACGACGTTGATACCCTTCTGCGCCAGTTCGTTGGCAAGCGTGCCGCCGCCGGCACCCGAGCCGATAATCACGACGACCTTGTCGTCATTGTGCGAAAAACGCACCTTGTTGTTGTCCTGATCCATGTCCTGTCTCCTCTATTGACCCGAGTTGGGCTGCCGGCCAGAGTCGGCGCTTTAGCGCTTACTCGAGTCCCTTGGCGCATGACTCCGGTCCTATGCATGATGGTGACTGTCGCAGCGGTTAGCTATCCGTCGGAATCGGGCCGCTGGCGGCGGCCGGCGGATTGGGCAGCCACGAGAGACTGTTGAAGCCCTTGTACAGGTAGCCGCCATCGCCTTCCGAAGCGCCGTAGCCGAAGTGCGTATACGCCATGGTGTTGGCGTATAGCGAGACCACCGCGGTGCCGCGTATCGTGTTGAAGAACGGTGTGCCCGCGAGCGCCGCGACGTCTTGCGCCTGGTCCGACGGCGTGCGTTTGAGCCAGTCCGAACCCGCTTGCGCGTCGAGCTGTTTGACACCATCGGCGAGTTGCTGGCGCACTGCCGGATCGGCTTTCGCTTTGGCGTCGAGGTCCTTGACGACCAGCGCGTAGACCGCGTTGTCGAGCGTGGGGTGCGGATAGAGCTGCCGCGTGAAGGCCAGAATCACTTCGCCCTGGTGCGTGTCGAGTCCTTGCATTTCGAGCGCCCAGGCGCGGCTCGGCGCGAAGGCCGACAACACCGAGGAAGCCGCCAGCGTGCCCATCAGCACGCCGGTGCCTTTCAATAGCTCGCGCCGTGTGAGCGGAATCCTCAATGCGGCGGTGGCGGCGGTGGCGGCGGTGGCGGCCTTCGCCGCCCCATGCTCACCGGGGTGCTCGTGAGTATGCTCGTGCCCGTGATGATGCGCATGATGTGCGTGATCGGACGCGACGATCGGGATGATCGTTGTCTTCATGTCTGTCTCCTTTGTCGACCGGAGCGAGTGCAAAGCACTTACTCGGTCCCATCTAATCTGGTTGCTGTGGGGTACTGCAACTCCACGCGGCGGCCGCCTGGATTGCTTTGACTATTGATAGTGGCCGTAGCGTTCCAGCACTTCGATCTTGTAGCCGTCAGGGTCCTGAATGAAAAAGTAGCGCGCCAGCAACTCGCCGTTGTCGTTGTGAAACTCGCGCAGATCGTTGGGCGCCATGCCGAGGTCGAGCAGACGCTGCCGTTCGCTCTTTGCATCGTCGACGCAGAACGCAACGTGGCCGTAGCCGTCACCGTGCGAATACGGTTCCTCCCGGCCTTTATTCCAGGTGAGTTCTATTTCGGCGTCGGCCTCCTCGTTACGCAAGTAGACGAGCGTGAAGTCCGGAAAGTCGAGCCGGTGCGATATGTCCAGATTGAAAGCTCTTTGATAGAACTGCAGCGAGCGCGGCAGATCGTGCACACGGATCATCGTGTGAATGAGTTTGGCCATCGGTGTCCCCTCCTGTTTGAATCAAGTTTAGGAGGCCGCCAACGCGAGTGGTAATGCACGGCTAAATCGCGCCAGGGACTTGCCCTATGTTGCGGGCGCGTCGACGGCATGCGCCTGCGGCACGTAATAGCGGCGCAAATGGCGGCGCAAACGGCGATGAGCATGACGTCCCTTCAGGTTGCAATGCAGCACGCGGCGCACTTCGAACGCTGTTTGCCGAATGGCATTAGGGCAAAACCCGACATGGACCGCGTGAAAAAGCGCGGCTGGTGAAGTCCATTCGTTTTTGCTCTGCGCTCGTGCACACGCGCTCGAGTTTCCATAAGATTCGAGTGTGAATACCTTCTTGACCGACGGGCGCTGTAGCAACCCTGCATCGCCCGGCTGTGGAGCGTCGTGCGTTATGGAATTCGATACGAAAGTCGCGATCATCGTGCTGGACGATCTCGCTGTGTGGCAAAAACTCAATGTGACCGCGTTTCTCGCAACAGGAATCGCGGGCGCGGCGCCTGAGGCAATGGGCGAGCCTTACGAGGACGCGGCTGGCCGTCGGCATGCGCGGCTGCTCGGCCAGCCGATGATGGTGTACCAGGCGGACAACGCAGGTTTGCAGCGCGCGCTTCGTCAGGGTATCGAACGTGAATTGACGCGTGCCGTGTATGTACGCGCGATGTTCTCGACCGGTCACGATCAGGCGAACCGGGAAGTGTTCCGCGCCGAACCCGCTGATGCGCCTGATCTCGTCGGGCTTGCGGTGCGCGGACCGAAGAAGGCGGTCGACAAAGCGGTGAAAGGTCTCTCGCTGCATGACTGAGACGCAGCGATCGCTTATCGTGCTTCAGAGTGCCGGACTCGGGCCGCGCTCCAGATACGTAGTCAGCGCGATATAGCTGCGCGTGCCGGTAAAACCTTCGATCGCGTGAATGCGCGCAAGCAGCTGTTCGAGCGATTGCGTGTTACGTGTGCGGACTTTGAGCAGCATGGCGCTCTCGCCCGTCACCGTGTGAATCTCCTCGACTTCCGGCAGTTCTTCCAACGCCAGTAGTTGCCGCGTCACCGCCCAACTCGTCGTATCGACATGCACGAACGCGAGTAACGGACGATTCAGTTTGGCGGCATCGAGTGCGGCGACAGTGGCCTTGATCACGCCTTCTTTCTTCAAGCGCCTCGCGCGCTCGTGGACGGCGGGCGCCGACAGAAACAGCAGTTTGCCGAGTTCCGCATAAGTACGCGTCGCGTCTTCGGCGAGCAGCGCGAGGAGCCTCCGGTCGGTGTGGTCCAGTGGCGCCGCGCCGAGTTGCGCGCCCGAATCTCTCGGCGCCCTGCCGCCGCGCGTCGCCGGTTGACGCTGGCGCGTGCTCATCGCGGCTCGGGTTTTGACACGGGATTCTCCGCGCCTTGTCCGAGTCCTTCGCGCAGCGCCTTGCGGATCACCTTGCCGGTCGCCGTCAGCGGCAGGCTGTCGACAAAGCGAATCTCGCGCGGATATTCGTGCGCGGCGAGACGCGTTTTGACGTGCTGCTGTATCTCACGCACGAGCGCCGCGTCGCCGACAAAGCCGGGGTTCAGCACCACGAACGCCATGACGATCTCCGTGCGCTCGCGATCCGGCGCACCGATCACGGCCGCCATCGAAACAGCCGGATGACGCAGCAGCGAATCTTCGATCGAAGCCGGCCCGATCCGGTAACCCGCGCTCGTGATCACGTCGTCGCCACGGCCGACAAAACGGATAAAGCCGTCCGCGTCGCGCGTACCCAGGTCTCCGGTCACCAGAAACTTGCCGCGGAATTTCTCGCGCGTCGCCGCCTCGTTGCCCCAGTAGCCGAGAAACATGACCGGATCGGGCGCGGCTACGGCGATATCGCCGATCGCACCGGGCGGCAGTTCGTTGCCATCCAGATCGACGATCGCAACATGATGCCCCGGCACCGCGCGGCCGATCGCGCCGAAGCACGGCTCGAACAGCGCCGCGCACGACGACACCACGACGTTGCATTCCGTCTGCCCATAGAACTCGTTGATGGTGACGCCCAGCGCCTTGCGGCCCCAGCCGATCAATTCCTCGCCGAGCGATTCGCCGCCGCTCGCCACCGAACGCAACGCGAGATTCCAGCGCTCGGGACGTTCGACGCCGCGCATCATCTTCAGCGCGGTGGGCGGCAAAAACGTATGCGAGACCGCGTGACGCGCCATCAGATCGAAAGCGGCCTGACCGTCGAATTTCGCAAAGCGGCGCGCCAATACCGGCACGCCGTGATGCCACGACGGCAGCAGCACGTCGAACAGGCCGCCGATCCACGCCCAGTCGGCGGGCGTCCACATCAGCGTGGCGTGCGCGGGAAAACCCTGCTGCGACATTTCCACGCCGGGCAGATGACCGAGCAACACGCGATGCCCGTGCAACGCGCCTTTCGGTTTGCCGGTCGTGCCGGAGGTATAGATGATGACGGCGGGATCGTCGGCGCCGGTGACGGCGGGCGTCAAGTCCGCGCTCGCGTGGTTCAGCGCGTGCCAGAACGAACGCACGGGTGATTGCGGATCGCCATTGTCTTCAGCGATATCCACGCTGAAAACAGTGCGTAGCGCAGGCAACGCCGCGCGGATTTCGTCGACCTTGCACATGCCTCCGTGATCGGTAATCAACGCTACCGCGCCGCTATCGCCGAGCCGGTGTTCGATCGCGTCGACGCCGAATAGCGCGAACAGCGGCACGGCTACCATGCCGGCCTTGTAGGCGGCGAGATGCGCGATCGCCGTTTCGACAGACTGCGACAGAAAGATGCCGATGCGGTCGCCGCGCCGCGCGCCCGCTGCGAGCAACGCATTGGCGAAGCGGTCGGACAGCACCTTCAACTGGTCGAACGTATAGCGGGTGGCGTTGCCCTCGGAATCTTCGTAGATCAGCGCGAGGCGGCCGGAGCCGTCGGCCCATTTGTCGCATACGTCGACGCCGATGTTGTAGCGCGCCGGGATCTGCCAGGCGAAGTTTGCCGTCAGCGATTCGTAGGTCTGGCCGTCGAGGTTCATGGCGTCTGCTCCTGCAAGCCGGCCGGCGGTTGATAGCGCGGGAAGCCGTTATATTCGATCGTACGCTCCGCTTGCGGAAGCGGCCATGAATGGCGAGCGTTCGGCACGCCGCCGTCGACGCGGATCGCCGTGCCGTTGATGAACGCCGAGGCCTCCGACAACAGAAACACCGCCGCGCTGGCGAGTTCGGATTCGGTGCCGAAGCGCTGCAGCGGGACCTTGTGCTTGAGCGTGCGCAGCAGCGCCTGGTAGTCTTCGTTGTAGCTGTCCATGCCCGCCGACGCTATCCAGCCCGGTGCGACGGCGTTGACTCTTACCCCCGCGTGCCCCCATTCACAGGCGGCGGTTTCGGTGAAATTCCATACACCCGCGCGGGCCGCGCCCGAGTGCCCCATGCCGGGCATGCCGCCCCAGATGTCCGCCAGCATGTTCACGATCGTGCCGCCGTGATGTTCCATCCATTGCGTATAGCACTCGCGGGACATCAGAAACGTGCCGTGCAGGTTGTTGCGCACGACCGCGTCCCAGCCATTCAAGGAAATCTTTTCGAGTTTTGCGGGGAATTGGCCACCCGCGCAGTTGAAGAGGCCGTCTATGCGGTGCAGGTCTGCCACGATCGAAGCGATCGTTTCACGTACCTGTTGCTCGTTGCGAATGTCGCAGGAATAAATCTTGTGGCCGGCGGTGTGACGATGATCTTCGGCCAGTTCGGTTTGCACCGTTTTCAGCTTGTCTTCGCTGCGGCCGACCAGCGCCAGGGTCGCCCCTAACGACGCGAGTTCGTGCGCCGTGCATCGGCCTAAGCCACTGCCCGCACCGGTGACGATAATCACTTTGCCGGCGAAAAGGCCTTCGCGGAAAACTGAACGGTAGCCGCTCGCTGGCGGCGATGTATTCGACGAAGCTGCGGGCATTCGGCTGTCTCCTCCATGTGCTGCGCTTTCGATGTTTGTTGAGTTTAGCTCAGGTCTTTGTCCTGTGCTGCGTTAGATGGTTAATTTTATTTGCATTATGGTAGTCTTTGCACGGCCGCATTTCTTGAGCTAGACTCAACTCACCAAATCTCAGTACCGCCCATCTCTCTCGATGACCACCTCGGCCCTTTCCCGCCGCGTGCCCGTGCAGGCGCGCTCCGAACAGCGACTCAAGGCGATTCTGGAGGCGGCCCGGCTCGTCTTTTCCGAAGTCGGCTATGCGTCGGCCACCATGACGGAGATCGCCGGGCGTGTCGGCGTGTCCGAGGCGACGATCTTCACGTACTTCGCCAGCAAGCGCGATCTCTGCGTGCGCGTGCTCGGCAATTGGTACGACGAGATCATCAGCCAGGTCGAAAGCGAATTGCCGCTGATCGCAGGCACGCGCCACAAGTTCGCGTACCTCGTGCGCACGCACCTCTACCGGCTCACCGTCGACGGCACCGGTTTGTGCGCGCTCATTCTTTCCGAAGGGCGCGAGAAGGACGACAAGTTCGGCGACGTGATCGTCGAACTGCAGCGCCGCTATACGGCGCCGATGATGAACGTGCTCGCCGAAGGCGTGGCGAGCGGCGATATTCGCGGGGATATGCCGCTCGGCCTGCTACGCTCGGCCGTATATGGCCCGATGGAACACGTGCTGTGGGACGCGGTGCGCAAACAGAAAGCCGTCGATATCGAAGCCACCGCCACCTCGCTGAGCGATCTGCTATGGCAAGGACTCGTGCCGCCCGAAGCGCAGCAGGCCGCGTTGCGGCAACTGCGCAGCGATGTTGTCGGTGCGGTGAAGCGGTTCGAGGCGGCGGCGTTGAAGTGACGGCGCCGCGGCTCAAGTGAGGCGTTGCCGTGGCTGCCGTGAATCGAACTCATGGTTTGTCACGGGCGGCAGCTGCATGATCATATCGAGCGACGCGCGTCCCTTTCCCGCACGGCAGCGGCCATCGCACCTCCTTCCGTCGCACTCGCCTCACTCACCGAGCCCGCGCCCGCCGGCCGTGCCAACGCCGCCCTGAGCCTGTCGCGATCCAGTTCCTCTTCCCACGCCGCGATCACGATCGACGCCACGCCGTTACCCATCGTATTCGTCAGCGCCCGGCACTCGGACATGAAGCGGTCGATGCCGAGTATCAACACCATGGCCGTCACCGGCACGGTCGGCACCACCGAAAGACTCGCGGCCAGCGTGATGAAACCCGCCCCCGTGACGCCCGTCGACCCTTTGGAGGTCAGCATCGTCACGGCCAGCAGCGTGATTTCCTGAGTGATCGTCAAATGGGTGTTGGTGGCCTGCGCGAGAAACAGCACCGCAAGTGTCATATAGATATTGGTGCCGTCGAGATTGAACGAGTAGCCGGTCGGCACCACGAGTCCGACAATCCCGCGCGAGCAGCCGAGCCGTTCGAGCTTGTTCATCAGTTGCGGCAACGCCGCTTCGGACGTGGACGTGCCGAGCACGATCAGCAACTCGTCCTTGATGTACACGACAAAGCGCCACAAGCTGAACCCGCATGCGCGGGCAATCAGGCCGAGACCACACGAGACGAACAGAAACGCGGTCAGATAGAACGTGCCGATCAGTTTCAGCATCGGCAGCAAAGAGACGATGCCGTACTTGCCGATCGTGAACGCGATCGCGCCGAACGCCCCGATTGGAGCGAGGCTGGTAATCATGCGCACGATACGAAAGAACGTTTTCGACAGCAATTCGATCAGGCCGATCAGCGGTTTGGCGGGTTCGCCCATCACCGCGAGCGCGGTGCCGAACAGCATCGCGATCAGCAGCACGGGCAGGATGTCGCCCTGCGTGAAAGCGCCGGCAAACGTCTCGGGAATGATGTGCATGAAAAAGCCCGCGAGCCCATCACCATGCGCGGCTTGTGCGGCGTAACCCGCGATCGCGCCGGCATCGAGCGTGGCGGGATCGACATTGAAGCCGACGCCCGGTTTCAGCACATGCGCGGCGAGCAATCCGATCGCCAGCGCGAATGTCGACACCACTTCGAAATACAGCAGGGCTTTGCCGCCGACGCGCCCGACCTTGCGCATGTCGTGCATGCTGGCAATCCCGGTCACGACCGTGCAGAAAATCACCGGGCCGATGATCATCCGCACGAGCTTGATGAAGGCGTCGCCGAGCGGCTTCATCGCCACGGCGTCCGTGGGCAGAAAGTGCCCGAACACCACGCCGATGACGATCGCCACGATCACCTGCACATACAGCACCTTGTAGAACGGCTTGCGTTTCATGTCTCCTCCGTTATTGCGGGCAAAGCGCGTCCCTTCCCTTCTGGCGGGGAATCCGTCACGCGCGGTTCGATTGATCGGCGGCGAAGATGCCGCCATGGCGTTACAACACGGCGGCCCAGCTATGCCGTGCGAAGTGATCCCGCTCGAATGCTTCGATATCGTGCAATGAAGCGAGCGTGAGATCGATGGTGTCCATGCCTTCCATCACCATCCGTTTATGACGGGCGCCGAGCGGGAACGCGAACACGCGCCCCGCGGCGGACGTCACCGTTTGTCGTGCGATATCGATATGTAATGCCGCTGCGGGTTGCGTGGCCGCGTCATGAAGCAGGAGGTCGATCGCGTCGCGTTCCAGTTGAACGAGCAGCAAGCGGTTGTTCATCGCGTTCGAATAGAAAATCTCCGCGAAGCTCGGCGCGATGACCGCTTCGAAACCGGCTTGCTGAAGCCCCCACACTGCGTGCTCGCGGCTCGATCCGCAGCCGAAGTTCGAGCCGCCGATCAGAATCCGCGCGTGGCGATACTCAGGCCGGTTCAGCACGCAAGCGGCACGCGGCTCGCCTTGCGCGTCGAAACGTAGATCGTAGAGCAGGCCGTCCTTGAGCCCGGCCTTGTCGATGATGCGCAGAAACTGCTTCGGCATGATCTGGTCGGTATCGAGGTTTTCGATCGGCAACGGCACGGCGCTCCCATGGATTTCAGCGAGTCGGGTCATCATGGCTGCGTCTCCAGTGTGCGAACGTCGGTGATGCGCCCGGTCAGGGCGGCCGCCGCGGCCATTGCCGGACTCATCAGGTGAGTGCGGCCGCCACGGCCCTGGCGACCTTCGAAGTTACGGTTGGTGGTGGACGCACAGCGTTCGCCGGGCGCCAGAAAATCGTCGTTCATCGCAAGACACATCGAGCAGCCCGGCTCCCGCCATTCGAAACCGGCCTCGCGCAAGGTGGCCGCGATGCCTTCGGCTTCCGCCTGGCGGCGCACGCTGCCCGAACCGGGCACGACCATCGCTCGCACGCCCTGCGCGACGTGCCGCCCTGCTGCGATCGATGCGACGACGCGCAGGTCTTCGATGCGTCCATTGGTGCATGAGCCGATGAACACGCGATCGATCGGCGTGCCCGCGATCGGCTGATCCGCATCGAGACCGACATAGTCGAGCGCGCGGCGCAACGCGGCGGCGGCTTCCGGTGTTGCCTGCGCGGACGCGGTGGGAATCCGTTCGTCGACGGCAATGGCCTGGTCGGGACTCGTGCCCCATGTGACGAACGGCGCCACCTCGTGCGCGTCGAATCGATGTTCGATATCGAAGTGCACGCCGGGATCCGTTTTCAGTTCGCGCCAGTCGTCCAATGCGGCACGCCATGCGGCCTCGTCGAGCGAGGTCGCATGGGTCCGCACATAGTCGAACGTGGTGGCGTCGGGTGCGATCAGCGCGGCACGCGCGCCTGCTTCGACTGTCATGTTGCACAACGTCATGCGCGCTTCCGCCGACAGTGACGCGGTCGTCGAGCCGGCGAACTCCACCGCATAGCCGCGCGCGCCCTGTGCGCCGATGCGGCTGATGATCCACAGAATCAGGTCTTTCGACGAAGTGCCGTACGGCAACACGCCGTCGATCGTGATACGCATGGTCTGCGCGATGCGATAGACCAGCGTCTGGGTGGCGAGCACATGCTCGACCTCCGACGTGCCGATGCCGAAACCCAACGCGCCGAGCGCGCCATACGTGGTGGTGTGGCTGTCGCCGCACAGCACGACCATGCCCGGCCTGACCAGCCCGCGCTCGGGCGCGACGATATGTTCGATACCTTGCAGCGGATCGTTCGCCGCGTGCAACGCGATGCCGGCCTCCGCGCAGTTGCGCGCCAGGTTGTTCGCCAGCAGCGACGACGCGGCATCGCGGATCACGCGGGGCGATTCAGCATGCGTCGGAATGATGTGGCTGACCACCGCAAGCTGCTGCTTCGGCCGGCGTACGCGCCGCGCTTTCTCGGCCAGCGCGCTGAAGGCCTGCGGGCTCGTGTACTCGTTCATCAGATGCAGATCGACGTAGAGCAGCACGTTCTGTTCGTCGACACGCGTCACGACATGCGAGTCGACCAGCTTCTGGTAAAGGGTTCGGTTTGACATGATGAATGCTCGAACGGCTAGGCTTGCAGGAACGGAAGAACGCGTTCGAGCAGCAACTCGGGCGCTTCCTCGGGAATGTAGTGACCGCAAGGCAGTGCTGCGCCGCTTACGTGAGCGGACCATTGCCGCCATTCGGCGAGCGGCTCGAAGCATTGTTCGATCACGCCATGGGCGCCCCACAACGCCAGCAGATCGCATTCGATCTTTTGCCCTTCAGCAAGCGATGCGCGGTCATGTTCGAGGTCGATTGTGATGCTCGCGCGGTAGTCCTCGCAGATACCGTGTGCGGTGGCGGGGTCGCTCAGGCAGCGCAGATACTCGGCGTAGGCCGCATCCGTAAACGGAGCGAGTCCGGCGCTGCGCGCGCCGATGGTCTGCTTCAGGTAGAGATCGGGGTCCGCGCGAATCAGCGTCTCGGGAAACGGCGCGGGCCGCACGAGAAAGAACCAGTGCCAGTAAGCGCGCGCGAAGTCGAACGAGGTTTGTTCGTACATCGCAAGGGTCGGCGCGACATCGAGTGTCACGAGTCGCGTCACCGTGCGCGGGTGATCGAGCGCCATGCGAGCCGCGACGCGCCCGCCACGATCGTGGCCCATCACCGCGAAGCGGCTGAACCCCTGCTCGCGCATCAGCGCGATCTGATCGGCGGCCATCCGGCGCTTCGAATAATTCGCGTGATCGTGGGCGCCTTGCGGTTTGCCGCTGTCGCCATAGCCGCGCAAATCGGCGGCGATCACCGTGAAATGCCGCGCCAGCGTCGGCGCGACCTTGTGCCAGATCGCGTGAGTCTGCGGATGCCCGTGCAGCAGCAGCAAAGCCGGCCCCGTGCCGCCGCGGATCGCGTTGATGCGGATCCCGTCGAGCTGCGCCGAAGCATCTGTGAAATCTTCAAACATCGTTGCCTCCCATGTTTGAATGAAGTCTAATTGATGCCTACAGCGATAGGGTTTCTCTCAAGGCAATCCGGAATTAACTTTTAGGAACGAATCGATGGACGGCTTTTCCGACCTGAATCTGTTCGCGCTGGTCGCACGTCACCGCAATCTCGCCGCGGCCGCGCGCGAGCTCGGCGTCACGCCGCCGTCGATCAGCAAGCGCCTCGCGCAACTCGAGCAGCGCCTCGGCGTGCGGCTAGTGAACCGCACCACGCGGCGCGTCAGTCTGACGGCGGAGGGCGAGATCTATCTGGCGAACGGCTCGCGCATTCTCGACGACCTCGCCGAACTCGAACAACTGGTCACCCAGAGCCGCGCCGAACCGGCCGGGCTGTTGCGGGTGAACGCGTCGTTCGGGTTCGGTCGCGCGCACGTCGCCCCGGCGATCTCGCGTTTCAGCGAGCGTTTCCCGTCGATGAAGATTCAATTGCATCTGTCCGACAGACCGGTCAGCCTGCAGGAAGAAGGCTTCGATCTCGGCATCCGCTTCGGCGAAGTGCCGGATGCGCGCATCAATGCGCGTTTGCTGCTGGAAAACCAGCGTCTCGTGTGCGCGTCGCCGGTATATCTGAAGCGCCACGGCGTGCCGGCAATGCCGCACGATCTCACGCGCCACGCGTGCCTCGTCTTGCGCGAGAACGAATCGGCATATGGCACGTGGCATTTCTCGCGCGGCAGGAAATCGGAGACGGTGAAGGTGGACGGGCCGTTGAGCAGCAACGACGGCAGCGCGGTCCTGAAGTGGGCGCTCGACGGCCGCGGCATCGCCGTGCGCTCGGCGTGGGAAGTCGCCGGTCATTTGCAGCGCGGCGAACTGGTACCGTTGATAACCGAGTGGAAGCTGCCGAACGCGGACATTCACGCCATCTATCTGGAACGGCACCGCCTGTCGGCCAAGCTGAGAACGTTTATCGACTTTCTCGGCGACGAATTGCGCGAGAGCGTTCGGCGCATGTAGCGAGTCATCGGCCGAATCGGGTGAATCGACGAATTGCGCGTTACCCGGTTCGCTTGCTCCGCTGTTGCGCCCGGTTGGCACGCCAGCGCAGCACAAACCCGACGAGCGCGGCAAAAGCGGCGGTCGCCGCGTAACCGGCGAGGCGAATCGCATCTTCACTGGGCAAGCGTGAGATCATCAGCGAGGCCACGGCGAGTGCAAGCACGGCTACAAGTCCGATGATCCATTTCATGTCAGGTCTCCGTTGCCACGGTTTTTATCAGGTGAGCACCGCTATTGCCGCTCTTCCGTTAAGCATACCTGTGCGCCGCTGAAGATAAATCCGCAGTTTCTCTATGACCTCGCGCATTATTCAGCCACATCGCTCCCTGTAGCCGAAGACACGGGCAACCCTCTGCCCGCCCCATGCGCCTGCCGCAAGATGAAATCGATGAACGTCGCCGCCGCGCGCGTGTGATGCCGGTTCGGCATATACAGCATGTACATGTGCGTGCCGAAGATGCTCAAGCGCCATTCGTCGAGCGCGGTCAGTATCTCGCCACGGCGCAGGTCGTCCTGCACCACGTAATCCGGCACGAGGCCCACGCCCAATCCCGCGAGCACCGCCTCGCGCAGGAACAGAAAGTTCTCGGAGATGAGGGTCGGCTCCAACAGCACTTCGTGCCGCTCGTCGCGCAAGTAAGCGGCCACGCGCAACTGCCTGCCGACCACGGCCGCGGTAATCAGCGGCGCCGTGCGCAGATCGTCGAGTTGCTTCGGCATACCATGCGTTTCAGCAAAGGCCGGCGACGCACACGCAACGTATCTGACCGGCCCCATGTCGCGCGCGACCAGGTTTTGCGGCGGCTCGGACATCACGCGCACGGCGATATCGACTTCGTCGCGCATCAGGTCTTCAACGCGGTTCTCGAACATCACGTCGAGCACGATGCCGGGATAAAGCCGCTTGAACGCAATCAGCCACTCCGACATGACGAGTTGCCCGTAACCGCTCGGCACGCTCAACCGTACGCGGCCCTGCAGGCTTTGTCCGAGCGTGGCGACGGATTCGCGCGCGGCGAGCAGCGCATTCTGGATCGTGCGGCCGTGCTCGTAGAGCTGCAAGCCAATCTCAGTCGGCTCGACCCGGCGCGTGGTGCGTCTCACCAGTTGCAGGCCGACAGAACGCTCCAGCTGGTTCAGGTGATAGCTCACGTTCGCGCGGCTCATTTTCAGCCGGCGCGCGGCTTCGCTGAGATTGCCGGCGTCCAGAATGTCTACCAGCAAGGTCAGGGAATTGACGTCCATGACGGCACCTTTGTCAAAATAACTTTGACAGTCTGTCAACCGCCCATGTGATTGTCAATAAACCTTGACCAACCCACAATCAGAGAATTCGCCAGACCCGGCATGCTTTCCCGCGTGCAACCGATAACCAGTCAGGAGACGACATCATGACCCTCAACCCTTCGGCCGACGTTGTGACGCGCGAATTGCGCGGCAAGGTGCTGCTCGTGACGATCGACCATGCGCCGGTCAACGCGCTGTCAGCCGACGTGCGGCGTGGCCTGCTCGCCGCCGTCGAAGCCGCCGACGCCGATCAGGCCGTGGAAGCCGTGTTGATCGTCGGCGCGGGGCGCAATTTCATCGCCGGCGCGGACATTCGCGAGTTCGGCAAGCCGCCGGTGCCGCCCACGCTCCCGGACGTGTGCAACCGCATCGAGGCATGCACGAAGCCGGTGGTCGCGGCGATTCATGGCGCGGCGCTCGGCGGTGGTCTGGAAGTGGCGCTCGCGGCGCATTACCGGATTGCCGTCGAGGGCGCGAAGCTCGGCCTGCCTGAGGTGCAACTCGGCCTGCTGCCGGGCGCGGGCGGCACGCAGCGCACGCCGCGCCTGATCGGCGCCCAGGCCGCGCTCGATCTGATCCTGAGCGGCCGCCACGCCAGCGCGAAGGAAGCGCTGGCGCTCGGTCTGATCGACCGCCTCGGCAGCAGCGACGACATCCTCGCCGAAGGGCTCGCCTATGTGCACGAGTTGCTGGCCGCCCACGCGCCGGTGCGCCGCACGCGCGACGCGGCCGCGCTCGGCGATCGTGCCGCGAGCCTCGCCGCGGTCGCCGCGGCGCGCGCGGAAACCGCGAAGAAATCGCGCGGCCTGTTCTCGCCGCTGAAAATCGTCGACGCCGTCGAAGCCGCCGTCGAACAGCCTTTCGACGAAGGACTGCGACTCGAACGCAAACTGTTCCTCGAATGCATCGACAGCCCGCAACGTGCCGGCCTGATTCACGCGTTCTTTGCCGAGCGAGAGGTGCTCAAGGCGCCCGAAACGCGCGAGGCCAAACCGCGCGCGCTGAACACGATCGGCGTGGTGGGAGGCGGCACGATGGGCGCGGGCATCGCCGTCGCGGTGCTCGACGCTGGCTTGCCGGTGACGATGATCGAACGCGATGACGCGTCGCTTGCGCGTGGCCGAGCGCACATCGAAAAAGTCTATGACGGCCTGATCGGCAAAGGCCGCATGAGCGCAGAAAAGAAGGCTGCGGTCATGACGCGCTGGAGCGGCAGCACGTCGTACGATGCGCTCGCCGACGCGGATCTCGTGATCGAAGCCGTCTTCGAAGACCTCGCCGTCAAACAGGCCGTGTTCGCCGAACTCGATCGCGTGTGCAAAGCAGGCGCCGTGCTCGCGACCAACACGTCGTATCTCGACATCGACGCACTGGCCGCGAGCATTTCGCGCCCCGCTGACGTGATCGGCCTGCACTTCTTCTCCCCCGCCAACATCATGAAGCTGCTGGAAGTGGTGGTGCCGAAACAGGTCAGCGCGGACGTGGTCGCCACCGCGTTCGAACTCGCCAGGAAGTTGCGCAAGACACCGGTGCGCGCCGGCGTATGCGATGGCTTTATCGGCAACCGGGTGCTGGCCGTGTATCGCAGCGCCGCGGACGCCATGATGGAAGACGGCGCCTCGCCCTATCAGATCGATACGGCCGTGCGCGCGTTCGGCTTTCCGATGGGACCGTTCCAGGTGGTGGATCTCGCGGGCGGCGACATCGGCTGGGCGGCACGCAAGCGGCGCGCGGCTACGCGCAATCCCGCAGCACGTTATGTGCAGATCGCCGATCGCCTGTGCGAGCGCGGCTGGTTCGGCCAGAAAACCGGACGCGGTTTTTATCTGTATTCCGAAGGTTCACGCAGCGGCACGCCTGATCCCGAAGTCGAAGCGATTATCGACGCCGAACGCGCACGCGCCGGCATCACGCCGCGCAGTTTTACCGACGACGAAATCATCCGCCGCTATATGGCCGCAATGATCAACGAAGGCGCCAACGTCGTGCATGAGCGGATCGCGCTGCGGCCTCTGGATGTCGATGTGACCTTCCTGTATGGCTACGGCTTTCCGCGCTATCGCGGCGGCCCGATGAAATACGCGGATACGGTCGGCCTGCCGAAGATCCTCGCCGACATCCGCGAGTTCGCCAAGGAGGACCCGCTGTTCTGGAAAGCCTCGCCGCTGCTGATCGAACTGGTGGAACGCGGCGCCGATTTCGCGAGCCTGAATCAGACCGCCTGAGCCGGCGCATCATCGATACGAATCGACCGGCGTTGCATTGTCCACGCCGGTCGGCCAACCCTCTTCGGAACAACCCGCCATGGATCTGAACTTCACTCCCGAGGAAGAAGCCTTCCGCGCCGACGTGCAGGCCTTCTTGCGCGACAAACTCCCGCCGCGTCTCGCCGCCAAGGTGCACGGCGGCCGCCGTCTCACGCGCGATGACATGGCCGCGTGGCACACCATTCTCAACGCGCAAGGCTGGCTCGCGAATCACTGGCCGAAAGAGTACGGCGGCCCGGGTTGGAACCCGGTGCAAAAATTCATCTTCGAAAACGAATGCGCGCTGGCCGGCGCGCCGCGCGTGGTGCCGTTCGGCGTCAACATGCTCGGCCCGGTGCTGATCAAATACGGCAGCGAAGCGCAAAAACGCCATTGGCTGCCGCGCATTCTCGACGGCTCGGACTGGTGGTGCCAGGGCTACTCGGAACCGGGCGCCGGCTCCGATCTCGCCTCGGTCAAAACCAGCGCGGTGCGCGGCACGGATGCGCAAGGCGAGCACTACATCGTCAACGGCCAGAAAACGTGGACCACGCTCGGCCACTACGCGAACATGATCTTCTGCCTCGTGCGCAGCGCCACCGACGTGCGCAAACAGGAAGGCATCAGTTTTCTGCTGATCGACATGAACACGCCGGGTGTCGAAGTGCGCCCGATCATCACGCTCGACGGCGAGCACGAAGTCAACGAAGTGTTTTTCACCGACGTGCGCGTGCCGGTGGAAAACCTGGTCGGCGAAGAGAACAAAGGCTGGACTTACGCCAAGTACCTGCTCACGTATGAGCGCACCAATATCGCGGGCGTCGGCTTCTCGGTGGCCGCCTTCAACCGGCTGCGCAAGATCGCCGCGAAACAGCTGCGCAACGGCCGGCCGCTCGCGGAAGACCCCGCGTTCGCCGCGCGCATGGCGCGGGTTGAAATCGATCTGGAGAACATGAAGACCACCAACCTGCGCGTGATCGCGGCGGTGGCCGGCGGCGGCGTGCCCGGTGCCGAAAGCTCGATGCTGAAGATTCGCGGCACCGAGATTCGCCAGGAAATCTCGTCGCTCACGCGCCGCGCCATGGGTCCTTATGCGCAGCCGTTCGTCGAGGAAGCCTTGCAGGACGGTTTCGAAGGCACGCCGGTCGGCCCCGACGAAGCCGCGAGCGCCGCCTCGCTCTATTTCAACAATCGCAAGCTGTCGATCTTCGGCGGTTCGAACGAAATCCAGAAGAACATCATTTCCAAAATGATCCTGGGACTGTAAGGGGCGCACGTCATGAATTTCCAGCACACCGAAGACCGCCGCATGCTGGCGGACACGCTCAATCGTTTTGTCAGCGAGCAATACGGCTTTGAGACGCGCGACCGGATCGCGCGTTCGGCACAAGGCTATAGCAGCGAGTTATGGAGCCGCTTTGCCGAACTCGGGGTGATCGGCGCATTGTTCGATGAAGCGGACGGCGGTTTTGGCGGCGGCGGTTTCGATATCGCCGTGGTGTTCGAGAGCCTCGGCAGCGGCCTCGTGGTCGAACCGTTTCTGGATACGCTGATTGTCGGCCGCGCGATTGCGCGCAGCGGCGACGAGGCGCAGAAGGCTGTGCTCGGTGACTTGATCGACGGCTCGCGAATCGTTGCGCTCGCGCACGGCGAGCCAGACAGCCACTACGAACTGGCCCGCGTGACCACGCGCGCGCAGCGCAGCGGCGACGCGTGGCAACTGAACGGCGCGAAAGCGGTCGTGCAGCACGGCGAGCATGCTTCGCTCTTTCTGGTCTCGGCGCGCACGAGCGGTGATGACGACGACGAAGCCGGCGTGTCGCTCTTTCTCGTACCGCGCGATGCGGCCGGCCTCAGTGTGCGTGGCTATCCCAGGATCGACGGCGGGCGCGCGGCCGAAGTGACCTTCGACAACGTCACGCTCAACGACGACGCATTGCTCGGCACCGCGGGCGCGGGCTTTGCAACGCTCGAGTACGCGGTTGGCTGCGGTGTGCTGGCCTTGTGTTCCGAAGCGATCGGCGCGATGGATGTCGCTAAAGACTACACGCTAGAGTATCTGCGCACGCGCAAGCAGTTCGGCGTGCCGATCGGCAGCTTTCAGGCACTGCAGCATCGGATGGCCGATCTCCTGCTCGAGATCGAACAGGCGCGCTCGGCGGTGATCAACGCGGCCGCGGCGCTCGGCGCCGAACCCCGGCAGCGGGAGCGCGCGGTGTCGGCGGCCAAGTACAGCATCGGGCGAATCGGCACGCGCGTGGCGGAGGAATGCATTCAGTTGCACGGTGGAATCGGCATGACGTGGGAACTGCCGCTCGCTCATTATGCAAAGCGTCTCGTGATGATCGATCATCAACTCGGCGATGAAGACCACCATCTCGAACGGTTTGTCGCACTGGGGCGGGAATAGGTGGGACGTGTGGGGAATCGCGATCGGCGGCGCGCGCAGACTGACGGTGAATGCAGCGCCGCCTTCTTCTGACCGCATCGCGATCGCGCCTCCATGGCGCCATGGCGATTCTGACGACTACCGAGGTCTGCCGGGACTGCGCAGGCGCGGCTGTGACCAGCGACGTCGTTAACCTATCTCGACGTTCATCTCAAGTTCCACACACGCGCCCAACGGAATCTGCGCCACGCCGAAGGCCGAGCGCGCATGCTTGCCGCGCTCGCCAAATACCTCCGCCAGCAATTCCGACGCACCATTCGTCACCAGATGTTGCTCGACGAAGTCCGGCGTTGAATTGACAAGACTCATCAGCTTGACGATCCGCGTCACGCGATTAAGGTCGCCCACGTGCGCGTGCAGCGTCGCGAGCAGATCGATGGCGATCGAGCGCGCGGCGATGCGCCCTTCTTCCGTTGTCAGGTTGCTGCCGAACTTACCTGCCCACACTTTGCCGTCCTTCTTCGCGATATGGCCGGACAGAAAGATCATATTGCCGCTTTGCGCACTCATCACGTAGGCGGCCGCGGGTGCGCCGGCAAGCGGCAACTCGATGCCGAGTTCCTTGAGTCTGGCGTAAACGTCCTGTTGGACCATGACATGCTCCTTAAATAGTGGGGTGATCAAGATGAAATGCTTTGGCTTCGGGCAATGAAACCACGCTGACGCGATGCCTACAACGCGGTCGAATCGAACACCATCGCGCCGAGTTCGCCCAGCGACTTCCCGTTCGGACTCACACGAATTCGCGGATCGAGTCGCCGCCACGGCAGATCGGAAGGATCGGCGGCCATGGGACCGGGTGCTTTGGCGACGAGGATCGTGTCGGCAATCGCCTGAAAGTCCGCGCGGAAGTGCACTGAACTCTTGTTGACTAGAATCTTCATTCGTGACGGCTCGATCCCCGCCGCGCGATACAGGTTCTGCTCGAACATCTGCGTCTTGATCGAACTCACCGCTATCCTCACCCCGTCGATGCGAAGGCATGCCACAGGCCCAAGATCGCCCGGCATTCCGTTCATCATCGGTCCGTCAAAGCGGAAATGTCCGTCCGAAACATGTTCGACGTAAAACCTTGCTGCCAGCGGTTCGTCTCCAGGCACGCCCGACCGGCCTCCCAACGCGAGTTCGAGCGTCGCGCCCACGCCTGCCCGATGGGCCGCGGCTGCCGCCGGTGCGTCCCAGATCATGCCGAGCGCGGCATCGGCCGCGCCGTGGCGCAACAGCGCGCGCGCCATGAACATCGTGTTCGAATCGCCCCCTGCTCCCGGGTTGTCCTGTGTATCGGCAATGACCACGGGCCGCCGTGCGCTGCGGCTGCGCTGCATGGCGTCGATCACCGCCTGGTCCGGCGTGAGGAAGCGAACCGCCCACAACGCTTCGTGCGCGGCGATGCGTTCGAACAAGGTGTCGATAGCCGCCGTCAACGCTGCTTCGTCATATCCGTAGCCCCAGATCATGGGCCCGCACTCCGGAAAGTCGGCCGCCGGGAACCCCGGTGCGAAGGATAGCGAAGCAATCGTGTCGCGTTCGAGCGAGGTCATGAGTTCATACACGCCGCGTGCGGGTTCGACGAGCGTGCACATCGCGTTGATGGGAATCAGAAACGGAATGCGCCGCGCCGCCCGCTTGAGCGGTCGCCCATTGGTCAACAGATCGTCGAGAATGCGCGCCGCGCGCTCCCCTGTTTGTGCCATGTCGACATGCGGATAGGTCCGATAGCCGACAAGGGCGTCGGCGTAGTTCAGCATTCGCTGGGTCACGTTCGCGTGCAGATCCAGCGTGACGACGACCGGAACGCTAGCGCCGACGGCTAACCGGATGCGCTCCAGCAGTTCGCCTTCGCCGTCGTCGGTGTGCTCGGCGACCATTGCGCCATGCAGGTCGAGATAAATGGCGTCGAACGTCTCGGTCTCGACGGCCAGCAAAATGCTGCCCGCGATCCGTTCATAAGCGTCTCGCGTCACATGGGCCGACGCACTCGCGCCTGCCCAGATCACCGGGACCAACTCGTGTCCGGCGCCCTCGGCGTGCCGGATGAAACCGGCGACCGGAACGTTGACGCCACGCAGATCCAGTACGCCGGCACCGCGCGCGAGCGCAGGAAAGCCCTCGCCTTGCAGAAAATTTTCCCAGCCGGCGCGGGTGGGCGCGAACGTATTGGTTTCGTGCTGAAAACCGGCAATCAGGATCTTCATTAGCGCAAGCTGTCAGTCCGGTACGCTTTCGCGGCTGAACGCATCCATCTCGCGGATCAGGCTTTGTGCGGCGAGCTTGACCAGCGCGCCGCCCTTTTCCGGAGAGGCGAGCCCCGGATCGGAGCCCATCCGTCCATCGGAATAGCGCGCGCGGAATTCGAGCGCCTCGCGAATCGGTCCCGATGGTGCGATCTTTGGCGAGTAGCTGGCCGTCTTGATCGACTCGGGAAGCGCCCATTGCGTAATGGCGATTTCGGAGGGCGTGGCATGGATGCCATGCCCTTCGGGAAACTGCTCTCGCGCCAGTTCGCCGACGCCTTCCAGATCCCACCAGTTGCACAGCTTCAGCGCGAACCCCGCGCGGCGTTTAGCGAAACTGGCCTCAGCATAGATCTCGGAGAAAGCGGCTTCGATCGACGCGACGTTGCCGCCATGGCCGTTCAGAAACAGGATCTTCTCGAAGCCGTGACCCGCGAGCGAGCGTGTCCAGTCGCCGATCGCGGCCATGAAAGTCGAGGGCCGCAGCGAGATGGTCCCCGGAAAGCCCAGGTGATGCTGCGCCATACCGATGTTGAAGGTCGGCGCAATCAGGATGTCAGCGCTCTTCTCGGCTTCGTGCGCGATGATTTCCGGGCACAGCCAGTCCGTGCCCAAAAGACCCGTGGGACCGTGCTGCTCGTTCGAGCCGATCGGCACGACGATCGAACGGCTTCGTTCGAGGTACTGCCCGACTTCGACCCATGTTGACTGGTACAAAAGCATTTGAAGTTCTCGCTTTCGCCGCTACCCGCAGGAAACGCGGCGCAATAGGGTTGACTGCGGCTCATCGACGACACCTGCGGATAACCGTCAACGAGCATCCTTATCCGGAGCTGGACCTGCCCCGCCCGTTATTCTGAAGGCAACCTGTTCGCGAAGAGCAGCACGGCGCCGCATAGCGCCAGACCGGCGACGATCAGGAGTCCAAGATGGAGGTTGCCGGTCGCCGTCTTGGCCCAGCCGATGATCGCGGGTCCCCAGAATCCACCAGACAGGCCGATCGTATTGATCAGGGCAATGCCACCCGCGGCCGCGTCGCCCTTGATAAATTCGGATGGGATCGCCCAGAACACCGTGTACGCCATCCACAGCATGGTTATGGCGAATGTCAGCAGAACGAGCGTGGCGACGAGATGGCCGTCGGTCAAGACGGACAACGAAAGCAAGATGGCGGCGAGCAACGCCGGCACGGAGCTGTGATAACGCCGTTCGCGACGCGCATCCGAACGGCGGCCGATCAGGTACATGCCGAACGCGGCGCCGACGTAGGGAATCGCCGCATACCAGCCGAGCCGGATCGTATCGTCGACACCTTGCGACTTCACGATGGTCGGCAGCCAGAAACTCATGGCGTAGATCGATGCGATGATGCAAAAGTACGCGCAAGCCAGCAGATAAATCCTCGGGCTGCGCAGAACAGCCTTGAACGAATGGTCTCCAGCGGGCACGGCTACGAGTTCGGATTCGAGCAGGCGCTTCTCGTCATCGTTCAGCCAGTTGGCCTCGGCGGGCCGATCCGACAGCACGAACAGCGTGAGCACGCCCAGCACGATGCACGGCAGACCTTCCACGAGGAACATCCACTGCCAGCCGGCGAGACCCGCTTTGCCGGCGAGGCTCGTCATCAGCCACGCGGAGAGCGGGCCGCCCACAATGCCGCCGATCGGGCCGGCGAGAAACACGATCGCGATTGCGCGGGCCATACGTGAGGGACCGTACCAGCGCGAAAGATAAAAGATCATGCCCGGCGCAAACCCCGCCTCGAAGATGCCGAGCAGAAAGCGCATTCCGTAGAACATCTGCACGTTGCGCACAAACAGCATGCATGCCGAGGTAATGCCCCACAGCACGAGGATGCGGAAGAAGGTTTTCCGTGCGCCGATTTTCGGCAGCATCAGGTTGCTCGGCAGTTCGAACAGCACGTAGCCCAGAAAGAAGATGCCGGCGCCAACGCCGTAAGCGGCATCGGAAAAGCCCAGGTCGCTTTGCATCTGCAACTTGGCGAAACCCACGTTCACCCGATCCAGATAAGCGAACAGATAACAAAGCAGAAGAAACGGCAGCAGCCTGAAGTTGAGCCTGGCATAGAGCGCGGGAACGTCGTTCCAGCGGGTCGCCGCGGGTTGAATTGTTGCCATGCCAGCCTCCATGTCGAACGTCTTGTTCAGTTCATCCTGTATGCGCATGGTGGCAACTCCGAGCCGGACTAGCAACAGCAACTAAGTTCACGTATCGTTGCCTACAGAGCAACGACAGCGTCGACGGGAGACCGGCATGAGGGAAATCAATCAGCAGCGCCTGCGCTATTTTTATGAGGTGTTGACTCACGGCACGATTCGCGGGGCGGCGGATAGTCTGAACACGTCGCCCTCCGTCATTACGCGGCAGATCAAGCTGCTGGAGGACGAACTCGGCGCCACGCTATTCGAGCGCCAGGCGCGCGGCGTGACGCCTACCGAGGCGGCGGCGCATCTGCTCGAATTCTGGAGAGGGTATCGGTCGCAGCAGGAGAAACTGGAGGACCAGCTTCATGCCATGAAAGGTCTTCAGCAAGGCCATGTTCAACTGGCTATCAGCGAAGGGTATGTCGACGCGCTGATCGACGAGGTGATCGCCCCGTTCTGTGCGCACTATCCCAAGCTGGACATTGGCGTGGATATGCTGCCGGTCGACGACGTGTTGGCCGAAGTGGCCGAGAGCCGCGCCCATATCGGGCTGGCTTACAATCCGCCGCCCCATGCGCGGATTGAATATCGCGCCAGTTCCTCGCAGCCCATCGTCTTGCTGGTTCGATCGGAGCATCCGCTGGCACTGAGAGGCACGCCGGCAAGCGTCGAAGACCTGCTCGCTTATCCCCTCGCGTTGATGCCGGGCAACTTCGGAATTGGCCACGCGGCCAAGATGCTGGAGTTTGCCGAGAACATCGAGATTCGCCCTGCCCTCACCACGAATTCGCTGACCGCGCTCAAGCGCATCGTCGCTTCTGATAACTTCATCACGCTCGTGGGAGAATTCGCTGCGTATCGCGAGATCGCGGCGGGCGACCTGGCCGTCGTACCCATCGACCACCCATTGTTTCGCGGCATCAAGGCGCGACTACTCGTCAAATCCGGCCGCCCACTCGTGGCGGCTGCCCATGAGTTGCTCAACTGGATCCTGCAGCGCATGACGATGTTTGCGGAGCCGGACGACGCCGGCCGTGGCCGGACAGCTAGCGGCCGGCCACGCCGACGTGGCGCGGCGCGCTAGCACGCACACGAGTGAGCGGCATGCCTGTTCGCACCAGGCGGAACAGTGATGTCCGGGCAAGCTGGACAGGCATTTCGCGAGCAGATGCGCGCTGGCGTTGCCCCTCTTGTCCGGATTGATTCGGCGAGTTGCAAGCGGAGAGCCGCCGCACCCTCGCGCGATCAGACGGACAGCGTCTGCTGAAAATTCAGATTGGGCGAGTTCAGCGCCAGGTCCGTGCTCAGGTTGGGCAGGTTGAACGAACCGCTGCCGGAAACCGTCTGGTCGAGACCGCCTTGCGCGGCCCACTGGAAGTTGCCCACGCCGGAAACACCGTCGGCGCCGGACACGTCGTGCGTCTCGATCTGCTTGTAGACATCCGGGTTCTGCAGCATGTAGGAAGCCGCGGCCGACACATCGGACGGCGTGCCGGCGGGCGGATTGTTGGCCAGCTTATAAAGCTGGTTCGGATCGAGCGACGAGATGCCGTTCTGGCTCATGTAGCTCGCGAGCGCACCGGCCGCGCTTTGTGCGCCCATCATGGCGCCCTGGGTGGAGATCGAATTCATCGTGTCGGTTGCGCCCGGCGCGGGCTCGCTGTCGAGCCCGCCCTGCGCCGCCCACTCGAAGTTGCCTACGCCGGAAATGCCGTCCGCACCTGCCACGTCGTGCGTTTCGATCTGCTTGTAGACATCCGGGTTCTGCAACATGTACGCCGCCGCCGACGACACTTCGGGCGGTGTGCCCGCAGGCGGATTGTTGGCCAGCTGATAAAGCTGGTTTGGATTGAGCGACTTGATGCCGTTCTGGTTCATGTAGCTCGCGAGCGTGCCCGACGCACTTTGTGCCATTGCGTTCTGTCCCACCGACGACGAACTCTGCTGCAACGCCTGATTGATCATCGCATCGACTTGCTGCTCCAACTGCTGGATGGACTGATCTTCTGTAGAAAACGAAGCGTCGAAGCTCGGCGTGGCAAGACTGGAGACGGTGTCGTTGGCGATAGCGGTCATGGGATCCTCGGCAAGGAGAAACAGACCGCCGCCGGTCAGGCGGAAATGAAGCGGAGCACAGCGGCGGTCCGGGGTCGTCTAATGCTAATTGGGCGGTCGGCTCCGGTTCCGGCCCACGCGAACAGCGGGCCGAAAATGCGAAGCCATGTCCTGGCTAAGAGGCGTTCGCGGCAGCAGAAACGACACACCGGCAAACACGCCCGCGTGCCGCGGCAACCCGCGCCACGCATCACTGAACCTGCGCGGCGCCTCGCGCGGCCTGCGCTTCGCAGTAGGCGAGATACTTGTCGTAGGCCTGTTGCGGCGGCGTTTTGGCGTACTGCCCGTAAAGACGATCGATAAAGGTGGTCAATTCCGCCTGTGCGTACAACTGCCGTTCGATCGGCATCGCCGCCGCTACGCGCTGCGCCTTGCGCAACTCGTCTTCCTTGCTGACGCCGGCATCGCGGTCCTGCGCGATCAGCTTCGCGTTGTTCGCGCGCGTCGTGCAGACCTGCGTCATGGCCGCCGAAGCCTGCGCCTGCGCGGACACCGGGCCAAGCGCCGCCGCCGACGCGAGCAGCGCGGTCACGGCCATGCTGCGTACGAAGGGAAAAAAAGCGCGCGCGGGGCGAGTCGCCTGGGGTTGTGCCGATCATCCGGTCCTCGTCGTATTCGATGCAATCGATGTTGAAGGGGTCCTGTCAAGCAGCGTTGCCTAGGTTACGTCGTCGGCAAACCGGCTGATCGACAGCACATGATCCAGCGCCCAGACGCAGTGAAACCAGCCCGTCGGAATCACCAGCAGGTCACCCGGTTCGAGCATGACATCCACGCCGAGCGCATCGGCAAAGCGCGGAAAGCGCGTCAGGTCCGGGGCTGCCACGTCGACGCGGCAAGGACGATACGTGTTGAACGCATCGACCGCGTAGACGGCGCGTTCCTGAGCCGGCGCATAGAGCCGCACGCGCTTGCGGCCGTGGAGCTGCGCGAGAAACGAATTCGCCAGATCGCAATGCAACCGCGTGACCAGTGCGGCGGCGCTGGCCCGCCCGAACCAGAGTTGTCCGGCGCCGAACAGGCGCGCCGGCAGCAGCGGCAGGCAAAAGCGCGCTTCCCATGCGGGCGGTAGCAGGCAGCCTTCCGTGTAGGTCGCAGCGCCGGCGCCGGGAGCATGCGGCGCGACGAACCCGTCGATAAAGTCGGCGACAGTTTGCGCAAGGCCGCTCGACGGGTCCGCGCGCAGCACCGTCGCACCCTCCTGGGTGCGCCAATCGTCCAGCGTCCACGCGACTTCGGGCCAGCTCACCATGCCGCGCAACACCAGCGGGATGGATGCCTCGAGCGTGTCCGCCAGTGCCGCATGCAGGCTCGTGCCGCTGCAGCCGCTCGCCCGCAGCGACGCCACCGTCTCCAGCGCAGCGGGTGCGCGCCGTTGGGCTCGCTCGAGCGCCATGCGCGCCATTGCCGAGGGCCGCTTGAGCAGTTGCAGCCAGTAGGCGGCGAGCCGCTCGGCGCCATCGATCCGCACGCCGCCGAGCGCCGTGGCCACGGCACTGCGGGGATCGAAGCCGGTGGGGTCGTCGAGCATTGCGCTCAGCAAGGCCCGCTTCAGCGTGATGCGAGCTGCGGCGCCGTGCGTGTCGCCACGCGGGATTGGCGCCGACTCGATTCGCCAACCGAAAGTGAAACGGCGGCTGGCCTCTGCACGATCGCTGACGATCAGATCCACGGTGGTCACTTGCGGCGGCGCCACGTAATGTTCGCCGAGCCGCGCTTCCAGAAGCGCGCTGCGTTCGTCATGCGCGATCATGTTCACCATGGCTTGCGCCAGTACACCGCCTGAGCATTGACACGCATCAGCGGCGCATCGATGCGATGCGCGCTACGGTATTCGTCGACGGCGCGCGCGCAGCCGGTCGGCAGACCATAGTCGTCGACGATCACGAAGCCGCCCGGTGAAAGACGCGGATACAAGGACTCGAGCGCGACACGGGTCGACTCGTACCAGTCGCCATCGAGCCGCATCAACGCAAGGCGCTCGATCGGCGCATCCGGCAATGTGTCGGCGAACCAGCCGGGCAGAAAGCGCACCCGGCGATCGAGCAGACCCACGCGCGCGAAAGCCTCGCGCACGGTCGCCAGATCGCTGCGCAGGAGGCCGACCGCGCGCATCAGGTGATGCCAGATCGCATCGCGCAGGTCGGTGACCGGGTCCGGCGCGGGCAGGCCCGCGAACGAATCGGCCACCCACACGCCGCGGCCGACGCCGCCGAACGCGGTCAGCGCGGCACGCATCAGAATCGTCACGCCGCCGCGCCATACGCCGGTTTCGATGAAGTCGCCGGGCACGCGTTCGTCGATCACCACGCGCGCCAACTCGACGACGTTATCGAGCAGCACGTCATCGCACATCGTCAGACGGCGTGACTCCTGGTGCATGTGGTTGAGCGCGTGCGCCATGCGTGTGGGCTCGATGCCGGCGATATCGGCAGCCGAGCAGCGGCGCGGCGCGAGCCATTCAGCGAACACACGGTCCGCCTCGGCGAGCCGCTCGGCGCAATCGTCGGCGGTGATCGGCGCCGCTCGAGCCGCCGCGCGATGCGCGGGATCATCGAGGTCGGCCGCGCCGCCAATGTAGCGGCGGATCATGGCCAGGTAGACATAGGCGCGCTCGTTATCGACGGCCAGCATGGATAGCCGCGGATCGGGGCCGGACGAAGAAGCGAAAGCAGGACGCGGAGGATTCGGAAGATTCAATTCCATCGCCGGTTCGGGTGGGCTCTCGGGCCGTTGTGCGCAGAGGGCGTTGCGCAGAAGCTGTCCCGCCAGATGGCGGGCGCTGCGGCAAGCGAGGCCAGTATCCCGCCGGGCCCGGGCACGGTTCGACTGAGGCGCGAATGAATGCATACTCATGCGAACCACCGGCGCCTTGCCGTTTGCCGTTTGCCGTTTGCCGTTTGCCGTTTGCCGTTTGCCGTTTGCCGTTTGCCGTTTGCCGTTTGCCGTTTGCCGCGGCCGCTGCCGTCCTGCCGTCCTGCCGTCCTGCCGTCCTGCCGTCCTGCCGTCCTGCCGTCCTGCCGTCCTGCCGTCCTGCCGTCCTGCCGTCCTGCCGTCCTGCCGTCCTGCCCGGCAAGTATGTGTGCCCGTCGTACCTGCGTGCGGTTTTCGATCCAGTCTTTCGTATCGAGCGAGGCAGTAGCGCGCCGGATCAGGTGTGATGCCAATATTGCCCGCCCGCCCCTTGCTCCCATGACCGGTTTTCCGCCCCGCCCCGTGCAGCCGCCGCGCCCCTCGACGCTGTGCCTCATGGCTTGCTGCCTGCTCGCCCTCACCGGCTGCGCGACGGCGCCCAAACCGCCGCCGACCTCCGACGAATCCCTACCCGCGGCATTGCGCGCCAGCCAGGACGAAGTACTCCAGGAAGTCATGACCACCCACGGCGACGAAACCTACGTGTGCCGGCGCATCAGGACGAGCCCGCCCGCCTTCGGCGTGACCGCGCGGCCGGACACGCTGCCCGGCGTCGCCCGCGACGGTACGCAACTGGCCTGGGATCCTCTGGGCTCCGAAGCAATTCTCGTCGACGCCGCAGGAAAGAGCGTCGGCACCGTCGCGCCGGGCCGTTACTTCCTCTCCTACGACGGCAGCTACGTGATCGGCAATATCGTCGCCGAAAGCCAGGTTGGTGCGAATGCGCTGACCTGGGTGCGCTACACGGCCCGCTTCGTCGCCGCCCCACGCCCCGGCGAAGGCCGTTTCGCCGACGTCAGCTCGATCCAGCGCATCGACACCTCGGGCGGTTTGCCGCCACAACCGTTGTGCGAACTCGAAGGCGCGCATCTGCTCGTGCCGTACGGCGCGACGTATATGTTCTACCGCGCGAGGGGCCACGCGCCTGCTGCACTGCCTGCGAATCAGGCCTCGCGGTAACCCCCCGTTGAATGGGACCGCGGTAGCGCTGCTCAGGCGCTGACGCCGGCCGACTGCTGTACATGGGAGTCGATGATGCAATTTGGTCTGTTCATGACGCTGCCCGCGCCCGAGCCAAAGCCCGCCGCCGAGATGTACCAGCGCGCGATCGCCATGGCCGAAGCCGCCGATACGCTCGGTTTCAGCCACCTGTGGCTTGCCGAACATCACTTCACCAACTATTCGCACTCGTCGCGGCCGCTGATGCTGCTGTCCCATATCGCCGCGCGCACCCGCCATCTGCGTCTCGGCCCGGCGATCGTGCCGGTGCCGCTGCATCATCCGCTCGTGATCGCGGAAGAACTCGCCACGCTCGACGTGCTGAGCGGCGGACGCGTCGAGGCCGGCCTCGGCAGCGGCTATCAGCGCTACCAGTACGAGCGCTTCCAACTTGTCAAAGGCGCCACCTCGGCCCGCGACGACGAAGCGATCGACGTGCTATTGCAGGCCCTACGCGAACCTCTGTTCTCGCATCACGGCGAACACTTCAGCATTCCCCGCACCGGCCTCGTGCCGCAACCGCTGCAACGCGCGATGCCGGTGTGGCTGGTCGTCAATTCAAGCCGACGCGAGTCGGTCGAACAGGCCGTGCGGCGACGCGCAAACCTCTTCACCGGCGTGCTCGAACCCATTTCGAAGCTGACCGACGTACGGCGCCACTATCCGGACCTCGCCACCGCGCTCTCGACAGTACGCATCGGCACACAGCGGCCGGTGTTCGTCGCACAAAACGAAGCGCAGGCCCGCGAGGCCGTCGAGCATGCCCGCTGGAACGGACGCGCGACGCTGCGCCTGCGTCACGATATGGGTGACGTGGTGGACGGCATGGTGCCGGCGCAGCCCCTGCCCGACGAACCCTCCGACGACGTGCTGCGCAACGATTTCCTCGTGATCGGCACCGCCGACGAATGTATCCGCCAGTTGCGCCGCATTCAAGGCGGGCTCGGTTGCGACTACTTCAGCGCAAGTTTCTGGTTCGGTTCGATGCCGCACGACATGGCGATGGAATCGATGCGCCGCTTCGCACGCGACGTGATGCCCGCATTCGCCGGCGATGCGCCTGGAGCGGGCGCGCAGCGAGCAGCGGCGGCGCGCCCGCAATGGGAAGCCACGCTAACGTGGTGAAGCGCGTGGTGAATAAGGCGCTGAACCCATTCAGCACGCATGACACGCTTGCCCGCGCGCCCCATTCGCCGCCGACACGTTCGCATCCTCGTTCCAAACTTCGGACTTGCAGCACCGCCGTGTGACGTGGCGATGAAAATTCGTCATCGTCGGCAATCAGCCGATGCGACCGTCCTCACCTGGGAGACCGCTCGTGCCATTCGGGATTCGCAACCCTTTCTCACGCGGCGCGCCGCCGGTTCAGCAACAGCAGCAACCCGCGGCCCCACAGCCGAATCAGCCGCAGGCCAATACGCCCCTGCCCGAAACGCGCGTGGTCGGCGGCCCGCTCGACAAGCTGCGCGCATTGCGCAACCATCTGCCCAGCGCGCCGGTGCAGACGCCGCTTGCAACGGGGCAGACGCGCAGTGACCCGATGCCGCAAGGCTCGCCCTTCAACGACCTGACCGGCAGCGGCGCGAGCCGCGCCTATACGCCGTTTCATACGCGCACGACGGTGCGGGCGTCGCGGCCCGCGCCGGAGATCGAGCCGAGCGCGAAGCAGATGCACACGCCGAAGCCCAACGCGAGCACTCCGCTTGGCGTCAAATCGCACAACAACACCAATGTGAAGAGCGCGGTCGGCAAGAACGAACGCGCCGCGTCGCAAGCGAGCACCGAACTGCGCAACGAGGCCGCGGCCGACGCGCATCTTGCCGCGAGCTTTCCGGCCGAACCGGGCACCCAGTTCGAAACCGACCGCAACGCGCTGCTGCACGACATCCGCGAAGCGATTCCACAAGCGCGGCGCGGCGATCCGCCGCTCGCCAAGGCGCGCTTTCTCGGTCACGCGCTGGCGGAAGCGACGGGCGGCAACGTGCAGCGCGCGAACGACGTGCTCGGCGTGCTGCAAGGCACGATCGCGCATCCCAACGCGCAGCAGGCGCGCGATGCGTTTGCCACCCGCTGCGCGATGGCGCGCTCGCAAGCCGCTTTCCACGCGCTGCGCGACGTCGAGGCGGCGCCGCCGCTGGGCGGCAATCTCCAGGCGCCCACCGAGCGCGACCGCAAGGTCCACGCGCAAGCCGACTGGCAAACCTGGCGCGCCGCGGACACACTGTTGTCGGCATGGCCGAACGGCATGGAAAAACCCGGCTCGCTGCGTGAACTCGGCGAAGCGGCCAACGCCATGCTGCCGGCCGCCGAACGCGACCCCAACACCCAGGTCGCGCAAAGCCAGCAGCAAGCCGCGATCAGCCTCGCGCTGGCGCCGCATACGCAGACCGCCAAGGCGATGCTGTGCGGCAACGCGCTGCTCGACAATCCGCGCGCGCAACCGGACACGCGTTTGCGTTCGGCGTACCTGGCGCATCGCAACGGGATCGCCGAAGCCGATGTCGGCCAGGTGCAGAACCGGATGTTCTCGGTGGTCAAGCACGCGCAGCGCAATGCCACCTCGGCACGCACCGGTTCGTGGATGAACCGCACGGCGCAGCGCTTTCGCAGCGGCGTCAAGCAGAGCTTCGGCCACGAGAAGGACCCGATCTCGGCGCTCGGCATGGGTACTGCCGGCGGACTGATGGACCATCCGGACAAGGACTTCAGCACGCTGCAATCCATCGATACGGTGGTCGATGCGCTAAATACGCAGGTGGTGAACGGGCAGCAACGGCGGCGCGGCGAAGCGCCGAACAATGCGACGATGAACGCCGCCGTGCGCGCCGCCGCGCTGCGCAACTGGAAGGCGAGCATCGGCACCAAGGGCTGGTTGCGCGACGACACCAAATTCGGCCGTCTGCAGCGAAACCAGATTGCGCGCGACGTTGCCGGCGCGCTGAACGTCGACAGGAACACGGTGCGCGACAGCCCGGCGTTCCGCGATCTGCCGAACATGAACGCCGAGACGCTGCGCGCCTGGGCCACCGAATCGGGCGCGGACATGAATGCGCCGATCGGCGCGACCGGCCGCACGCTCGGCGAAAATCTCGACCGTATGCAGGCGATCCGCCAGGATCCAGTGGCGACGCCGGCCACGCCGCAAGGCAATATCGATTCGTTGTGCCATCTGGTCGAAAACGTGCCGAAAACGTGGAGCGTGCAGATGTCGAGCGGCGGCGTGTATGGGCTGGACGCGAACATCTCCGAGAATATCGCGACCGCGCTCGGGCTCGTCGGCGCGCCGAGCGCGTCGGTGGCGCCGGACGTGCGCTATCTGAAAGGCCGTCACGCGCTACTCGAAGTCGGCTCCACCTCGCATCACGGCGAGATGTTCATCGGCACCGACAACCGCAAGTCCGCCCACCTGGGTGTGGGCGGCTTCATCGGCTGGTCGCTCGCCGGCGGCAAGGCGATGGCAAGCGGCTACGGGTCCGTGATCGGCGGACGCGACACCAGCAATCCCCGCGGCGTGGTGATCCGCACGCCGTTCGACCAGACCGGCAGCAACGACCCCGAGGCGTGGCGCGGCAAGATGACCGACGTGGTGCGCACGCTCGGCGGAGCCGGTCCCGGAGGACAACTGCCGCGCACCAAGGACGAAATGTGGAACGGCATGGCGGACAAGTTCTTTGCCGATCCTGACGTGTCGATCGGCTGGGTCGACAACAAGAGCCGTTCGAATTACGGCTCGGTTGCCGTGACGGGTGGCGCGCGTTACGTGAGCCCGGCCAACGTCAAGTTCGGGCCGCTCGTCACGGCCGAGGCCGTGCTCAGTTCGAGCAAGGCACATGCGACGGATCAGAGCGGCGCGCGCAACGTCGACAAATCGAGCAGCGGGCATCGCTTCGCGGTCAACGGCAGCGCCACGCTGGTGGCGAGCCCGCCGCCCGCGCCGATCGGCAACGTCGGGCCGTTCAACTCACTGTCGTTTTCGAGCGCGCCGCTGGTGGGCTTCGGCACGACCCTGATGCAGACCGGCACCGGTTCGACGCTGCGGCTCTATGAAGAAAGCGGCGACATCGTGCCCGAGCGCACCTATCGCGATACCGAGTTCACGAGCGTCGGCAACTACCTGCAATACATCGACAGTCGCAATGATGAATGGACTCATTCGATGAACGGCGACCAGGCGGCGTTGAACCTGTACCAGACCAAGGTCAAGCTCAACGCGACTCGCGGCAATCAGTACTACGGCGAGCGGCAGCGCATCGTGCCGCAGGCGGCCGCCGAGATCAACGCGTATCGCGGCACGCTGCGCATGTACGAGCAGGGCGGCCGCACGCCGAGCGCCGACGAGCAGAGGGAGATGCTGCGGATTCGCGGCGAGATCGCGCGTCTGCTCGAGTCGCCGGCAAGCTGGACGAATCACGTGCTGTACAGCTACGAGTCGAATTCGGCCTCGCGCACGTCGGGGCTTTCGTATGTCGGCACCGCGCAGGCGGTCAAGCAGGTTAGTGCGCAGCGGGAACTGAGCTATCTGTCGGCTCAGGTTTGATCGAGGCGCGCCGCGCCTTCGAGCACGGCACGCACCCGCTCACCCATCCCGTCGAAGCGGGCGCGTTGCAGGCGCGCATAGTCGCCGTATGCGCCCAGCAACGCGCCGCGCACACCTTCATCGCGCAGCGATGCAATGGCCGCGAGCGCGGGCAGCGCGCCGC